>NZ_JBQQBQ010000024.1:0-153103 GCF_052245915.1 Nonomuraea sp. 10N515B
TCCAAACAATGATCATGTTCGGATGAATCATCCAAGCAATAACCGTCAAAAATGACGGGGTCATACATGTGTGATGCACATGCACTGGCTTTTAACACACTGTTGAGTTCTCAAGAAACGGACGCGTACATCCTCATCGACATCTTGCGATCTCGAGTTGGAGGCGACAGTTTCGTCTTCACCATCTTATCAAGCGAGAAAGTGCTGTGTCAAATCGTGAGACTTGAGAAGCGCTGCCCAACCTCTGTAGAATGGTGCGCCCCGTTTCCGGGGCAACCCTCGTAACTTACCGTTCCATCCAGAGCTTGTCGAATCAACCGATTTTCCGGTGACTGCGGCACACCCAGGAACGACTCGGGCTCGAGCACGCCGAAGCGACTCTGCCGAGTGGTTCGTCATTTCAAGGGGCTTGTCCGAGGCCCGTCCGCCTGATCGGCGTCCGGCTCACTCCCGGGGCGAAGTCAAAGATTAGGTCGCGATTCGCGACACGTCAAATCGCCAGGCACGGGCCGTTCACAGCTGCGCCGCCCCGCGCCCGATGGCCTGCTCGCATCGGGCCAGCAGCTCGCGCAACGTCGCACGCTCCCCCTCGGTGAACTCATCCGCGATGGCCCGTTCGATCATCACGGCCCTCTCGTCCGCCACTTCCACTGCCGCACGCCCGGACTCCGTGAGCCGGGTCTCGAGGACGTTGCGATGCCAGGGATGCGGCGAGCGCTCGATGAGGCCGCGTTCCTCCAGGTTCTTGAGCACGACCGTCATGGCCTGCGGCGTCACGAGGCAGGTCCGCGCCAGCGCCGCACCTGAGATTCCGGGACTGTCGGCAAGCACGAGCAGCGCCGCGTATTGAGGGACGGTCAACCCGGCCGCCCTGACGGCCAGCTGCTTGGCGGTCATGAGCGACTGCTCGGTGCGCTTGATGTCCATGCCGAGCCGTTCACCTGCGGGCATCCCCATGCCCGGACAATACAACCTCATACAATGATTCGAACCTTGATAATCATCAAAACCTTGATAAAGTCAGCTCGCTGAAGATCGGGCACTGAAGGAGAAGAGGAAGCGATGATTCCGAAGAGCCACCTGGATCTGCTGGAGCGGCCGCTGTTCGCCCACCTGGCGACGATCGAGCCGGACGGCACGCCCAACGTGAATCCGGTCTGGACGGTGTGGGACGGGGAGTACCTGCGATTCACGACCACGACGGACCGCCGCAAGCACCGAAATGTCACCCAGAACGCGCACCTGGCGATCTCGATCAACGACCCCGAGAGGCCGTACCGCTATCTGGAGATCCGGGGCGTGGTCGAGCGGGTTGAGCCGGATTCGTCGGGTGACTTCTTCGACGTGCTGGCCACGCGCTACGGCTTGGAGTACGAGCGACCGGTCGGCGATGCGGAGCGGCGCGTGGTGATCGTTATGAAGCCGACACGTACCACCAGTCAGTGACACGGAGGTGATTCGCGCCAATGAGGGGACCGGCCATCACATCTGCCATTTGACCGCTCTTACGCCGCGTATCCTGCCCCGGTGACCACTGCCGCCACTCTTGCACCCCCTGCTCGCCCCGCCCAACGTCTCCGCAGGTCAACCCCGTGGTGGATGGCATTGCTCGCGGGCGGCGCGGCCTTCTCGGGAACGGGTTCCGCCACCTTGAACGGCGACGAGCTGGCCACCATCAGCTTCGCCTCACGGTCGCTGGCGGGTATGTGGGAGCTGGCGCAGCACATCGACGGCCATTTCCTGCCGTACTACCTGTTCATGCACTTCTGGATGAAGGCCGGCACGGCAGAGCTGTGGCTGCGGTTGCCGTCGGCGATCGTGATCGGCGTGGCGGCCTGGTTCCTGACCGATCTGGGGCGGCGCCTGCACTCCGCCCGCGCCGGCGTGACCGCGGCCGCCGTCTTCGCGATCCTGCCGTCGGTGTCCTACCTCGGGGCTTTCGCCAGGTCGTACGCGTTCGCGGCCGCGGCCGTCGTGTTCTCCTTCTGGGCGCTGCACCGGGCTCTCGAGCGTCCGGAGGGCAGGCGGTGGGTGGTTTACGGGGTGGCGATCGCGCTGGTGTGCTCGACGCATCTGTTCGCTGTGCTGGCGCTGCCCGCCCACGTGGCGCTGGCCCGCCGGGCGGTGCTCGCGCCGATGCTGGGCGCGCTCGCCGCCGGCTTCGTGCCTGCCGTGGTGCTGGGACTGATCGGGTACGGCGAGCGGCACGCGATCAGCTGGATCCCGCAGCGCGGGCCTGAGGTGTGGCTGAAGTTCCCCAAGATGGCGGCCGGCACGACGGCGCTCGGTGTGTTGTTGTTCGCGATGGCGCTGGCCGGCGCGGCGCTGTTGTGGGCGGGCCGGCGTGGAGCTGGGGGCGCGGGCTCACCGGCGGACGGCGCGGGATCACCCGCGGGAGGCGCGGGCTCATCGGCGGGCGGCAGGGACAGGGCATGGGCGCTCGCGCTGGTGGGGTGGCTGATCTTGCCGCCGCTGCTGCTTCTCGCGGTGTCTCACCTGCTCACCCCGGTCTATGTGGACCGGTATCTCTTCGTGACCGCTCCGGCTCTGGCGCTGCTGGCGGGGCTGGCCGTGGCCGCCATCCCGCGCTTCCCCGTGGCCGCGGGGGTGGTGGTCGTGTTGCTCGGGGCCGGGCTGGCCTTTCCTGATCACGTGGAGATCCGGGAGGAGAACGGGCGCTTCGAGAACATCCCGTGGGCCCTTCGCGTGATCAGGGCCGAGCCGGACGATGCGATCGTGTTCGGGCAGAGCCAGGTGCGCCGGGGATTCGACTACTACGCGGACTCCCTGATGCCGGTCGATGTGCTACGGATCGGTGTCGCGCCCCACCCCGACGGGTTCGGTTATCCCGAGCGGTCCGATGTCTCCGCGGCGCTGCACAGGCGGGAACGGGTCTGGGTGGTGTGGCGGGGGACGAAGAAGTCGGGGCTGGAGGGTGACGGGATTCCTCGCGTCGGACAGGTGAAAGAGGCGGGGTTCGAACTCAGCATGGCCAAGCACTCCGGGGATCTGCCGGGCCTCACCGTGGCTCTGTTCATTCGTCGCTGAACTGCTGAGAGTTCACCGACGGACCCGACCAGCTGCGAAAACGCCTCGTACTACGCCGAAGCGGGCCTTCCGCCACTGGAAAGGCCCGCTTGGCACAAGCACCGGTCAGCCGACCTCGACGCCGCCGATTGACTTCTTGCCACGCCGCAGCACCATGAAGCGCCCGTGCAGCAGGTCGTCGGCGGCCGGCACGTAAGTCTCGTCGGTGATCTTGACGTTGTTGAGGTATGCCCCGCCCTCCTTGACCGCCCGCCGGGCCGCCGACTTCGACTCCACCAGGCCGCTGTCGGCCAGCAGGTCCACGAACGGCACCCCCAGCGCGGAGATCTCGGCCTTGGGCACCTCGGCCAGCGCGGCCGCCAGCGTCGAGGCGGGCAGGTCTTCCAGAGCACCCTGGCCGAAGAGCGCCTTGGAGGCCGCCACGACCGCGTCGAGCTCTTCCTTGCCATGCAGCAACTCGGTCAGGTCCTCGGCCAGCGTCCGCTGCGCCTCGCGGGCGAAGGGCCGCTCGGCGACGGCCTTCTCCAGGGCCTCGATCTCCTCGCGGCTCTTGAACGTGAACACCTTGAGGTAGTGGATCACGTCGCGGTCATCGGAGTTGAGGAAGTATTGGTAGAAGGCGTAGGGCGAGGTCATCTCCGGGTCGAGCCAGAGCGCGCCACCCGCCGTCTTGCCGAACTTGGTGCCGTCGGCCTTCGTGATCAGCGGCAGGGTGAGCGCGTGGACGTGCGCACCCTCGACGCGGCGGATCAGGTCGGCGCCCGCCGTGAGGTTGCCCCACTGGTCGCTGCCGCCGATCTGCAGCGTGCAGTTGTAGCGGCGGTGCAGCTCGAGGTAGTCGTTGGCCTGCAGGATCTGGTAGCTGAACTCGGTGTAGCTCAGCCCCTCACCCTGCAGGCGCGCGGAGACCGACTCCCTGGCCAGCATGCGGTTGACCGGGAAGTGCTTGCCGATGTCGCGCAGGAAGCCGATGGCGCTCAGCTCGCCGGTCCAGTCGAGGTTGCTCACCATGAGGGCGGCGTTGGGCTGGGCGTCGAAATCGAGGAACCGGCCGACCTGCCCGCGCAGGCGCTCCACCCATTCGGCGACGACCTCGGTCGCGTTCAGTGAGCGCTCGGTGTTGCGGCCGCTCGGGTCGCCGATCAGGCCGGTGGCGCCGCCGACCAGGCCGATCGGGCGGTGCCCGGCCCGCTGCAGGCGGCGCAGCGTGAGCAGCGGCACGAAGTGGCCGACGTGCAGGGAAGGCGCGGTCGGGTCGAAACCGCAATAGACCGTGATCGGTCCCTTGGCCATGGACGCACGCAGGGCGTCGAGGTCGGTGGACTGAGCGATCAGGCCTCGCCACGCGAGGTCATCGAGAATGTCGATCACGGTGCCGGCTTTCATTGAGACGTTGGACGTTGGGTGTTACAAGCGTGCCTGATCGCCTGGGTTGACCGCCACTTGGATACGCTCTGTCTCCATGTGGAGGGTCCGTCGCGAGCTGGCCGTTTTCAAGATCTTAGGGGGTCTGGTATGCGCCGGACTCGCCGTTTACTGGTGGTTGGCAGGCGATGTCCGCGGCGTGATCCTAGCCGTCCCCGCGGCCGTCCTGGTGGGGGCGATGGGGCTGCGTGACCTGATCGTTCCGGTGCGGCTGGCGGCCGACGAGAGCGGGATCACCGTGGTGCACGGGTTCGCGGGCAAGCGGCACGTGCCCTGGGAGGCGATCTGGGACATCAAGGTCGACGTCCGCAGGAGGTGGGGGCTGCGCAGCGAGATGCTGGAGATCGACACGGGTGATCACCTGCATGTCTTCAGTCCTCACGAGCTGGGCGCCTCTCCCACGGAGGTGGCGGCGGCGCTCCGGCGGCGCGGCACGTGAGCTCGGTACGGGGACACGGTCGGGTCGCCCTCGATCCAGAACCGCCACGGCACCTCCTTGGCCGTCGAGATGCCGGTGCGAGGCCCTGACCTGATCGAGGCGGGGTCGGCCGGGTCGCCTTCGAGCATCATGGCCGCTGTGTGGGGCCGGCCGGTCAGCCGGCGGGCGCCGTCCCCACCGGTCGGATCCGGCGGGCCTTCCCAGATCGCGTCGAGGCCGTTGTGCTCGCGCAGGAGGCCGAGGGCCACCGCGAGCCTTGCGGGGCCCCGGGCGAGATCCCGGTCGGGGATGGTCCTGCGGCCGGCGCTGTCCGCCGCGCGCCCGCCGTTGCGCCGCCGGCGTGCCTCGTCGAGACCCGCCACCACCTCGCCCGCCCGCAGCAGCACGGCCGAGCCGCAACCGTCGGGCAGGCAGACGAGGTTGGCGCAGAAGTGCATGCCGTAGGTGAAGTACACGTACAGGTGACCCGGCGGGCCGAACATGACGGCGTTGCGGGGCGTCCTGCCGCGGTAGGTGTGCGCCGCCGGGTCCTCGCCCGGGCCGCCGTACGCCTCGACCTCGGTCAGGCGCACGGCGACGTTGCCGTGTGCGAGGACGCGCCCGAGCAGGTCGGGCGCCACCTCGTGCGACGGCCTGTCGAAGAAGCTCCGCGGCAGCGGGGCGGAGCTCAGCTGCCCGCCGCCCATGCCGCCTGCGCGTCGACCGCTTCGCGGAGCGCGATGAGCTGGTCGCGTACGCGGTCGGGTGCCGTGCCGCCGTGCGCCTTGCGCGCGGCCAGCGCTCCGGGCACGTTGAGCACGTCGCGCACGTCGGGCGTGAGGTGCGGCGACACCTTGGCCAGCTCGTCGTCGGTGAGCTCGCCGAGGTCCTTGTCGTGCACCTGGCACCACACCACCAGGTGGCCGACGGCCTCGTGGGCCTCGCGGAACGCCACGCCGCGGCGCACCAGCAGCTCGGCCAGGTCGGTGGCGAGCGCGAACCCGTCCGGGGCGGAGGCCTCCAGGCGGGCGGTGTTGACCCGCATGGTCGCGACGAGCCCGGCCATCGCGGGCAGGACGAGCAGGAGCGTGTCGACGGAGTCGAAGACCGGCTCCTTGTCCTCCTGCAGGTCGCGGTTGTAGGTCAGCGGCAGGCCCTTGAGCGTGGTCAGCAGCGACATCAGGTTGCCGATCAGCCGCCCTGACTTGCCGCGGGCCAGCTCGGCCACGTCGGGGTTCTTCTTCTGCGGCATGATCGACGAGCCGGTGGAGTAGGCGTCGTCCATCTCGATCCAGCGGAACTCCTGCGAGGCCCACAGGACGATCTCCTCGCCCAGCCGCGACAGGTGGACCCCGATCAGGGCGGCGGCGAACAGGAACTCGGCCGCGAAGTCCCGGTCGGCGACGGCGTCCATGGAGTTGGGCGCGGCGGCCGAGAAGCCCAGCTCCTGCGCCACGGCCTGCGGATCCAGCGGAAGCGACGAGCCCGCCAGCGCGCCGGACCCGAGCGGGGAGATCGCGGCGCGCTTGTCCCAGTCGATGAGCCGGTCGATGTCGCGGGTGAAGGCGTGCACGTGCGCCAGCAGCTGGTGGCCGAACGACACCGGCTGCGCGTGCTGCAGGTGCGTCATGCCGGGCGCGGCCGTCTCGGCGTGCTCGGCGGCCTGGGTCATCAGCGCCGTTTCCAGCTCGACCAGCCGGGAGACGATCGTGCGGGCGTGGTCGCGGAGATAGAGACGCAGGTCGGTGGCGATCTGGTCGTTGCGCGAGCGGCCGGCGCGGAGCTTGCCGCCGAGCGAGCCGAGCCGCTCCAGCAGGCCGCGCTCCAGCGCGGTGTGCACGTCCTCGTCGGCGACCGTCGGCCGGAACTCGCCCGCCTTGCAGGCCCGCTCCAGGTCGTCGAGCGCGCCGATCATGCGCTCGAGCTCCTCGTCGTTCAGCAGCCCCGCTTTGTGCAGCACGCGCGCGTGCGCCCTGGACGCCGCCAGGTCGTACGGCACCAGCCGCCAGTCGAAGTGCACGCTCACCGACAGCCGGGTCAGCGCGTCGGCCGGGCCTCCTTCGAACCGCCCGCCCCACAGCCGCATCGGCTTGCCATCACTCACCGTAATCTTCTCCTCCTCTATCTGTATTCATGGTCGCGCCCGCTTCGGTGCTCGTTGGCATCGTTCCTCGCTCTCTCGCCCCGAGCTCCTGCGCTCCGGCGCGACATTAGTGCATCAGCCCTTCCTCGCGTCCCGCGCCGCGGCGATCTTCGCGGGAAGGGAGAACAGCTGGACGAAGCCCTTGGCGAGCGACTGGTCGAAGGTGTCGCCGGTGTCGTACGTGGCCAGCGAGAAATCGTACAGGGACTCCTCGGAGCGGCGGCCGGTGACGGTGGCCTTGCCGGCGTGCAGCGTCATGCGGATGTCGCCGGAGACGTGCTTCTGGGCCTCGGCGATGAGCGCGTCGAGGGCGTCCTTGAGCGGCGAGAACCACAAGCCGTCGTAGACGAGCTCGCTCCACCGCTGGTCGACGCCGCGCTTGAAGCGGGCCAGGTCACGCTCGACGGTGACGTTCTCCAGCTCCATGTGGGCGGTGATGAGCGCGATGGCGCCCGGCGCCTCGTACACCTCGCGGGACTTGATGCCGACGAGCCGGTCCTCGACCATGTCGATCCGGCCGACGCCCTGGGCGCCGGCGCGCTTGTTGAGCTCGTCGATGATCTGGTACGGCGTCAGCGGCCGCCCGTCGATCTTGACCGGGACGCCCGCCTCGAAGGTGACGACGACCTCGTCCGGCTCCTGCGGCTGGGACGGGTCGGCGGTGTAGGAGTAGACCTCTTCGGTCGGGCCGTTCCAGATGTCCTCCAGGAAGCCCGTCTCGACGGCGCGGCCCCAGAGGTTCTGGTCGATGGAGAACGGGTTCTTCTTCGACGTCTCGATGGGCAGGCCCTTGTCCTCGGCGTACTCGATGGCCTTGTCGCGGGTCCAGGCGAAGTCGCGGGCGGGCGCGACGACCTTCAGGCCGGGCGCCAGCGCGGCCAGGCCGGCCTCGAAGCGGACCTGGTCGTTGCCCTTGCCGGTGCAGCCGTGCGAGACGACGGTGCCGCCGAACTGCTGGGCCGCCGACACCAGATGCTTGGCGATGAGCGGGCGCGACAGCGACGACACCAGCGGGTAGCGGTCCATGTAGAGGGCGTTGGCCTGCAGCGCGGGCACGCAGAAGTCGGCGGCGAACTCCTCCTTGGCGTCCACCACGACCGACTCGGCGGCGCCGCAGTCGATGGCCCGCTTCTGGATCGCCTCCATGTCCTCGCCGCCCTGGCCGAGGTCCACGGCGACGCAGACGACCTCGGCGTTCATCTTCTCGGCGAGGTAGGGGATGGCGACGGAGGTGTCGAGCCCGCCGGAGTAGGCGAGGACCACGCGCTCGGTCATTTCTGCTCCAAACTACGCCGGGCGGCGACTTTCAGGAGGGCGTCGGCGACCGCCGGCCCGCCTGCCGGGTCGCGGGTGATGACGAGGATGGTGTCGTCGCCCGCCACCGTGCCGAGGATGGACTCCCAGTCGGCGTGGTCGATCGCGGAGGACATGAACTGGGCCGCCCCCGGAGGGGTTTTCACGACGACCAGGTTGGCCGAGGCCTCGGCGCTGACCAGCAGTTCCTCGGCGACGCGCTGCAGCCTCGCCGACGGGGACTCGCCGGTGCCCACCCGGGCCAGCGGGATCCGCCCGCCGCCTTCGCCGGGCAGCGCGTACACCAGCGAGCCGTCCTCCGCGCGCAGCTTGAGCGCCCCGAGCTCGTCCAGGTCGCGCGAGAGCGTGGCCTGGGTGACCTCGACGCCGCTGTCGGCGAGCAGCTTGGCCAGCTCCGGCTGGGAGCGCACGGCCTGCCGCCGCAGCAGATCGGTGATCCTCTGCTGCCTGGCCGCCTTGGTCATCGGAATGGTCATCGGTGCGTCGCCAGCCAGTGCAGCAGCGCCTTCTGCGCGTGCAGCCGGTTCTCGGCCTGGTCCCACACGACGCTGCGCGGCCCTTCGAGCACCGCGTCGGTGATCTCGTAGTCGCGGTAGGCCGGCAGGCAGTGCAGCACGATCGCGTCGGGCGCGGCGTGCTCGAGCAGCTCGCCATTGACCTGGTACGGCATGAGGTCGCGGACCCGCTGCTCCTTGCCGTCCTGGCCCATCGACACCCACGTGTCGGTGGCGATCACGTGCGTGCCCTGGACGGCGGCGACCGGGTCCGACAGCGCGACCACCGAGCCGCCCGTCTTGGCGGCAATGGCGGCGGCCTGGTCGAGGATGACCGCGTCGGGCTGGTAGCCGGCCGGGGCGGCGATGCGGATGTGCATCCCGGCCGTGGCGCCGCCGAGCAGGTAGGAGTGGGCCATGTTGTTGGCGCCGTCGCCGAGGTAGGTCAGCGTGAGGCCGGCGGTCCTGCCCAGGTGCTCCCGGACGGTCTGCAGGTCGGCGAGGATCTGGCACGGGTGGAACTCGTCGGTGAGCGCGTTGACGACCGGCACGCGGGAGTGGGCCGCCATCTCGTCGATGAGCTCCTGGCCGGTGGTCCGCCAGACGATGGCGGCGACCTGCCGGTCGAGCACCCTGGCGAGGTCGGCGGTGGGCTCGCCGCGGCCCATCAGGACCGAGACGTTGTCCACGACCAGCGGCAGGCCGCCCAGTTCGCCGATGCCGGTGTGGAAGGAGACGCGGGTGCGGGCCGACGGCTTGTCGAACAGCACCGCGACCGTCTGCGGGCCCTCGAACGGCCGGTAGCCGAACCGGTCCTTCTTCATCGCGGCGGCGAGGTCGAGGACCTCCGCCTGCTCGGCGGGCGAGAGGTCGTCGTCCTTCAGGAAATGCCTGGTCATCGTGCGGCCTCCTCCAGGATCGCGGGGAACGCGGCCACGAAGGCGTCCACCTCGTCGGCCGTCACCACCAGCGGCGGGGCGATGCGCACCGCGTCGGGCTGGAGGGCGTTCACCAGGAAGCCGGCGTTCGCGGCGGCCTTCTGGACGTCGGCCGAGCGCGGCTCGTCCAGGACCGCGGCCAGCCACAGGCCGCGGCCGCGGACGCCCTTCAGCAGCGGATGGCCGACGGCCTCCAGACCGTCCCGCAGACGTGCGGAAACGGTCTTCACGTGGTCGAGGTCCAGGGTGTCCAGCACCGCCAGGGCGGCGGCGCAGGAGACCGGGTTGCCGCCGAAGGTCGAGCCGTGGTCGCCCTTCGCGAACAGCTTGCCGACCTCGCCGAAGCCGACGCAGGCGCCGATCGGCATCCCGCCGCCCAGGCCCTTGGCCAGGGTCAGGATGTCGGGCGTGACGCCGTCGGCCTGATGGGCGAACCAGTGCCCGGTACGCCCGATCGCCGACTGGATCTCGTCGGCCACCAGCAGCGCGCCGGTCGAGTCGCAGATCTCGCGGGCGGCCTCGAAGTAGCCGGCCGGCGGGGGCACCACGCCGGCCTCGCCCTGGGTGTGCTCCAGGAAGACCGCGATGCAGTCGCCGGTCACGGCCTCCTTGAGCGCGGTGGCGTCGCCGTAGGGGACGAAGCGCACGTCGACGGGGAACGGGCCGAACTGGTCGCGGATGGACTGCTTGCCGGTCAGCGACAGGGCGCCGATGGTGCGGCCGTGGAAGCCGTTCTCAGCGGCGACGAAGTAGGAGCGGCCCTCGCGGCGGCCGTACTTGAGCGCCAGCTTGTACGCCGCCTCGTTGGCCTCGGTGCCGGAGTTGGCGAAGAAGACCCGGGCGGGGGCGTTCAGCAGGGCGATGAGCTTCTCGGCGAGCAGCACCTCGGGCTCGTGCAGGAACAGGTTGCTCGTGTGCGCGATGGTGGCGACCTGCTTCGACACGGCCTCGACCAGGGCGGGGTGCGCGTGGCCGAGCGAGCTGGTCGCGATGCCGCCGATGAAGTCGAGGTATTGCTTGCCGTCCACGTCCCACACGCGGCAGCCCTCGCCGCGCGCCAGCGCGACCGGCGGGATGCCGTAGTTGGGCATGAACACCTTCTCGAACCTCTCAAAAAGGTTCATCAGGGCATCACCATCGTTCCGATTCCCTCATTGGTGAAGATCTCTAGCAGCAGTGAATGGGGCACGCGGCCGTCGAGCACGTGGGCCTGCGGCACGCCGCCCTGCACCGCCGACAGGCAGGCCTCCATTTTGGGGACCATGCCGCTGGACAGCGTGGGCATGAGCGTTTCCAGCTCGTCGGCGGTGAGGCTGTCGATCACGTCGGTGTCGTCGGGCCAGTTGGCGTACAGGCCTTCGACGTCGGTCAGCACGATCAGCTTCTGCGCCTGGAGCGCCACGGCCAGCGCGGCGGCGGCGGTGTCGGCGTTGACGTTGTAGATCTGGCCGTCGTCTCCCCTGGCGACACTGGAGACCACGGGGATGCGGCCGTCGTCGATCAGGGCCTTGACGGCGCCGGGGTCGACCTTGATGATCTCGCCGACCTGGCCGATGTCGACCGGCTCGCCGTCCACGAGCGCGTGCTTGCGCACGGCGGTGAACAGGTGGGCGTCCTCGCCGGACATGCCGACCGCGAACGGGCCGTGCCGGTTGACCAGGCCCACGATCTCGGGGTTGACCTGGCCCGTCAGGACCATCCTGACGACCTGCATGGCCTCGGGCGTGGTGACCCGCAGGCCGGCGGTGAACGTCGACTCGATGCCGAGCTTGTCCAGCGCGCTGCTGATCTGCGGGCCGCCGCCGTGCACGACCACCGGGCGCAGGCCCACGTGGTGCAGGAAGACGACGTCCTCGGCGAAGCCCTCCTTGAGCGCCTCTTCGGTCATGGCGTTGCCGCCGTACTTGATGACGACCGTCGCGCCGTGGAAGCGGGTCAGCCAAGGCAGCGCCTCGATCAAGGCCTCGGCCTTGGTCTGGGCGGTGGAGAGCCTCATGAGCTGTACGCCGAGTTCTCGTGGACGTAGTCGGCCGTCAGGTCCGTGGTGTGCACGGTCGCCGTGTGCGGTCCGGCCGACAGGTCGATCGTGATGGTCACGTCCCGGGGGCGCATGTCCACCTTGGAGCGGTCGTCGCCGACCGCGCCGCCGCGGCAGATCCAGATGCCGTTGATCGCCACGTTGAGCCGGTCGGGCTCGAAGACGGCGTCGGTGGTGCCGATCGCGGCCAGGACGCGGCCCCAGTTGGGATCCTCCCCGTGGATGGCGCACTTGAGCAGGTTGGAGCGGGCGACGGAGCGGCCGACCTTGACCGCGTCCTGCTCGGAGTGGGCGCCGATCACCTCGATGGCGATGGCCTTGCTGGCGCCTTCGGCGTCCACCAGGAGCTGCCTGGCCAGGTCGGCGCAGACCTCGGTGACCTTCTGCTCGAACTCCGCCAGGTCAGGCTTGACCCCGGAGGCGGCGCTGGCCAGCAGGAGCACGGTGTCGTTGGTGGACATGCAGCCGTCGGTGTCGAGCCGGTCGAACGTCTTGGCGGTGGCCTGGCGGAGCACCGTGTCGAGCTCGTCGCTGGTCACGTCGGCGTCCGTGGTGATCACGCAGAGCATGGTCGCGAGGGCCGGGGCGAGCATGCCCGCGCCCTTGGCCATCCCGCCGACCATGTAGCCGTTGGCCCGCTTGAAGGAGATCTTGGAGACCGTGTCGGTGGTCCGGATGGCGTCGGCCGCAGCCAGGCCGCCGTCCCGGGACAGCTGGGTGGCGGCGATGTCGACGCCGGACAGCAGCGCCTCCATCGGCAGGCGCTCGCCGATCAGGCCGGTCGAGCAGACCGCGACCTCGCCCGCCGAGTCCTCGAGCGCCGCCGCGACCTTCTCGGCGGTGGCGTGCGTGTCCTGGAAGCCCTCCGGGCCGGTGCAGGCGTTGGCGCCGCCGGAGTTGAGCACCACGGCTCGCAGCCGGCCGCCCGCCAGGACCTGCTGCGACCACAACACGGGGGCGGCCTTCACGCGGTTGGCGGTGAAGACGCCGGCGGCGGCGCGGCTGGGCCCGTCGTTGACGACGAGGGCCAGGTCGCGGGCGCCGGCGGATTTGATCCCGGCGGCGACACCTGCGGCTCTGAAACCTAGTGGCGCTGTAACGCTCACACTTCCTCCTTCGTCAGCCGCACCGTTGCGCGCCTGCGAGTAAACGTGGAGTCCCAGGACATGGTGCTGAGCTCGGCCCTCCAGGCACCGGCCGCGAACCGCGAACCGCCCGGCCGGGGGCCTTTGGCCGCCACGGCGGAGGTCACGGTGCGACTCCTGTCAGGGGGAGGCCGAGTTCTTCCGGCAGGCCGAGGGCGAGGTTGACGCTTTGGATGGCGCCTCCGGCCGTGCCCTTGGTGAGGTTGTCGATGGCGATGACGGCGACCACGCGGCCCGCGCGCTCGTCGAGCGTCACCTGGAGGGCGGCGGTGTTGGCGCCGTAGGTCATGGCGGTGGCCGGCCAGACCCCTTCGGGCAGGAGCCGGACGAACGGCTCGTCCTTCAGCGCCACCTCGTACGCCGCCCTGAGCGACTCTTGGGTGAGGCCGGGCGCGGCGGGGGCGGTGCAGGTGGCGAGGATGCCGCGGCTCATCGGGGCGAGCGTCGGGGTGAACGACACCCGGACCGGTGTGCCGGCGACGGCCGACAGGCCCTGCTCCATCTCGGGGGTGTGCCGGTGCACGCCGCCCACGCCGTAAGCGCTGACCGAGCCCATGACCTCGCTGCCCAGGAGATTGGGCTTGAGCGACTTGCCGGCGCCGCTGGTGCCGCTCGCGGCCACCACGACCACGTCCGGCCCGGCCAGCCCGGCGGCGAACGCCGGGAACAGGGCCAGCAGGACCGAGGTCGGATAGCAGCCGGGGACCGCGATCCGGGTGGCCCCGCGCAGGGCGTCGCGCTGTCCCGGCAGCTCGGGCAGCCCGTAGGGCCAGGTGCCCGCGTGCTCGCCGCCGTAGAACTCCTGCCAGGCGGCCGGGTCGGCGAGCCGGTGGTCGGCGCCGCAGTCCACCACGACCGTGTCCGCTCCGAGCTGGGCGGCGACGGCGGCCGAATGGCCGTGGGGCAGCGCCAGGAACACGACGTCGTGGCCGGCGAGCACGCCGGCCGTGGTGTCCTCGATGATCCGGTCGGCCAGCTGCGGCAGGTGGGGCTGGTGGGCGCCCAGGCGGCTGCCCGCGCTGGAGGCCGCGGTGAGCGCGCCGATCTCAAGCTCGGGATGGCCGAGCAGGAGCCGCAGCAGCTCGCCCCCCGCATAGCCGCTGGCTCCGGCGATCGCCGCCCTCATCCCATCCTCCTGCATATTCATGCATAACTGCTCATGACCTTGCTTGTGAAGATGATGCACTTCTCAGGATGGATGTGCAAGCCGGCCGTCCCAGCAGGCTGCAGGTGAAACCCAAGTCGCAGGCAGAATGATGAGCCTATGAGCGATTTCTTGCCCGATGTGCAGTTCGTCACACCTGCGGGGCGGGACCCCGGGCGCGTGGGGAAGGTCATCCTCGTGCTGCTCTGGCTCGTGGTGTGCCTGATGCCGATGGTGTTCGTCGTACGGGATCTGGAGCTCGCGACGGGCCGGATCGGCACACCGGGCACGCTGCAGGTGATCTCGTGCGAGGACCTGGGCGAGGGACGCTACGACTGCAAGGGGTTGTTCAGCCCGGATGTGGTGCCGGACTCGGGCACGTCGGGCTCTGTGGGCGCTCCCATGCCGGTGGACGCCTCGCCGGACTCCTCGGCCGGGGACGTCAAGCGCGCGCAGCTCACCCCTGAAGGGGATCGGGCCGTTCCCGCCGGGACGATGGGCGTGCTCGCCGCTCTGACGTTGCCGGCGGTCGGATTCGGCGGACTGGGCTTCCTGCCGTACGTGATCATGTACTGGGCGGGCGCACGCAGGGGACGGCGGGCCGCCGTGATCGGAGGCTGGCTGATCACGGCGGCCGGCGTCGCGGGGATGCTGGTCGGGCTCGTCGCCTCCTACGCCTAGCGCAGGAAGGCGGCGGCCACGCCGGCGTCCACCGGGATGTGCAGGCCCGTGGTGTGGGTCAGGTCGCCGCCGGTGAGGGCGAAGACGGCCGCGGCCACGTGCTCGGGCAGCACCTCGCGCTTGAGCAGGGTGCGCTGCGCGTAGAACTCGCCGAGATTCTCCTCCTCGACCCCGTAGACCTTCGCGCGGTTGGCGCCCCAGCCGGAGGCGAAGATGCCGGAGCCGCGGACCACGCCGTCGGGGTTGATGCCGTTGACGCGCACGCCGTGGGCGCCCAGCTCGGCCGCGAGCAGCCGGACCTGGTGGGCCTGGTCGGCCTTGGCGGCGCCGTAGGCGACGTTGTTCGGGCCGGCGAAGACGGCGTTCTTGGACGAGATGTAGATGATGTCGCCGCCCATGGCCTGGTCGATCATCACCCGGGCGCTCTCGCGGGAGACCAGGAACGAGCCGCGCGCCATGACGTCGTGCTGCAGGTCCCAGTCCGCGAGGGTGGTCTCCAGCAGCGCGCGCGAGAGCGACAGGCCGGCGTTGTTGACGATCAGGTCCACGCCGCCGAAGGCCAGCACGCCGGCGCGTACCGCGGCGACGACCTGCTCCTCGGAGGTGACGTCCACGCCGGCGGCCACGGCCACGTCGGACACCCGGTACGCGCTCGCGCCGATCTCCTCGGCCACCTTCTCGGCGGCGGCCAGGTCGCGGTCGGCGATCACGACGCAGGCGCCCTCGGCGGCCAGGCGGCGGGCGGTGGCCGCGCCGATGCCCGAGCCGCCGCCGGTGACCAGCGCCACGCGCGTGGCCAGCGGCTTGGGCTTGGGCATGCGGCGGAGCTTGGCCTCCTCCAGCTCCCAGTACTCGATGCGGAACTTCTCCGACTCGGGGATGGGCGCGTAGGTGGAGACGGACTCGGCGCCGCGCATGACGTTGATGGCGTTGACGTAGAACTCGCCGGCCACCCGGGCGGTCTGCTTGTCCTTGCCGAAGGAGAACATCCCGACGCCCGGCACCAGCACGATCGCCGGGTCCGCGCCGCGCATCGGCGGCGAGTCCGGGGTGGCGTGCCGGTCGTAGTAGGCGGTGTAGTCCTCGCGGTAGGCGGCGTGCAGCTCACGCAGCCGCTCGACGGCCTGCTCCAGCGGCGCGTCCGGCGGCAGGTCGAGCACCAGCGGGGCGACCTTCGTGCGCAGGAAGTGGTCGGGGCAGGACGTGCCCAGCGCGGCCAGCCTCGGGTGCTCGGCGCGGGAGACGAAGTCCAGCACCTCGGGCGTGTCGGTGTAGTGGCCGACCGTGCGCACGTCGATGGAGGCCAGGCCGCGGATGACCGGGAACAGCGCGGCCGCGCGGGCGTGCCGCTCGGCCTCCGGCAGCGTGTCGTAGACGACCGAGCCAAAGGGATCGGGCCGGCCGTGCTCGGCCAGGTACGCCTCCGCGGTGCGGATGATCTCCAGCGAGCGGGACTCGCACTCCTCGGACGTGGCGCCCCAGGCGGTGATGCCGTGGCCACCGAGGACGCAGCCGATCGCCTGCGGGTTGGCGTCCTTGATCGCGGCGATGTCCAGGCCGAGCTGGAAGCCGGGACGCCGCCACGGCACCCACACCACCCGGTCGCCGAAGACGCGCCTGGTCAGCTCCTCGCCGTCGGCGGCGGTCGCGATGGCGATGCCCGCGTCGGGGTGCAGGTGGTCGACGTGGCCCGCCTCGACCAGGCCGTGCATGGCCGTGTCGATCGACGGGGCCGCCCCGCCCTTGCCGTGCAGGCAGTAGTCGAACGCGGCGACCATCTCGTCCTCGCGCTCGACGCCCGGGTAGACGCCCTTGAGCGCGCGCAGCCGGTCCAGGCGCAGCACCGCCAGGCCGGACTCCTTGAGCGTGCCCAGGTCGCCGCCGGAGCCCTTGACCCAGAGCAGCTCGACGTCCTCGCCGGTCACCGGGTCGGACTCACTGCCCTTGGCCGAGGTGTTGCCGCCGGCGAAGTTGGTGTTGCGCGGGTCGGCTCCCAGGCGGTGCGAGCGTTCCAGCAGTTCGTTGATGACATCCATGGTGCTTCAGGCCCCCCAGCCGGCCTGCTGTCCGCCGACACGCTCGGCGGCGATTTTCTCGAAATATCCGGACTTGGCGTACGCGGCCATCGGGTCGGGCGCGAGGCCCATCTCCTCCCGCAGCTCGGCGAGCAGCGGCCGCACGTCGGTGTTGTAGGCGTCCATGAACACGGCGTTCGAGCCCAGCACGTCGCCCTCGTTCTGCGCCGCGGCCAAAGCCTCGCGGTCGACCAGCAGGGCCTTGGCGGTGGCCTCCTGGACGTTCATGACCGAGCGGATCTGGCCGGGGATCTTCGGCTCGATGTTGTGGCACTGGTCGAGCATGAAGGCCACGTTGAGCTCAGGGTCGAAGCCACCGCCGCCCACCACCTCGAACATGATGCGGAAAAGCTGGAACGGGTCCGCCGCCCCCACCATCAGGTCGTCGTCGGCGTAGAAGCGGGAGTTGAAGTCGAAGCCGCCGAGCTTGCCCTCGCGCAGCAGGAACGCCACGATGAACTCGATGTTGGTGCCCGGCGCGTGGTGCCCGGTGTCCACGACCACCTGCGCCTTGGGGCCGAGCTTGACGCAGTGCGCGTACGCGGTGCCCCAGTCCGGCACGTCGGTGGCGTAGAAGGCGGGCTCGAACAGCTTGTACTCCAGCAGGAACCGCTGGCCCTCACCCAGGCGCTCGTACACCTCGGCCAGGGACTCGGCCAGCCGGTCCTGGCGGGCGCGGATGTCGTCCTGACCCGGGTAGTTGATGCCGTCGGAGAACCACAGCTTGAGGGTGTCGGAGCCGGTGGCGTCCATGATGTCCACGCACTCGAGCAGGTGGTCGGTGGCCTTGCGGCGCACCCGCGGGTCCGGGTTGGTGACGCTGCCGAGCTTGTAGTCGTCGTCCTGGAAGACGTTGGAGTTGATCGCGCCGATGCCGACGCCCAGGTCCTTGGCATGCCGGGCCAGGTCGGCGTAGTCGTCCACCTTGTCCCACGGGATGTGCAGGGCGACCGTGGGCGCCACCCCCGTGTAGGCGTGCACCTGGGCGGCGTCGGCGAGCTTCTCGTACGGGTCGCGCGGCACGCCCTGCTGGGCGAACACCTTGAACCTCGTGCCGCTGTTGCCGTACGCCCAGGACGGCGTCTCGATGTGCTGCGCCCGTAGCGCGGCCTTGATGTCAGTCATGAACTCCCCGATCAATCCAGGTGGAACACTTCGGTCAGCGGCGCCATGCCCTCGTCGGGGCGACCGTCGAGGTCCTCGAAGAAGGGCGCCATCTCGGCCTGCCAGCGGGCGTTGACGTCCGTCTCGGCCATGGCCTTCTTGGCGGCCTCGAAGTCCTCGGTCTCCAGGTAGCCCACGAGCAGGCCGTCGTCCCTGAGGAAGAGCGAATAGTTGTGCCAGCCGGTGCGCGACAGCGCTTCTCGCATGTCCGGCCAGACGTTCTGGTGGCGTTCGCGGTACTCCGCCAGCCGCTCTGGGCGGACTTTCAGCAGGAAGCAGACGCGTTGCACTGGCACTCCCTTCAAAACGTTTTAATCCTCCGTGCAGGAAACTACGATCCCTGGTGCTCGCTGTCAATGCGTCCCCGGCCCCCGGCTTGACCAGGAGGTCAGCCGGGGGTGGTGACACGTTTTAATCGGTCATTTGGGGAGCTTGTCGCCCACGAGGGCCAGGTTCTGGATGGCGGCCAGGCCGTACAGGGCGGTGGTGTTGGTGGAGACCCAGGCCGCCTCGTCGGTCGGGTTGAGCGTGGTGGCGACCTTCTCGGACTTCCACGGCAGGGTCGGGGCGTACCCGTCGCCGGTGCGGAACTCCGTCCAGGCGCGGGTGGCGAGGTCGTCGCGCTTCAGCCGGACCGCCGCGTACGCCGTGAGCCTGGAGTGCCCCTGCTTGAGAATGAGGTTGCCGAAGTGGGCCCCGGTCTCGGCCGCCTGCTCGGCCCTGGTGGCGTTGAACAGCCGGCAATACTGGAGCCACGCCTTCTCGAAGTCCGGCATGTCCACCAGGTCGATCAGCTCGGCGCAGATCTCGACCTGCCCGAACATGGCCGACAGATGAGACACCGCCACCTTCTTCGCGGCAGGCGCGAACTCACCGGTGTTGATGTTGTAGAGCCCCTCCCCCGTGACGAACCCGTTGGGCATCGCGGCGATGGTCCGCATCGTGGCCTTGAGCTTCTTCTCGGCGATCGGGTCGCCGCCGCGCTCCCATTCGGTGAGCCAGGCGGCGGCCAGGCCGCTCCAGTCGGTGCCCAGGCCGATGGCCAGCGCCTCCGGGTTCGGCGTGTACGGCGCCGTGCGGATCTTCCGCAGCGGGTCGAGCGCCATGAACGTCTTGTCGGAGTCCACCAGCGACCGCATCAGGTCCCCGGTGCGCTCGTCGGCGGTCAGGAAGTAGAAGATGCGCCGGTAGACGGCCGTCGAGATGCGTTGCTGCTTGGCGCTGCACCCCCAGTGCTGGACGTTGTGCCGGGTCCCGAGCCCGGCCCACGGGCCCAGGTGGTAGACGTCCACCTCGCCGGTGTGCCGGGTCATCGCCTCGGCGAAGCGGAAGACGTCGGCCCGGCCCGAGCGCAGGTAGGCGTACCAGAGCCACAGGTCCGGCGAGAGCTCGGAGTTGTCCCAGGCGTAGCCTCCGATGTCGTAGCGCCACACGCGACGGTCCTCGTCGAACGTGTGCATGATGTCGCCGTAGTCCCAGAAGCCGTACCAGTGGCGCTGCTCGACCTGCTTCTTGTAGTAGTCGAAGAGGAAGTCGAGCCGGTCCTCGATGGTCTTCTTCTCCGGGGTGGACCGGTCGACCGGGGTGAACAGGCCGCCGAACACCTTGGCGGCGGCCAGGTGCTCGGGCGGGGCGATGATCAGCGGCGGCGTGCGCACCGCGTCGGCCATCGCGCCGAGCCGCGCCGCGTCGGGGGTGGCGGCCACGGCCCAGAAGGTCAGCTCGGTCGTCCGCGCGATGCCGAGCGGCGTGCCGAACCCGGGCTCGTAGTCCTCGTAGGTGATGTTGAGGCCTTCGATCTGCTCGGGGAAGGTGTCCTGGCCGAGGCCGTCGTGGTAGAAGCGGGTGTCCATCGGCCCGGCCTCCGGCGACCACATCCAGACCGTGACCTCGGCCTCCTCGGAGGCGGCGCCGCGGATGTCGAGCTGGCTGGGGTGGCGCTGCCAGAAGTCGCGCATGCCGAACGCGAGACCGCCGCCCACGCCGCCCACGTAGCCGAAGCCCGAGGCCCGCTTGCCCTGGTCGACGGCGACCCAGCCGTACCCCTTCTTGGTGCGCTTCTTCAGCGTGAAGCCCTCGGAGGACAGCTGGGAGAGGGTGTAGTCGCCCCAGTCCGGGATGAGGTGGACGCGGCTGCTCACCCGGGTGTCCCAGGTGGCGATGTCCGGCAGCTTCTGGCCGGCCACCTGCGCCTTGCGGACGGCCAGGCCCGGGTCGCGGCGCAGGCCCGTGATGCCCTTGACCGCCTCGGCAAGCTGGCCGTGCCCGTCGCCGACGAAGCGGACGTGCCGGTTGTAGGCCTCGTCCCGCATCGGGACGCGGAAGCGCACGCCGAGGCCGGCGATGAAGTCGTCCTGGCCGTCGCGGTCGAACACGAACGTGTGCGTCATGCGCACGCTCTCCGCGCCGGCGTAGAAGTACAGCCGGACCGTGAACGGCAGCCAGGACTTGCCCTTCTTGGAGGTGTGGCGGCCCTCGATCCTGATCACGGCGCGCACCGGGCCGGACTGCTCGACCTCGACCTTGGCGATGTCGCTGAGGTAGGAGTCCACTTCGCTGGTGCGGTCGTCGCCGTCGTCGATCTTGCCCTGCCTGAGGCTGACCAGCTGCCCCTTGCGGGCGATCTCGGTCTCGCCGCGCCAGATCTGGGAGATCAGCTCGCTGCCGCCCTTGCGGACGCGGACCCGGATCACGCCCGTGTCCACATCCACGTACTGCTTCTCGTCCTTGACCGTGACCGGCTTGGCCGGGGCGGCCGCGGTGCCGGGGCGCAGCGTGTACGTCTCGGCGACGGGGGTGCCGGGGCCCGCGGCGTGGGCCGTCCACTTGAGCGAGCCGTCCGGCCAGTACCCGAGTGGCCACGTCTGCACCGGCACGGCCGCGCCGTCGGCGGCGGTGAGCGCGAACTGCTGCTCCTTGGGCACCGCACCCTTCGGCCAGGGGACGCCCCAGGTCGTGCCGGGGGCCTCGGCGGGCTTGCCCTCCAGCCAGCGCAGGCTGACGTCGGGGATGTCCAGGGCGGCCAGGGCGGGCGACTCCAGCATCGAGGCCAGCGGGACGGCCGCTCCGGCGACGGCCATTCCCTTTAACGCATCACGTCGCGAGATTTCGGACATTGGGGGTGCACCTCCGTAGGGGAAGGGGGGATCGATGGGATGACACGCCTCCCGGGGAAGCGCTTTCCCAACGGTTGTGGAAGCCGGGCCCCGGCAGGCGAGGCCCGGATGTCAGGCGGGGAGGACAACGACGTCGCCGGCGGGCACGGTCACCTGGTCCCCCGCAGGCGTCGTCACGACGGCGTCCTCCTCCGTGTGGTTGATCGCGAACAGGAACGAGCGGCCGTCGGGGTGCGAGCGCCGCACCACCTCCACACCCGGGCCCGCCTTGGCGACGGGTTCGGCGCCCGCCTCGGCGCAGACGATGGCCATCACCTCGGCCAGCGCCTCGTCGTCCAGCCGGGTGGTCAGGTAGTGCGCGGCCCCGTCGCCCCAGGCGTTGCGGGTCCAGGCGGGCTCGCCGGTGGCGTAGGTGTCCAGGACCTTCGCCCCGCCGGCGTGCGCCAGTTCGCTCCACACGGTCCCCGTCGACCCCGACGCCAGCCGGATCGGCCCGTCCAGGGGGAAGAACTCCTCGACCGTCACCCCGAGCAGGTCACGCCACGCCCCCGGGTAACCGCCCAGCCGCACCCGGTCGTGCTCGTCCACGATCCCGCTGTACGGCCCGACGAGCGCGACCCCGCCCCGGCGGACGAAGTCCTCCAGGTTGGCCGCCCCCGCGTCGCTCACCAGGTAGAGCGCGGGCACCAGCACCAGGCGGTAGCCGGACAGGTCGGACTCGGGCCGGGCCAGGTCGCAGGTGACGCCCGCCCGCCACAGGGCGGCATGCCAGCGCTTGACCTCCTCGACCGGGTCCAGGTCCGCCGTCGGCTGGGCGGGATGGTCCTGGGCCCACACGCTGGAGTGGTCGAGCAGGATCGCCACGTCGGCCTTGACGGTGCTGCCCACCACCTCGGAGAGCCCGGCCAGCTCGCCGCCGAGCGCGGCGACCTCGCGGAAGATCTTGGTGTTGGTGCCAGCGTGCGGCAGCATCGCCGAGTGCCACTTCTCGGCGCCGGCGCGGGAGGCCCGCCATTGGAAGAACATGATCCCGTCGGCGCCCCTGGCCAGGTGCTGCAGCGAGTTGCGGCGCAGCTCACCGGGCGCCTTGGCGAGGTTACGGGGTTGCCAGTTGACCGCGCTCGTCGAGTGCTCCATCAGCAGCCACGGCCGCCCGCCGTTGAGCGAGCGCGCGTAGTCGGCGGCGAAGGCCAGGTCGATGTGCGGCTCGGCGCGGGCCCCGACCAGATAGTGGTCGGTCGAGACCACGTCGAGCTCGTCGGCGAAGGACCAGCAGTCCATCTCCCAGTGCGCGCCCGCCATCAGGTTCGTGGTCGCGGGCACGTCCGGGGTGATCGACTTGAGGAGGTCGCGCTCGGCGACGTACAGCTCGACGAGCGCGTCGGAGCTGAACCTGCGGAAGTCGAGCTGCTGGCCCGGGTTGGGGAAGCTGGGGGTGGCGCGGGGCGGCAGGATCTGGGCCCAGTCGCTGTAGCGCTGTGACCAGAAGGCGGTGCCCCACGCGTCGTTGAGCTCGTCCAGCGAGGCGTAGCGGTTGCGCAGCCAGGCGCGGAACGCCGCGGCGGAGGTGTCGCAGTAGCAGCGGGCGTTGTGGCAGCCGTACTCGTTGTGCACGTGCCACAGGGCCAGCGCCGGGTGCGCTCGGTAGCGCAGGGCCACCTGCTCGGCGATCCGCAACGCCTTCTCGCGGTAGATCGGCGAGCTGGGGCAGAAGCCCTGCCTGCTGCCGTGGTAGAGCCGCCGCCCGTCCGCGTCGACCGGTAGCGCCTCGGGGTAGGCGTCGGAGAACCACGGCGGCGGAGAGGCCGTCGGGGTCGCCAGGTTGGCCTGGATGCCGTTCGCGGCCAGCAGGTCCATCACCCGGTCGAACCAGCCGAAGTCGAACACCCCCTCGACGGGCTCCAGCATCGACCAGGAGAAGATCCCGACGCTGACCCTGTTGACGCCGGCCTCGCGCATCAGCGCGACATCCTGTTCCCACGTCTCCTCGGGCCACTGCTCGGGATTCCAGTCCCCGCCGTAGGCGATGACATCCGGCATGAGCCTGCCTTTCGAGTAACTGTTAGCGCTCATAGCTTGTTACGCCTGCGTGTACGGGGGATTAAAACGTTCCTCGCGCCTGCCGCACAAGACCTTTACGCCAGCGTGAGAGCGTAGCTCCAGGTCAGGGCGGAAGAAATCACCGTCGCCGCCGTCTTCGCCACCGCTGCTCGTGCGCCCGTGGGCACGGTTGTGGGTGAACCGATTCAATGCTGGACCGACAGCTTCGCCAGCCGCCGCCGGGAACTGCGAGGGGGCCGCGCCGCAGCCACGGCCTGGTTTCCCCTGGGCCGGGCGGTGTATGGGCGGCCATGTGGCGTCCTGTGCGTTTGTACATTTTAATTGGGCCCCATGGCCATGGTCAGCATCAAGGACGTCGCCGCGCACGCCGGCGTCTCCCCCGGCACGGTCTCCAACGTACTGAACCGGCCAAGCAAAGTCGCTCCCGCCACGCGGGAGCGGGTGGAGTCGGCGATCAGCGAGCTGGGCTTCGTCCGGCACGGCTCGGCTTCGACGCTGCGTGCCGGGCACAGCAGGACGATCGGCCTGAGCGTGATCGACATCGGCAACCCGTTCTTCACGGAGGTCGCCGCCGGGGTCGAGGACGTGGCCAGCGAGCTGGGCTACGCCGTCATCCTGGGCAACTCGGCGGGCTCGCAGGACAAGGAGGAGCGCAACCTGCGGGTGCTGGCCGAGCACCGGGTGCGCGGCGTGCTGATCACCCCGTCCGGCGAGGACCCGGCCAGACTCGATCGGATGCGCGAGCACAACATCAGCGTGGTGCTGGTCGACCACCCGGCGCACCGGCCCGACCAGTGCGCCGTCGCCGTGGACGACGTGGCGGGCGGCCGCGCCGCCGTCGCGCACCTGCTGTCCAAGGGCGCGCGCAGCGTCGCCTACATCACCGGACCGCTGACGATCAGGCAGTGCGTGGAGCGCCGCGAGGGCGCCAAGGCGGCCATGCGGCTCGCCGGGCTCGACCCCGGCGAGCTGCGGGTGGTGGAGGTCGCGACGATGACGGCCCGCGCGGGCGAGAAGGCGGCCGCCGAGCTGATGGCCGGCGGCCCCCTGCCGGAGGCCGTGTTCTGCGCCAACGACCTGCTCGCGCTCGGCATGCTGCGGGCTCTGCTCCGCTCCGGGGTGCGGGTGCCCGAGGACGTGGCGCTGATGGGCTACGACGACATCGAGTTCGCCGCCGCCTCGACGGTGTCGCTGAGCTCGATGCGCCAGCCCACCTATCAGCTCGGCCGCATCGCCACCGAGCTGCTGCTCGACGAGTGCGACAACCCCGAGACGCACGCTCACCAGCACATCATGTTCCAGCCGGAGCTGGTCGCCAGGGAGTCGACCCAATGAGCCGCCGTTTCGCCGCCGTGGACCTCGGAGCTTCCAGTGGCCGGGTGATGCTGGCCGATCTGTCCGACGGGTTGAAGCTGACAGAGGCGCATCGTTTCCCCAACGGCCCGGTGCGCGTGGCCGGCCGCCTCTACTGGGACATCCTCGGCCTTTACCGCGAGATCCTGGCGGGCCTGCGTGCCGCGGGCCCGGTGTCGTCGATCGGCGTGGACTCGTGGGCGGTCGACTACGGGCTGCTGGACGAGTCCGGCGCGTTGCTGGGCAACCCGGTGCACTATCGCGACGACCGCACGCAGGGCGTGGCCGAGCGGGTGGCCGAAGAGGTCGGCGCCGAGGCGCTGTATGAGGTGTCCGGGCTGCAGGTGCTGCCGTTCAACACGATCTACCAGCTGCTGGCCGACCGGCTGGACCAGGCGGCCACGATGCTGCTGATCCCCGATCTGCTCGGCTATTGGCTGACCGGCGAGCTGGGCGCGGAGGTGACCAACGCCTCGACGACGGGCCTGCTCGACGTGCGCACCAGGACGTGGGCGACCCCGCTGATCGAGCGGCTGGGGCTGCCGTCCGGGATCTTCCCGCCGCTGCGGCAGCCGGGCGAGGCGGTCGGCGGGCTGCGCCGGGACGTGGCCGCCGAGATCGGCTGGTCGGCGCCGGTCAGAGCGGTGGGCTCGCACGACACGGCCTCGGCCGTGGTCGCGGTGCCCGCCACCGGCCCGGCGTTCGCGTACGTCTCCTGCGGCACGTGGTCACTGGCCGGGGTGGAGCTGCCGGGTCCGGTGCTGACGCCGGACAGCCGCGCCGCGAACTTCACCAACGAGGCCGGCATCGACGGCACCGTCCGCTATCTGCGCAACGTCATGGGGCTGTGGCTGCTGCAGGAGTGCCTGCGCGCCTGGCCCGGCTCCGACCTCGGCGATCTGCTGAAGGCGGCGGCGGGCGAGCGGCCGTTCGCGGCCGTGGTCAACCCGGACGAGCCGGTGTTCCTGCCGCCGGGTGACATGCCGGCCAGGATCGCGGCCGAGTGCCGCCGCACCGGGCAGCGCCCGCCGGCCACCCCGGCGGCGTACGTGCGGTGCGTGCTGGAGAGCCTGGCGCTCGGGCACCGGCAGGCCATCCGGCAGGCCGTCGAGCTGTCGGGGCGCGACGTCGAGGTCGTGCACCTGGTGGGCGGCGGGTCCCGCAACGAGCTGCTGTGCCGGCTGACCGCGGACGCCTGCGGGCTGCCGGTGGTGGCCGGTCCCGCGGAGGCGACCACGTTCGGCAATGTGCTCGTGCAGGCCCGCGCGGCGGGGCTGGTCTCCGATCTGGCGGAGATGCGCACGCTGGTGGCCGCGGCCGAGCCGCTGCGCCGCTACGAGCCCTCCGGCGACGCCGGCGCGTGGGACGAGGCTGCCTCGCGCGTCTTCTGACCCCCTTTGACCTTGGTTTTCGCTCTGTCCGGTTCGGGCAAGAGTCGGACCAGGGGCATCGGGGGGTGTCATGGATTTCGCGTGGCCGCTGCTGCGGCAGCTGACCGGCAGAGACCGGTATGGGCGGGGACAGGCGGTGAAGTCCGCCCATACGGAGCGGCTGCGGGCGCGAACCGCCGACGCCGAGCGGGTGGTCAAGTCGGTGTGCCCGTACTGCGCGGTGGGCTGCGCCCAGAACGTGTACGTACGAGAGGGAAAGGTCGTCCAGATCGAGGGCGACCCGGACTCACCGGTCAGCAGGGGACGGCTGTGCCCGAAGGGCGCGGCCAGCCTCCAGCTCACCACCGCGTCGGGCCGTCAGCGCAAGGCGCTCTACCGGCCGCCGGGTGCGCCGGACTGGCAGGAGATCGACCTGGACACGGCCATGGACATGGTGGCCGACCGGATCATCGCCACCCGGCGCGAGACCTGGGAGTGGGAGCGGGACGGCCGGCGCACCGCCCGCACCATGGGCATCGCGAGCCTCGGCGGCGCCACGCTGGACAACGAGGAGAACTACCTCATCAAGAAGCTGCTGACGGCGCTCGACGTGGTGCAGATCGAGAACCAGGCACGGGTGTGCCACAGCTCGACCGTGGTGGGCCTGGGCACGTCGTTCGGTCGGGGCGGCGCCACCACGTTCATGCAGGACCTGCAGCACTCCGACTGCGTGGTCATCCAGGGCTCCAACTTCGCCGAGGCCCACCCGGTGGGCTTCCAGTGGGTGATGGAGGCCAAGGCGCGCGGCGCTGTGATCATCCATGTGGATCCGCGGTTCACCCGCACCAGTGCGCTGGCCGACCTGCACGTGCCCATCCGAGCCGGCTCCGACGTGGCCTTCCTCGGCGGGATCATCAACCACGTGCTGGAGAACGAGCTCTACTTCCGCGAGTACGTGGTCGACTACACCAACGCGGCCACCATCCTGCGCGAGGACTACCGCGACGCCGAGGACCTCGACGGCCTGTTCTCCGGCTTCGACCCGGGCACCCACACCTACGACCACGGCACCTGGCAGTACGAGGGCAGGGAAGTGAAGCGCGATGAGACGCTGCGGCATCCGCGCTGCGTGCTCAGCATCCTGCGCCGCCACTTCGCCCGCTACACGCCGGAGATGGTGGAGCAGACGTGCGGGGTGCCGCGCCGGCTGTTCGCGGAGGTGTGCCGGCACCTGACGGAGAACTCCGGGCCGGACAAGACGGCGGAGTTCGTCTACGCCGTGGGCTGGACGCAGCACAGCGACGGCTCCCAGTTCATCCGCACGGCGAGCATCCTGCAGCTGCTGCTGGGCAACATCGGCCGGCCGGGCGGCGGCATCCAGGCGCTGCGCGGGCACGCCAGCATCCAGGGCTCCAGCGACATCCCGACCCTGTTCAACATGCTGCCGGGGTACATCCCGATGCCGTACGCGCACGAGCACGAGCGGCTGCGCGACTTCCTGCACGCCGACGCCCCGCCCAAGGGGTTCTGGGCCAACATGCCCGCCTATCTAGTGAGCCTGCTCAAGGCGTGGTGGGGTGAGGCGGTGCGGCCGGACAACGACTTCGCCTTCGGCCACCTGCCCAGGCTGACGGGGTCGCACAGCACGTACGACACGGTCCTGGCGCAGCTCGACGGCACCTGCAAGGGCTACATCCTGCTCGGCGAGAACCCGGCCGTCGGCTCGGCCAACGCCAGGATGCAGCGCCTCGGCATGGCGAACCTGGACTGGCTGGTGGTGCGCGACCTCAACCTGATCGAGAGCGCCACCTGGTGGAAGGACGGCCCGGAGCTCGAGACGGGCGAGCTGCGTACCAAGGACATCCGCACCGAGGTGTTCTTCCTGCCCGCCGCCGCGCACACCGAGAAGAGCGGCAGCTTCACCAACACCAACCGGCTGCTGCAGTGGCACCACCAGGCCGTCGAGCCTGAGGGGGACGCCCGCAGCGACCTGTGGTTCATGTACCACCTGGGGCGGATCATCCGGGAGAAGCTGGCCGACTCGGAGGACCCGATGGACCGGCCCGTGCTGGACCTCACCTGGGACTACCCGGTCGAGGGCGCGACGGCCGAGCCGGACGCGGAGGCGGTGCAGGCCGAGATCAACGGCCGGGACGCGCAGGGACGGCCGCTGTCCGGCTACGCCGAGCTGCGGGACGACGGCTCCACCGCGTGCGGCTGCTGGATCTACTGCGGCGTGCGCGCCGACGGCGTCAACCAGGCCGCCCGCCGCAGACCCGCCGCCGAGCAGGACTGGATCGCCGCCGAATGGGCGTGGGCGTGGCCGGCCAACCGGCGCATCCTCTACAACCGGGCCTCGGCCAAGCCGGACGGCAGCCCGTGGAGCGAGCGCAAGAAGCTCGTCTGGTGGGACGGGAGCCGGTGGACCGGTTATGACGTGCCCGACTTCGAGGTGGACAAGAGCCCGGACTACCGGCCGCCGCCGGACGCGCGGGGGGCGGCGGCGCTGTCGGGCATCGACCCGTTCATCATGCAGGCCGACGGCAAGGGCTGGCTGTTCGCGCCCACCGGGGTGGTGGACGGGCCGCTGCCGGCGCATTACGAGCCGCAGGACTCGCCGGTGGCCAACCCCCTGTACGGGCACCAGCGCAACCCGGCCCGCAGGCTCTACCCGCACGAGGACAACCGGTATCACCCGAGCGGCGACGAGCCGGGCGCGTCAGTCTTCCCGTACGTGGTGACGACCTACCGGCTGACCGAGCATTTCACCGCGGGCGGCATGAGCCGGCACACGCCGTACCTGGCCGAGCTGCAACCGGAGATGTTCTGCGAGGTGTCGCCCGAGCTGGCCGCCGAGCGGGGGCTGGTGCACGGCGACTGGGCCACGATCATCACGGCCCGCAACGCCATCGAGGCGAGGGTGCTGGTCACCGACCGGATCGCGCCGCTGCACCTGAACGGGCGCACGCTGCACCAGATCGGCCTGCCGTTCCACTTCGGGCCGAACGGCCTGGCCAGGGGCGATGCGGCCAACGAGCTGTCGTCGATCTCGCTGGACCCCAACTCGCACATCCAGGAGGTCAAGGCGCTGTCGGCGGACATCCGGCCGGGGCGGCGGCCACGCGGCGCGGCGCTGCCCGAGCTCGTCGTGGCCTACTGGCAGCGGGCCGGAGTCACCGGCGACACCGGAATGGAGGCCTGAGCCATGGCCTTCGACCTGGACGAGGCGATCGGCGCCGGGCGGGTGGGGTTCTTCACCGACACCAGCGTCTGCATCGGCTGCAAGGCGTGCGAGGTGGCGTGCAAGGAGTGGAACGCCGTCCCCGAGGACGGGCTGACCTTCACCGGTATGTCGTACGACAACACGGTGGGCCTCGGGGCGGACACCTGGCGGCATGTGGCGTTCATCGAGCAGCGGCGGCCGCTCGGCCACCAGGAACCCGGGCTGAACGACCAGGACTTCCGCTGGCTGATGGCCTCCGACGTGTGCAAGCACTGTACGCACGCCGCCTGCCTGGACGTGTGCCCGACGGGGTCGTTGTTCCGCACCGAGCACGGGACGGTGGTGGTGCAGGAGGACGTGTGCAACGGCTGCGACTACTGCGTGCCGGCCTGCCCGTTCGGGGTGATCGGCAAGCGGGAGCGCGAGCAGGGCGGCACGGCGGCCAAGTGCACCATGTGCTACGACCGGCTGGGGGCGGGGCAGGAGCCGGCCTGCGCCAAGACGTGCCCCACGGACTCCATCCAGTTCGGCGACCTGGAGGAGTTGCGGGAGCGGGCGGAGCGGCGGCTGGAGCAGGTGCGCGAGGCCGGGGTCACCTCGGCGCGGCTGTACGGCCACGACACCGGTGACGGCGTGGGCGGCATGGGGGCGTTCTTCCTGCTGCTCGACGAGCCCGAGGTGTACGGCCTGCCACCCGACCCGGTGGTGACCACCAGGGACCTGCCGTCGATGTGGCGCCACGCCGGCGCCGCGGCCTTCGCCCTGCTGGCGGGAATGGCCGCCGCGGCCCTGCTACGGCGGCCGGCCGGCGCGGAGGCGGTGAGCTCAGCCCTCTTGGGCTCGGCCCCAGGACGGAGGAGATCATGAGCCAGACCGACGTGCGGTTGGACGGCTCGGCCGAGGTGCGGACCGAACGTGAGGCCACGCCGGGGTCCGCGGGCCCCAGGCCCCTGCGCCCCGGGACGGCCCAGCCGCAAGCAGGCTCCTACTACGGCCTGCCCGTGCTGAACGAGCCGACGTGGCAGGCCCCCGACATCGCCGGATACCTGTTCCTCGGCGGCCTGGCCGGGGCCTCGTCCACGCTGGCCGCCGCCGCCGAGCTGACCGGCCGGCCGCGCCTGGCCAGGGCGGCCAAGACCGGGGCGCTGTGCGCGCTCGGCGGGTCGCTCTACTCGCTGATCCACGACCTCGGCCGCCCCGAGCGGTTCGTCAACATGCTGCGCGTGTTCAAGGTGACCTCGCCGATGAGCGTCGGCACGTGGCTCCTGACCGCGTACGGCCCGCCGGCCGCCTGCGCGGCCGCCACCACACTGACGGGGCGTCTCCCCCGGCTGGGCCGGGCCGCCACGATCGGAGCCGGGCTGGCCGGGCCTGCGGTGGCCACCTACACGGCCGCGCTGATCTGCGACACCGCCGTGCCCGTCTGGCACGAAGGCTACCGCGAGATGCCGTTCCTGTTCGCCGGCTCGGCCGCCGCGGCGGCGGGCGGGCTCGGCATGCTGGCCGCGCCCCTGGCCGAGGCGGGCCCGGCCCGGCGGGTGGCGCTGCTGGGCGCCGCCGCCGGGTGCGCCGCCGCCCTCCGGATGGAGCGGCGGCTCGGGCCGCAGGCCGTGCCGCTCAAGCGCAGCAGGCTGCTGCGCGCGGGTGAGGCGCTGACGCTGGCCGGTGCGCTGGCCGGGATCGCCTTCGGCCGGCGCAGCAGGATCGCGGCCGTCGCGGCGGGGGCGGCGCTGCTGGCGGGATCGGCCTGCACCCGATTCGGGATCTTCCACGCAGGAACGGAGTCGGCGAACGACCCGACGTACACCGTCCAGCCGCAGCGCAAGCGGCTGGCGAAAGCGAGAGCGGAGCGTGATCTCCAATGAACCGTAAGATCGACGAGTATCTGCCCTTCCTGGGCTTCGTGATGGTGATCTGCACGGCGTCGTGGCTGGCCGGTCGTGCCCTGCCGGAGCCGGCCCGGGTACGCCGGTAGGTCGGGGGGACGTACGATCAGCCAATGACCGAAAAGACCGAAACGACGCCCAGCTGGTTGTCGCCGGAAGAGCTTGAGTCCGTCCGCGGCCAGCTGCCGATCCTCTACGTCGACGCGGTGCCGGTGCGCGTCGACGACACCGGCGTGGTCACCCGCGTCGGCCTGCTGCTGCGCATCGCGTCGGATGGAACGGTCAGCCGGGCGCTCGTCTCGGGCCGGGTGCTGTACTACGAGCGGGTCCGCGACGCGCTCCTGCGCCACCTGGAGAAGGACCTCGGCCCGGTGGCGCTCCCGCACATCCCGGCATCTCCGCAGCCGTTCACGGTCGCCGAGTATTTCCCGACGCCGGGCGTCACCCAGTACCACGATCCGCGTCAGCACGCCGTGTCCCTGGCCTACATCGTGCCCGTCGCGGGCGACTGCCGGCCCCGGCAGGACGCGCTGGACCTGGTGTGGTTCACCCCCGAGGAGGCGGCCTCGCCGATGGTGCAGCAGGAGATGCCCGGCGGGCAGGGGGTGCTGCTGAAGCAGGCCCTCGCACACGTGGGCTGTCTCCCCTGAGACCGGGTGAGGGCTCAGGGGGTGACGACGTCGGCGGGGAAGGCGCTCCTGCGGTGCACCTTGCGGAACAGGTGCGAGCGGCCGCCTGACTCGAAGTCGGCGAGGGCGACGACGCGGCTGCGGCTCCCCGCGGGCAGCGGGAAGCCGACCGCGATCGACATCCCCGGGTCCACCCGCGCCACCGTGTGCGCGCGGACCCGGCGCGGTCCGTCGAGCCCCAGCTTGACCTCGTTCCACGACACGGAGGAGCCGTTGTGCAGGGTCACGACGACCTCGTTGCCGACGATCTCCGTCTTCAGCCCGTACGGGATCCGCGGGTCGGGTCCGATCGACGCGTCCAGCGCGGTCATCAGCTCGTCGGTCAGGTTGGGCCGCGCCGCGGCGAGGTCGCGCTGCTCCCCGGGGTCGGCGGCCAGGTCGTACAGCTCGGTCCGGCCCTCAGGCCCGGCGCCGCCGATGTTGGGGGCGAACCTGACCGCCTTCCACCGGCCGCGGCGGATGGCCTGGGCCTTGCGCGGCCGGTTCCACACCAGGTGCTCGTGCTTGGGCGCGCCCGCGCCGGTGAGCAGGCCGCGGAAGGAGAGCCCGTCCAGGTTCGCCGGGGCCGGCACCTCGGCCAGGTCCGCCAGCGTCGGCAGCAGGTCCCAGGAGGCCACCGGCTGCTTGACCACGCGCGGCCGCAGCCGCGGCGACCAGGCGATCATCGGCACGCGGATGCCGCCCTCGTACACCTCGCGCTTGTCGCCGCGGAACGGTCCGTTGGAGTTGAACAGCGCGGGCGTCACGCCCTTCTCCCGGTGCGGGCCGTTGTCGCTGGTGAACAGCACGAGCGTGCGCTCGGCCACGCCCGCCTGGCGTAACGCGCGCAGCAGCGCCGCGACGTCGGTGTCGAGCCTGGCCACCTGCGCCGCGTGACGGCGGTTGGGACCGCTCCACGGCATGTCCTCGTACGGCCCGGCGTCGCCGGCGATCACGCTCGGCGAGTGCGGCAGTGTGCTGGCGAAGTAGAGCAGGAACGGGTCCTCGCCGCCCTGCCGGATGAACTCGACCGCCTGCTCGCGGAACAGGTGCGGCGCGTACGACGTGCCGTCCAGCTGCACCTTGGCCCCGTTGTGCCACAGGTACTTGGGAAAGTACTGGTGGGCGTGGCGGTGGCCGATGTAGCCGAAGAACTCGTCGAACCCGCGCATGTTCGGGTGCGAGACCTGACCGGCCAGCTCGGGCCCGAAGCCCCACTTGCCGATGCAGGCCGTCCGGTAGCCGGACAGCTGCAGCACCTCGGCGAAGGTGACGTCGGCGTCGGTGAGCGCGTGCTGCGGGCCGCCCTCGGGGTTCTCGCGTACGGTGCCGTGCCCGGCGTGCAGCCCGGTGAGCAGGGCGCAGCGTGAGGGGGCGCACAGCGGCGCCCCCGAGTACGCGGCCTCGAACCTGACGCCCTCGGCCGCCATCCGATCCAGGTTCGGCGTCCGGATCAGGCGCTGGCCCTGCACTCCTATCTCACCCCAGCCAAGGTCGTCGGCCAGGATGACGACGATGTTGGGACGCGACGGCAGGCCGTCAGGGTCGGCGGCCGATGCGGCGGACGGCACGGCGAGACTGGCGAGGGTTCCGGCTAGTAAAGCGCGGCGCGAGGGCCCGTTGATCACGACGGGCACCATATCGAAGCCCAAGGCGAACAGCGGGCAAATGGCGCACGAAACTCTGTCACAGACCTGAAACGGTTACCGTGCGGACTGGTTCTGGTCAGGAGAGGTACTCCCACTTCCGGCAGATCTCGTGCAGGGCCTCCGGCACCTCGTCGGGAGTCGGCAGCGGCCGCCCGGCGACGACGGTGCCGGTGCGGATCTTGTCCCGCCAGTCGCCGATGCCCTTGACGAAGCCGCCGTGGTCCTTGTTGCCGTAGGTGAGCATGCCCGGCTCCCATTCGAGGCCGAGGAACAGGCAGAGCCGGCGCAGCTCGGCCTCCGGGGCGGCGACCAGGTCCTCGTAGCGCATGGTCAGCCCGTCGAGGTGGGTCCGGGCCTCCTCCAGGTAGGTCATGTAGCTCAGCGTGCGCGGCACGGCCTCCTCCATGGGCCGCTTCTCGGGATCGGCCTCATGCCAGGACTGCACGATGGACATCGGGTGGCGCAGCAGGAAGATGAACCGCGCGTCCGGCCAGCAGGTCGCCAGGCGCCGCCAGACGAACACGTTGCTCGGCGTCTTCTCCACCAGGACCGGCTTGCCGCTGCGGGTCAGCTCCCGGTGCAGCATGCGGTCCCAGACGATGTGCTCGATGTCGCTGTGGGTGTGGCCGAGCGCCTCCATCGCCTGCCGTACGGGGTCGGTGCCGAGGCCGATGGTGATCCGCCGGAAGTGCGTCTCGATCGGGGAGTGCACCTGCGAATGGCTGTTGAGCATGACCCGCAGCAGCGTGGAGCCCGACCGCACGGACGACAGCAGGAAGGCCGGCTCGCGCAGCAGCCGGTCGTGCACCGGGTCGACGGGCGGGCGCACCGTGTCACCCGGGAGCCGCTGCAACTCCAGCGGGGGCTTCGGTGGAGGCGGCTTGGGCGGCTCCTTGCGCAGCCGCCGCGTCAAGGTGTATCCCGTCAGGCCCTCAAGCGTCGCGTTGGCCCGGTACTTCCAGCTCATGGCCCTACAAGGTAGAGATATCCAGTGAACCCCAGGTGAATCCGGTCTGTGAACATGCTGCGAGGAAACTAGGCGCGCTTGACCACGCGGCCGTGCACGACCGCGTACGTGGCGCGCAGCGCCTCCATCGACTCGTCGTAGGAGGCCTGCGCGACCCCGGTGAACAGGCAGTCGACCACCATGAGCTGGGCGATGCGGCTGCCCAGGGCACCGGAGCGGAACTGGGTCTCCCGCGCGGCCGTGGTGAGCGTCACGTCGGCCGCGCGGGCCAGTGGCGAGTCCAGGAAGTTCGTGATCGCGACCGTGGCGGCCCCCGAGTTGCGCGCGATCGACAGGAACTCGACCGTGTCCACGGTGGCGCCGGTGTGCGAGACCGCCACCGCGACGCAGGTGCCGTCGAGCGTGGCGGCCGAGGTCCAGGCCGAGTGCGGGTCGTGCCAGTTGATCGCGGTGCGCCCGATGCGGGACAACTTCTGCTGCAGGTCGAGCCCGACGAGCGCGCTCGCGCCCACGCCGAACGTGTCGATCCTGCGGGCGGCCCCCAGCAGCGCCACCGCCTCGGCCAGGGCCTTCATGTCCAGCGAACGGGCGGTGTCGGCGATGGACAACGTCTCGTTCATCGCCACCTTGGAGACGATGCCCTCCAGGCTGTCGTGGCGGTCGATGTCGCCGGACGCCTCCGGCAGGCTCGACGTGGCGAGCTCCTCCCTGGCCACTGCCCGGGTCAGGTCGATCCTGAAGTCCTGGTAGCGGGCGTACCCCATGCGGCGGTAGAAGCGCACCACCGACGTCGTGGAGGTGGCGCAGCGGGCGGCCAGGTCGGCGATGGACAGGTTCGCCGCCGCGGCCGGGTCCCCGGCGAACGCCTCCGCGATGCGCCGCTCGGACGGCCGCAGGGCGGGCATGGCGGCGCGGATGCGGATCAGCAAGGTGCCGTCGTCCTCGGCCATCGTCATCCATCCTGGGAGGGAAAAGAAAATACCCCAGTGGTAAGGTCTGCGTAATTTTATGACCTACTGCCTGAGGAGGCCACATGCCCCGTGGCGCGTTCTCCACGGTCGCCCTCACGGCGGCGCTGTCCATCGCCCTCACCAGCTGTTCATCCTCCTCCGGGCCCGGCACCGGCACCAGCACAGGCACGGGCGCCGCCAAGGGTCTCGTGGTCGGCGTCACCTCCGACCCGGACACGCTCTTCCCCTGGAAGGCCACCCAGTTCCAGGCCGTCAACGTGCTGCAGAACCTGTACGGGACGCTCACGGAGTTCGACAAGGACCTCAACGTGGTGCCCGGGCTGGCCGAGTCGTGGGAGACCTCCGAGGACGGCAAGACGCTCACGCTCAAGCTCCGGCAGGGCGTCACCTTCGCCGACGGCAGCGCGTTCGACTCCAAGGACGCCAAGCACTCCCTCGACAAGATCATGGACGAGGCCACGGCGGCGGTCGCCATGGCGTCGCTGTCGTCGGTGAAGTCGGTCGAGGCGCCCGACCCGGCCACGGTGGTGCTGAGCCTGACCGGGCCCGACGCCGCGCTGCCCGCCAACCTGGCCACGGTCAACATGGCGATGCTGTCCTCCGACGACACCGAGGAGAAGCTCAACGCCACCCCCAACGGCACCGGGCCGTTCACGCTGAGCAAGCGCGTGCCCAGCCAGTCGATCACCCTCGCCAGGAACGACACCTATTGGGGCAGTGAGAAGCCGAAGGTCCCCACGGTCGAGTTCCGGGTGATCCCCGACGAGTCGTCCATCGTCTCGGCGATGCAGTCGGGCAACGTGCAGCTGGCGGTCTTCAACGACCCGCTGGTCGCCCAGACCGCCGAGGGTGGCGGCACGATCACGGTCGCCAAGACGCCGCAGCTCAGCTACCACGTGCTCCAGCTCAACGCGCGCAAGGGCGATCTGAAGGACGTCAACGTGCGCCTGGCGATCCAGTGCGCGATCGACCGCAAGCAGGTGCTCGACACCGCCGCGCTCGGCGAGGGAGAGGTGAGCGGGCCCATCACGGCCACCGCGTTCAAGTCCGACCCGAACAAGCGTCCCTGCCCCAGCCGCGACCTCGCCAAGGCCGCCGACTACCTGAGCAAGGCCGGCAAGTCAGGCGGGGTGACCGTCAAGGCCATCGTCTCCCAGGGCGAGTACGCGACGTCCGTCAACGAGGCGCAGAACCTCAAGGCCCAGCTCGCCGAGGCCAAGATCAACCTGGAGCTGGAGGTGCTGGAGTCGGGGGCGTTCGTGGACCGCTGGGTGGCCGCCGACTTCGACGCGGCCGTCGCGCTGAACGGCGGCCGCCCCGACCCCGACGGCTCCTACGGCCGCTACTTCACCAGCAAGGGCAACCTCAACAAGGTCGCCGGCTACAGCTCCCCCGAGCTGGACCGGCTGTTCGCCGAAGGCAAGGCCACCACCGACCAGGCCGCCCGCAAGGCGATCTACGACCAGGTCGCCGCCCACCTGGAGGACAACGCCGCCTGGATCTGGCTGTTCTCCGGCTACACCTACACGGCCACGACCGCGGGCGTGCAGGGCTTCACGCCCATGGCCAACGGCTCGCTGCAGTATCTGCGCACCACGTCCGCCGGCTGATGCGCTCTCTCGTACGCAACCGCGTCGTCCGGCGGGTGGCGGGCACGCTCGGCACCCTCTTCGGGGTGGCCGTGTTCGTGTTCGTCATGCTCCGGGCGATTCCCGGCGACCAGATCACGGCGGGGCTCGGCACCGAGGCCGCCGCGCTCACCCCCGCCCAGCGGGCGGCGCTCGAGCGTTACTACGGCCTCGACCAGCCGCTGGTCACGCAGTTCTTCTCGTGGCTGGGCAACATGGTCACGGGGAACTTGGGCTACTCGGCGCGTAACCAGCAGAGCGTGCTCGACCTGACGTCGCAGTCGCTGCCGGTGACGTTCGAGCTGGCGGTGCTGTCGATCGCGCTGGCGCTGCTGATCGGCGTGCCGCTCGGCATGCTGTCGGCGTCGAAGGCCGGCGCCCCGCGGGACGCCGTGGGGCAGGCGGTGAGCCTGGCGGGTCTGTCGATCCCGGCGTTCCTCCTGGCCACGACGCTGCTGTCGATCTTCGCGGCGTCGTTCGGGTTCAACCCCAACGGGCAGGGCTTCGCGACGCTGCTGGAGGATCCGCTGCTCAACCTGCAGCAGATGGTGCTGCCCGCGCTCGTGCTCGGCTTCGGGATCGCGGCGCCGATCCTGCGCACCACCCGGGCGGCGGTGCTGGAGGTGCGCTCGCACGACTTCGTGCGCACCGCCCGCGCCAAGGGGGTGCCGGAGCGGCTGCTGCAGGTCAGACACGTGCTCGGCAACGCGCTCGTGCCGATCGTGACGATGACCGGCCTGCAGTTCGGCTATCTGCTCGGCGGCGCGGTCGTGGTCGAGCAGATCTTCTCGGTGCCGGGCATCGGCCGGCAGGTGCTGCTGGGCATCCAGCAGAAGGAGTACGCGGTGGTGCAGAGCACGGTGCTGGTGATCGCGCTGGCGTTCGTGCTGGTCAATCTGCTGACCGACGTGCTCTACCGGATCATCGACCCGCGGGTGAGGGCGTCGTGACGGCTCTGCGCAGGAGTCCCGCCGCGCTGGCGGGCTCGGTCATCCTCGTCGTGCTGGCCGGGGTGGCGGTGCTGGCGTACTTCGGGCTGCTGCCGTACGACCCGATCGCGCAGAACCCGCCGGCGCGGTTCCGGTCGCCGTCGGGCGCGCACCTGTTCGGCACCGACCAGTTCGGCAGGGACGTGTTCTCGCGGGTGGCTGCCGGGGTGGGGAACTCGGCGCTCATCGCGGTCGTGGCGGTGGCGTTCGCGACCGTGATCGGCACGCTCGGCGGGCTCGTGTCGGGTTTCTACCGCGGCTGGGCCGACGGGGCGATCGGCGGGGTGACGAACGTGCTGTTCGCGTTCCCGCCGCTGCTGCTGGCGTTGTCGCTGGCCGCGGTGCTGGACCGCAACTGGTTCACGATCGCCGTGGCGATCGCCATCGTGTACGTGCCCATCTTCATCCGCGTCACCCGCGGCCCGGTGTTGTCGCTCAGGGAGATCGAGTACGTGAAGGCGGCGGTCGCCACGGGCCTGAGCCGCGCGCAGATCATGGTGCGGCACGTGCTGCCGAACATCACCTCGATCATCGTGGTCCAGGTGGCGCTGTCGCTGTCGTGGGCGGTGCTGACGGAGGCGTCGCTGAGTTTCCTGGGCCTGGGCACGCCGCCGCCGGCCCCGTCGCTCGGCTCGATGATCTTCGAGGCGCGCAGCCTGGTGTTCGTGGCCCCGTGGACGCTGATCGCGCCGGGCGCGGTCGTCGTGCTGCTCGTGGTGGGGTTGAATCTGCTGGGTGACGGCCTGCGTGACACGCTTGACCCGCGTAATCGAGGAAGGCGCTCATGAGGGTTCTCGGGATGATCTCCGGCACCTCGCACGACGGGATCGACGTGGCCGTCGTCGATTTCTCGCGTGCCGGTGAGGTGCTGGAGGGCCGGGTGGGGCACACGGCGAGCACGCCGTACAGCGGCGAGCTGCGGGCCCGGCTGATCGCGGCGCTGCCGCCGGCCAGGACGACGCTGGCGGAGGTGTGCGTGCTGGACACGCTCATCGGGCAGAGCTTCGCCGCGGCCGCCGCCGAGGCGATCGAGCGGGGCGGTCCCGTCGATCTGATCGTGTCGCACGGGCAGACGGTGTTCCACTGGGTGGAGGGTTCGCAGGCGCGGGGCACGCTGCAGATCGGGCAGCCCGCGTGGATCGCCGAGCGAACCGGCGTTCCCGTGCTGTCGGATGTGCGCATCCGCGACATCACGGCGGGCGGGCACGGGGCTCCGCTGGTGTCGGTGCTCGACGGGCTGCTGCTGGGCGGGCAGCCCGGCGGGGCCGGGGCGCTCAACCTGGGCGGCATCGCGAACATGACCGTCGTGCGCGGGGGTGAGCTGTTCGCCTACGACATCGGCCCGGCGAACGCGCTGATCGACGCCGTGGTGACGAGCCGGCGGCTGAACAGCCGGGGGTTCGACGAGGACGGCGCGATCGCGGCGTCGGGGCGCGCCGACGCCCGGCTGCTGGAGGTGCTGCTCGACGAGCCCTACTACCGGCTGCCCGCCCCCAAGAGCACCGGCAAGGAGCTGTTCCACCTGGGATATGTGGAGGCCGCGCTGGCCAGAGCGGGTCTGCGGGCCGGCGGCACCGGCCCGGCGGCGACCGGCACGATCGGCGATGCGGATCTGGTGGCGACGCTGACCGAGCTGACCGTGCGCACCGTCGCCGACGACGTGCGTGCCGCCGGCGTCAGCGCCCTGGTCGTCTCGGGCGGCGGATGCCGCAACCCCGTCATCATGCGCGGGCTGCGCGCGGCGCTGCCCGGCGTGGAGGTGGCGCCGTCCGACGCGTTCGGCGCGCCCGCCGACGACAAGGAGGCCATCGCGTTCGCCCTGATCGGCTGGCTGACCGCGCACGGTCTGCCCGGCACGGTGCCCGGCGGGACGGGCGCGCGGTCCGCCCGCGTCCTCGGCACGCTGACGCCGGGCGCGGGCCCGCTCGTCCTGCCCGCCCCGATGGCCGAACCGCCCCGTTCGCTGGTGCTGACCCGATGAGCCCGGACGAGCCCGCCGGCCTGGTCATGGCCGCGCGCACGCCCTGGTTCGAGCTGACCGAGTGCACCGGGCACCGGACCGTGCGCGTGGAGGGCGGCGAGCTCTCGGGCGAGGCGCCCATGACCCTGGACACCTACCACGACCTGGCCTCCGTCACGAAGATCGTGGCGACCACGACCGCGCTCATGCGCCTGGTGTCGGAGCGGCTGGTGGACCTGGACGCGCCACTGAGCGCGTACCTGCCGCGGTCGTACGAGGCGATCACCGTGCGGGAGCTGCTCCTGCACCGGGGCGGGTTGTGGGAATGGTGGCCGCTCTACATCCAGGCGCAGCCACCGCCGCCGCGTTACCGGCCCGGCCGCGCGCGGCACTACTCCGACCTCGGCTTCATCCTGCTCGGCCGGATCGTCACGGCCGCGACGGGGCTGCGGCTGGACCGGGCGGTGGCCGAGCTGGTCACCCGGCCGCTCGGCCTCACCCAGACCACGTACGCCCGCCCCACGGGCACCGAGGTGGCCATGAGCGCCCTGGACGACCGGGTCGAGATGACCATGCTCGACACCGGAAGGCCGTACCCGGTCCCGTACCGCAGCACCGACTTCACCCGCTGGCGGCGCGAGCCCGTGCTCGGCCAGGTGGCCGACGGCAACGCCTACCACGCGCTCGACGGGGTCGCCGGGCATGCCGGGCTGTTCTCGACCGTGCCCGACCTGCTCAAATACTGCGCCGCGCTGTCCCGGTACGAGGAGCACGACCGGCTGTGGCGGCCCGAGGTCGTCCGGGAGTTCTTCGCCCCGGGGCCGGACCCCGAGCAGGCGCTCGGCTTCCGCCGCTACTCCCTGGACCTGGCGGGCGAGACGGTCACGGTGCTCGGGCACCCCGGCCACGTGGGCTGCGCGATCGGCTTCGTGCCCGGCCGGGACGTCTCCCTGGTCGTGGCGAGCAACCGCCTGCTCGTCGCGGGCGCCCCGACGCCGGCCGAGGAGCTCTGGCACCGCCTGCTGCAGGCCACCACGCAACGATCGAGGACCGCATGAATAGCCCGCTCCTGGAGATCCGCGACCTGTCGGTCGCCTTCCGCACCCGCAGGCAGGACGTCACCGTCGTCAAGAACGTCTCCATGGAGATCATGCCGGGCCAGACGGTCGCGGTGGTCGGCGAGTCGGGATCGGGCAAGTCCACCACGGCCGCCGCGGTCAACCGGCTGCTGCCCGACAACGGCCGCATCACCTCCGGCCGGGTCGTGTTCGAGGGACGCGACCTGGCGACGGCGAGCGAGCGGGAGATGACCTCGATCCGCGGCGCCGGCATCGGCCTGGTCCCGCAGGACCCCATGTCCAACCTCAATCCGCTGCTGCGCATCGGTGACCAGATCGCCGAGGCCCTGGAGGTGCACGGCGTGGCCGCCGGGAAGGCGGCGCGGGCACGCGTGCTGGAGCTGCTGGACATGGTGGGCATCCCCGACCCGGCGCGGCGGGTCGGGCAGTACCCGCACGAGTTCTCCGGCGGCATGCGGCAGCGGGCGCTGATCGCCATGGGGCTGGCCTGCCGGCCGCGGCTGCTCATCGCCGACGAGCCGACCTCAGCGCTGGACGTGACCGTGCAACGGCGCATCCTCGACCAGCTCGAGCGGCTCACCGCGGACATGGGCACGGCTGTGTTCCTCATCACGCACGACCTGGCGCTGGCGGCCGAGCGGGCCGATGTCGTGGCCGTCATGTACCAGGGCGAGATCGTCGAGACCGGGCCGGCGGAGCGGATCCTGGCCGAGCCGGAGCACGACTACACCAAGCGGCTGCTGCGGGCCGTGCCGAGCCTGTCGTCGGTGCGAGTGGCCCGTCCGGAGACGGCGGCGGAGGACCTGGTGGTGGTCGACGGCCTGCGCAAGGTGTTCCCGATCAGGGGCACGGGTGAGGAGCTGACCGCGGTGGACGCGGTCTCCTTCACCATCCCGCGGGGCCGTACCGTGTCGATCGTGGGCGAGTCGGGCTCCGGCAAGTCGACGACCGCGAACCTGCTGCTCGGGCTGGACGACGCCACCGCGGGCAGCATCCGCTTCGACGGCACGGACCTGGCCGGGCTCGGGCGGCGTGAGTTGTTCGCGTTCCGCCGGCGGGTGCAGCCGGTGTTCCAGAACCCGTACGCCTCGCTCGACCCCCGCTACACCGTGGAGAAGTCGATCACGGAGCCGCTGCGCGTGCACGGCGTCGGCACGGCGGCCGAGCGCCGCAAGAGCGCCGCCGAGCTGCTGGAGAAGGTGTCGTTGCCGGCCTCGCTGGGCGAGCGGCTGCCGCATGAGCTGTCCGGCGGCCAGCGCCAGCGCGTGGCCATCGCGCGGGCGCTGGCGCTCTCGCCGGAGCTGGTCGTGCTCGACGAGGCCGTCTCGGCGCTCGACGTGATCGTCCAGGCGCAGATCCTGGAGCTGCTCGCCGCGCTGCAGCGGGAGCTGGGACTGAGCTACCTGTTCATCAGCCACGACCTGGCCGTGGTACGGATGATCTCCGATGCGGTGCACGTGATGCGCGACGGGCGGATCGTGGAGAGCGGCACGACCGACGAGATCTTCGACCGTCCCGCCGACGACTACACCCGGGAGCTGCTGGCCGCGATCCCGGGCGGGCCCTGACCGCGCGCTCAGCGCACCGCGTAGGCGCGGATCACTTCCTGCGTCAGCGTGTTGCCTGCGACGTCGGCGGCGGTGAGCCGCAGTGAGACGAATCCTGAGGGCGACCGGTCGAGCGTGGTCTCGTAGCTCCGGTCGCCCTTGTCGCGCAGGCGGGCCGGCCGCCAACTGGCGCCGTCGTCGTACGACACCTCCAGCGACACGCTCTTGACCGCGCTCTGCTCTGCGCCCTCCTGGTGGGAGAGGGTCACGCCGAGTCTGCGGGAGGCGGCCTGGTTCTTCAGGTCCACCGGTGCGTCGAACGTGGCCAGCAGCAGCGGGATGACCGTGGTCTGCGCGGCCCGTTCCGAGCTGAACGTCCAGACGGCCTTGGTGCGGGTGGACATCCTGGCCCACTCGGCCTCGTTGATCAGGTCGTACTCGATCCGGTACGCCGACCGCCCGGCCGGCAGCGTCGCCGTCCCCGACGGCAGATGGTTCGTCTGCAGCTGCAGCGTGTCGTCCCGGTAGAGCCGGAAGCTGGTCTTCAGGCCGCGTTCGTACGGACTGGTGTACGCCTCGCCGTAGTTGCCGCCCGCGTCCACGAAACCCTGCATCGAGATCCGCAACCGGTCGCCCTCCCTGCGCAGCGGGTTGCGCGGGTTGACGCCGGGCAGCAGGGGCTGCTTGAACACCGTGCGGACGGCCCGCTCCCCCGCCTGGTAGGGGCGGAAGTGGGGCGAGGAGACCGAGACGCGCGGGGTGTCCGGGTGCGGCCACATGTTGTTGTAGGACCGCTCCGGGCTGATCGCCGACGAGCTCCACCGCACCTCGGGGTCCGGAGTGACGTAGTCCACCCGGGTACGCGGCACCTTGGCCATGGGGTGGTTTGTGGAGATCGACAGGGTGTCCCACGGCTCGAAGGCGAACCTGGCCTCGTTCACGGTCACGTCATCGGCGAGCTGGCTGTGATAGCCGGTCTCGATCCTGGCCAGCTCACCGGCGCGGACCACGTACTGGAGCCGGTCGCGGACTCGGCCCTTCTCACGCAGGTAGAGGTCGTACACGTACGGGCTGGCCACGACACCCCTGGCCAGGACCGGCACCGGCCGCTCTATGAGCCGCAGACCCTCTTCGTGGGTGAGCCGGACGGTCGGGACGGCGAGTTTGACCTTGTTGCCGCCGGTGGTGACGTCGGCGCCGGGCCGGTCGCTGTAGACCGCCACCATCGCGGCCCCGGCGGCCGCGGCAGCGTTGGCCTGGGCGGAGACCGGCACGCCGTCGGTGCGCCGGATGACGGCCAGCTTGCCCCTCAGATCGCGGGCCTGGATCTCCTCGGCGGTGCCTCGGCCGGCGTCCACGGCCATGAGCAGCCGGGTGCCGTCCAGGCGCGGATACTCGGTGGAGAAGTCGCTGAACTGGACCGGATCCACGTACTGCGGCTCCAGGCGGAGCCCTGGAGCGGTGAGGGCGATCTCGGGGGCTTTCAGCCGCCAGCGGGTGGCCACGGTGAAGACGCCCTTGGTGACCTTCCTGGTGGGCTGGACGAACAGCCGCTCCTCGATGTGCGCGCCGGGCGAGATCGTGGTGCCGCCGCGCAGTGCGGTGCCCTGCTCACCGGAGCGGTACCACATGAGGGCGGCGGCCGCGCCGGTGTTCCGCTTGGTCTTGTGATCGGGCGTCTCGATCTCGACCTCGACGGCCTTGCGGGCGTCCAGCACGACCTCGGTGTTCTCGGTGATCTCCATTTCCGGGTCGCCGAGGAGGCTCTCGTTGAGCGGCTTGCCGGCGGCGGTGCTGTCCTGGGTGGCAGGCATGGTGAAGACGTGGCCGAGCACGGAGTAGGTGCCGGGCTTGACCAGCAGGCAGGTGCCGGTGCCGTACTTCTGGTCGGTGCACGGCTGCGCCGGGTTCCCGGGGAGCACGCGGCCGACCAGGGTGCCCTCGTCGAGGTTGAGCACGGTGAAGCCGCCGCGTGCGGTGCGGCCGTCCCTGGCGATGCCGCGTACCCGCAGCTCGACGCGCCGGTCCTCGACGACTCCCGTCAGCAGGGTGCGCACCGGCGGGCCGCCCGCGACGGCGGCCGTCAGCTCCTGGCGGAGCCGGCCCGGCTCGGCGGCCGTGACCGTGACCGTGGCCTCGGCCGTTCCCGACGGGGGGACGGTCAGCTTCGCGGGCTGGACCGTGAACGCCGCGCCGCTGGTCAGGTCCAGCTCGGCAGGGGCCTGGCCGAGGTTGCGGTAGGTCAGGGTGATGCTCTTGCGCTCGCCCGTGCCGAGCCGGCCGAAGTGGGCCGAGCCGAGCGAGGCCACGACGGAGCCCTTGAGCGCGGCGGCCACGTCGATGCGGCCCGCGCCCTGCGCGTCGACCGGGATTTCCCTGCCCGGGGCGGCGGTGGCCATGAGCAGGGATTTCAGCTCGCCGCCTGTGATGCCGGGACGGGCTTGGCGCAGCAGCGCGGCGGCGCCCGTGACATGCGGAGCGGCCATCGAGGTGCCGGACATCGCGACGTGACCGCCGCCGGGCTCGGCCGCGGTGATGCCCACGCCTGGCGCGGTCACGTCCGGCTTGACGGCCTGGTCGGCGGCGATGGGGCCGCGGTTGGAGAAGCCGGCGAGCCGGTCCTCCCGGTCCACCGCGCCGACCGTCAGCGCCTCGGGGGCGTCGCCGGGGGTGCCCACGCACTGGTCGCAGCCGTCGTTGCCGGCCGCCACGACGAACAGCGTGCCGTGCTGCTTCGTCAACCGCGAGAGCGCGTCGGTGAGCGGGCCGCCCGCCTCGCGGGCGCCGAGGCTCAGGTTGACGATCTGGGCGTGCTGCTCGCCGGCCGCCCATTCCATGCCGTCGATGATCCAGGACGACAGGCCGTGGCCGGTGGAGTCCAGCACGCGGCCGCTGACCAGTCTGGCGCCGGGCGCGACGCCCTTGGCGCCCGCGACCGTGGAGGCCACGTGGGTGCCGTGGCCGTGGGGGTCGTCCGTGACGTTCGCGCCGGCGAAGTCGCGCCGGTCGGCGACCCGGCCGGCGAGGTCGGGGTGTTCTGCGTCCACGCCGGTGTCGAGCACGGCCACGGTCGTGCCTGCGCCGTCGTACCCGGCGGCCCGCGCCGCGGGAGCGCCGATCTGCGGGACGCTGTATTCCAGCACCGGCTTGACCTTGCGGTCAAGCCAGATCTTCGACACGCCCGCCAGCGGTCCCGCGGCTCGGGCCCGTGCCAGTTTCGTCAACTCGGCACCCAGCCTGGGGGCGTCGGCCGCGGCCACTGTGACGCCCGCGCCGCCGATGCTCTCCAGCGTCCGGACCTGCTTCACGGCCGGGATCGCGGCCTTGGGCGTGGGCCCCGCGTAGTCCAGGATCAGCGGGAGCTCGGCGCCGTACCCCTGGCCGGCCAGCTCCGTCACGTCGAACAGCGCGCTGTCGAGCCGCTCCGGCACCAGGGCGGCCACGTCGTCGGGGATGACGCTCACCGCGCCGTCCACCTCCAGCACCTGGAACGTCGGCACGGAGCCGTCGGCCCGCGGCGCGGGGGTGACCGTCACCGTGCTGTGCTCGCCGTCCACGGCCGTCACCCGCACCCGGTCACCGGTGATCAGCGTGATCTCGTCGCTCGCCGCGCCGGAAACCGAAAGCGACGCGGCGGACGCGTGCGCGCCAGGCACCGAGAGCGGCGCGGCGATCATGGCCAGGACGCCCGCCACCACGGTGCTCCGCCGCCATCGCCCTGTCCCACGCGGCATGGACGACCTCCACAGAATCGGTAAGCATGAATACCGAATTCCTAGCCATCCTGATCAGCCATTGTCCATGAGGTCGGCGTGGCCAGATCCCGACTTGTCGTAAACCCGCCAGCAAACTCAGCCGCCGAGCAGGGTGGTCGCCAGCCTGGGCGCGTACGTGGCGTGGAAGACCAGAGAGGCCGCGCCGATCGCGGCGGCGTCCGCGGCGATCGGCGAAGTCTCCACGCGCACGGTGTGCAGCCGCCGGGCCAGCGCCCGGCTCGCCGTGGCCGCCGCGATCATCTCCCGGTAGATCTCCCCCACCTCCCTGAGCGCGGGCCCGCCGAGCACCAGCAGATCGATGTCCAGCATGTTCACCACGCTCACCGCGGCATCGGCCAGCCGCCCCGCCACCCGTTCGATCACCTCGCGCGCCGCGGCCTCCCCTCGCGCGGCGGCAGCGCAAATGTCGGCATGCGAGAAATGTCCCCCCATCGCGGCCTCGATGGCGCTCGGCGAGCAGATCGCCTCCACGCACCCCCGATTCCCGCAGTGGCACTCGGGCCCGTCCGGCTCGACCGTGATGTGCCCGAACTCGGCGGCGTTCATCGACCGCCCCCGATACACCTGGTTGTCCAGAAAGATCCCGCCGCCGATGCCGGTCCCCAGATACAGGTAGGCGAAGCTGGGCGTGGTCCGTGCGATCCCGGCCCACCGCTCCCCGATCGCCGCGGCGGTCGCGTCGTTGTCCACGGTCACCGGGAACCGCGTGTGCTCGCGCAGCAGTTTCTTGATCGGCACCTGCTCCCATGCCGGCAGCCGCGGCGGTGACACCATCACGCCGTCCCCGTCCAGCGGCCCGGGACAGGCCAGCCCCACCCCCAGCACCTTCCCGTCCGGCACCCTCGCCTCGCGCAGGATCCGTCGCGCCGCCCTGGCCATCTGCCGGATGACCGCCTCCGGTTTGAGCCCCGGCCGCACGGCCAGGTGCGAGCGGGCCACCGGTCGCCCCGCCAGGTCGGCGAGCACGCACGAGATCTCCTTCGGATCGAAGTGCACGCCGACCGCGTACCCGGCGCCCGGATCGACGCGCAGGATCGTCCTCGGCTTGCCGCCGCTCGACGGCGCCGAGCCGTCCTCCACGACCAGGCCCTCCTCCAGCAACCTGCGCACGATCACGGAGACCGTCTGCGCGGTGAGCCGGGTGCGGGCCGCGATCTGCACCCGGCTGATGCCGTCGGAGGCCTGAACGGCTTCCAGCACCACGGCCCGGTTGTAGCTGCCGATCTTGGGCAGGTTCGTGCCGAGCTGCATGTCAATATGTCAACACAAAGTATTGACTTAGTAAATCAAAAAGATTTACCGTCACGTTCAACCCAAAGCAATACGGGGAGGCCGTGATGAAACGTCCGCTGGCCGGTTCCCTCCTGCTCCTCGCGGTCGTCGCCGGCTGCGGCGCCGACCCCGCGCAGGACACTTCCGGCAGCAAGGAACTCGAAGTCCTCTACAGAGTCGAGCCGACGTGGCCGCATCTGGAGAAGATGCTCACCGGCGCGAAGACGCAGTACGAAGCCGCCCACCCCGGCGTCAAGGTCAAGCTGACCGCGGTCCAGGGCACCAACGAGGCCTACTACACCAAGCTGGCTCTGCTCAACCGCTCCCCCGACTCGGCGCCCGACGTCTACTACCACGACACGTTCCAGGTCAACGCGGACGTCGCGGCGGGCAAGCTGGCCCCGCTCGACGACTACCTGGCCAAGTGGCCCGACTGGAGCAGCCAGTTCCCCGACTCGGTCAAGCAGGCCGCCATGGGGGGTGACGGCAAGGTCTACGGCGTTCCGATCAGCACGGACACGCGCGGTCTCTGGTATCAGAAGGACGTCTTCGCCAAGGCCGGGCTGCCGGTCCCGTGGGAGCCGAAGACCTGGAACGATGTGCTGACGGCGGCCCGTACGATCAAGCAGAAGGTCCCCGGCGTCATCCCCTTCGCCATGTACTCCACGAAGATCCACGGCGAGGCGTCGACCATGCAGGGCTTCGAGATGCTCCTGTATGGCACCCCGGGCGGCACCCTCTACGACGAGACGCAGAAGAAGTGGCTGGCCGGGGGCAAGAACTTCACCGACGCCCTGACCTTCATCAACACCATCTACCGCGAGGAGCTCGGCCCCAAGCAGGCCGACGCGCACAACGCCAAGCTCGGAGACAAGATCACGCTCGAGTGGTTCCCGGGCGCCGAACTCGGCATCTCCCTCGACGGCGCCTGGGCATCCTCCGCGTGGAAGGCGACCGGCACGAAGCCGTGGCCGGAGTGGACGGAGAAGATGGGCTGGACGCGCATGCCCACGCAGAACGGCGAGCCGCCGGGCGCGGTCAGCATGTCGGGCGGCTGGGTGATCGCGATGAGCGCCTACGCCAAGAACAAGCAGGAGGCGTTCGACTTCATCACGGTGGCCACCAACAAGGAGAACTCGACGGCGTACTCGGTCGGCACCGGCGACCTGACCGCCCGCAAGGACGTGGCCGCCGACCCGAAGTACAGCGAGGGCAACCCGAGCATCAAGTTCTGGACCGATCTGGCCTCGGTCACCCACTACCGGCCCGCCTTCGAGGAATACCCGAAGGTGTCCACCGAGGTCCAGGAGGCCATGGAGGCGGTCACGACGGGCGCGCAGACCCCTGAGGAGGCGACGGCCGCGTACGTCCAGGCGCTGCCCTCCGCCGTGGGAGGCCCCGACAAGGTCCTGGCCCGATGACGGTCGCCACCGCGCCGCAGTCCCCGCCCGTGACGAGCCCGCCCGTGCGCGGCCCGGCGCGGCGCGGGGTCCTGCGCTGGCTCCTCCCCCTCGGCCCGGCCCTGGTCATCCTGGCCCTGTTCCTGGCCGGGCCCATCCTCTGGAGCGTCTACATCGCGTTCACGAACGAGACGCTCACCGGCTCGGCGTCGGTGAACTCGCGATTCGTGGGCCTGGCCAACTTCATCAAGCTCTTCGGCGACCCGACCTTCCTCAACTCGTTCTTCCTGACGTTCGTCTTCGTCATCGGTTCGGCCGTCATCGGCCAGAACACCCTGGGCCTGATCATCGCCCTGCTCCAGCGCGGCCGCGGCCGGGTGACGCGCAGCGTGGTCAACGGCGTCGTGATCGCCGCCTGGGTGGTGCCGGAGGTCGTGGCTGCGGCCTGCTGGTTCTCGTTCCTGGCCGAGGAGGGCACGCTCAACACGGCGCTCGGCATCGAGCAGGAATGGCTCTACACGGCGCCGATGCTCGCGGTCATCCTGGCCAACATCTGGCGCGGCACGGCGTTCTCGATGCTGGTGTACTCGGCGGCGCTCTCGGAGGTCCCCGCCGACCTGGTGGAGGCCGCCGCGGTGGACGGCGCCGGGCCCGGCCGCCGCCTGCTGCACATCACGCTGCCGCTGATCCGCCGCTCCATCATGGCGAACCTCATGCTGATCACCTTGCAGACCCTGGCCAGTTTCGGCCTCATCTACGCCCTCACTGGCGGCGGCCCGGGAACGGCCAGCCAGACGACGCCGCTGTACATGTACGAGCAGGCGTTCCGCTACTTCGAGATCGGCTACGGCTCCGCGATCGCCCTCGTCATGCTGGTGATCGGCGCCCTGTTCTCGCTGATCTACCTGCGTTTGATCAAGGTGGAGGACGCATGACGCGGCTGGCCGCGAGGGGCGCGGCGGTGCTGGCCCTGCTGCTCATCGCCCTGGCCTTCCTGGGGCCGTTCCTGTGGGTGCTGATCGCCTCGGTGCAGCCGGAGGCCACCCTGTCCGCCACGCCCACGCTCACCTTCTCCCTGGACAACTTCGAAGCCGTCCTCACCTGGGAGACGATCATCCTTCCGCTGATCAACTCGATCGTCATCTCGGGCTCGACGGCGATCCTGACCGTCCTGGTGTCGGGCCTGGCGGCGTACCCGCTGTCGCGTTACCAGCTGCGCTACCGCCGCCACTTCATGCTGACCCTGCTGTTCACCACCGGGCTGCCGGTGACCGCGATCCTGGTACCGGTCTACGCGATGTTCTTCCGCTTCAACCTGTACGGCTCCGTCCCGGCGATGGTGTTGTTCCTGACGGCGAGCTCGTTGCCGTTCTCCATCTGGATGATGAAGAATTTCATGGACGGCGTGCCGGTGAACCTGGAGGAGGCGGCCTGGGTCGACGGGGCCGGCTGGATCCGCTCCCTGACGGCCGTCGTCGGCCCGCTGATGGCCCCGGGCATCGCCGTCGTCGCGATCTTCGTCTTCGTCGGCCAGTGGGGCAATTTCTTCGCCCCGTTCGTCCTGCTGGACACCCCGGAGAAGCAGCCGGCCGCGGTCACCGTCTTCACGTTCTTCTCCGAGTACGGCCAGGTCGCCTACGGTCAGCTGGCCGCCTTCTCCATCCTCTACACCGCCCCGGCCGTGGTCCTCTACGTCGCGGTCAACAAATATCTGGCCGGCTCCTTCAGCTTCGCCGGCTCGGTGAAGGGCTGAGGGCAGGTAGTCCTCACTTACCAGGGATAGTTGAAAGGCGTACGGTTGACGCATGGCCGCAACCCCCGACCCGGTGCACTGGCGCGGCGTGCACCATCTCGCCCTGGTGACCGCGGACATGGACGCCACCGTGCGGTTCTGGCACGGTGTGCTCGGCGCCCGCCTGGTCACCACCCTTGCCGTGCCCGCGTTCAAGCACTACTTCTTCGAGGTGGCGCCGGGCAACACCGTCGCCTTCTTCGAGTACGCGGACCAGCCGCTCGACAGCTTCGCCAAGCCCGCGGGCGTGCCGTACGCCAAGGCGGCGCAGTTCGATCACCTGTCGCTGCACCTGCCGGACGAGGACGCGCTCAACCGGATGCGCGACCGGCTCAAGGCGCATGGGTGCGAGGTCACCGACGTCATCGACCACGGGTTCCTGCGGTCGATCTACTTCAGCGACCCCAACGGCATCGCGCTGGAGGCGTCCTGGTGGACCATCGACCCGACAGGCCGGCCGGTGGACTACGCCGACGAGCGGCTGTTCGCCGACCCGGATCCCGTTCCCGCCGTGCGCGAGTTGCGTGACCACGGCGAGCTGCGCCACACGGTCGCCACCCGCCTGGTGGACGGCATCATCGAGGACCTCAGGCGCGAAGGGATCACGCTGGAGCCTTGACCACCCCCGGATCGCTCCCGGCCACGATCCCGCACGTGCTCCTCGCCGCCGCCGGCCGCGACGGCCCATGGTTGCACGGCGACTCGATGATCACGTTCGCCGAGGCCGCCGCCCTGGTGGGCGGCGAGGCGCACGCCCTGGCCGCCCAGGGCGTGCGGCACGGCGACGTCGTCATGCTCGTGGCCAGGACGACCCCGCGAGACCTGATCTGCTGGCTGGCTCTGACCACGCTGGGCGCCATCACCCTCCCCGTGAACCCGCGCAGCACGGACCACGAGCTGGACGCCCTCATGGAGCAGGCCAAGCCGGCCCACGTCATCCGTGACCCCGGCCCATGGCCACGACCCGTCGGCCTTCCTCCGGACCTGGTGAAGCCGGACGATCTGGCCGTGCTCATCCCCACCTCCGGCACCACGGGCCGCTCCAAACTGGTCATGCAGACCCACCGGGCGTACGCGCTGGCCGGCCAGGGCTTCGCCCACTGGCTCGGCCTGACCGGCGCGGACCGCCTGATGACGTCGCTGCCGCTGTTCCACATCAACGCCCCGGCCTACTCGGTGATGGGCTCGCTGTCCTGCGGCGCCGGCCTGGTCCTCCTGCCCCGCTTCTCGGCCGGCTCCTTCCTGGACGACGCCCGGCGGTACGGCGCCACCGAGTTCAACGCGATCGGCGCCATGCTGGAGATCCTCATGCGGCAGCCGGAAAGGCCGGACGACGCCGACAACCCGCTCAAGCTCTGCTACACGGGCCCGGCACCGGCCCGCGAACGGCAGCTGGAGATCGAGCGCCGCTTCGGCCTGGAGATCGTCGTCGGCTACGCCCTGTCGGAGACCCCGTACGGGCTGATCTGGCCCCGCGGCGCCCGACCCTACGAGACCCTGGGCACGCCCCGCCAGCACCCCAGGCTGGGCACGATCAACCACGCGCGGGTGGCGGAGGACGGCGAGCTGCTCCTGCACAACCCCGCCGTGACCCCCGGATACTGGGGCATGCCCGACGAAACCGCCAGGGCCGTCAAGGACGGCTGGCTGCACACCGGCGACCTGGTGACGGCCAACCCCGACGGCACCTACACGTTCGTGGCCCGCAAAAAGGAGGTCATCCGGCGCCGCGGCGAGAACCTCTCACCCCTGGAGGTCGAAGAGACCCTGGAAGCCCACCCCGACGTGCTGGAATGCGCGGTGATCGGGGTCCCGTCCGAGCTGACGGACGAGGAGGTGAAGGCGTTCGTGGTCGCGGCCCCGGGGCGCGAGCTGGACCTGGCGGCCCTGCGCGACTGGACGGCCGCGCGGCTGGCTCCGTACAAGGTGCCGAGGTTCTGGCAGCGGCTGGACGCCCTGCCCAGGACGCCCACCGCGCGCGTGGCCAAGCACCAGCTGCCGGCGGCCGGAGGGCATGACCTGGGGTGAGCGCTGAGCGAGCTCCGCGACCGCTGCCGGCGGTCAGTCGGTGACCAGCCGCTCCACGAGCCGCCGGTAGTCGTCCTTCATGGGCAGATCCCACTCCACGTGCACCCGCCGCCGCTGGGTGACCACGTCCACGCCGCGGATGGGGTCGTGCCCCTGATGGTCGTGCGTCTCCCACCACAAGGCGATGCCGCGGCGCTGCCAGGCAGGCAGCTCGTTGAAGTTCACGCCGTGCTGGAACAGCAGCTCGTTCTTGTCGGCGACCGTGGTGTGCTCGAGCAGCTTGCCGGCCTGCCGCGCCGTCCTGCCGTCTCTGCGCAGGGTCCAGTAGCACCAGCCGTTCAGTGCGCATCTGGCGGCGTCGGCCTGCCGCCACGACATGTAGTCGACGACGTCCTCCACCGAGCTGCCCAGCCAGATCCTGCTGTCGAAGTGCACCGGCTCGCCCGCCGCGTGCGTGAAGGCCGCCGACGCCACGCCTGCCGAGATCGACACCAGCTTTTCCGCCTCCCGCCCGAACAGGTCAAAGGAGGGAGGCAGCACCAGGGAGATCTCATCGCTCTGCGCATAGGCGTAACACCCCTGGAACTCCTCCAGCAGGCTCCGCGCCGCGACTGCCATCAACTCGCGGAAGCGCACGTCGAAAGGCTTGTCGAAGCGGCCTTCCGTGTAGCGGGAGAATGCGCGCCCATCCACCCGCACGATCGCCCACGCACCGGGCAGCAGCGTCAGCGAGTGAAACCACTCCCGCGCCCGCATCCCCGCCTCCAACCGGTCGACCCTCATCCCTCCTCCTTCCGCACGAGAAAGCCGCCGCGCCCGTCGAACTCCACCACGGACACCTCGTCGAACCCGTCGGCCACCCGGGGGCGCCGCATCCGCCTGAACGTCGAGAAGACGCCCACCTCCGGCACGCGTGCCCGGCCGAGCCGTTCCGCGTTGCGCTGGAGGGACCCCTTCAGGTTCGGCGGGAACCAATAGGCCACCACCCGCGCCCCGTGCTCCCGCCCTGTCACGATCAACGGCCACCACTCCTCGGGCGAAGGATTGGTGTTGTCGACCGCCACCTTCCGATCCTCCTCCAGCGCCTCACGGATCAGACGGAGCTGGCGGCGCTGCCGGTGCCGCGCGTTGGGGAAATCGTCCTTGGTCACATGGGCATGAGTGGAGGCCAGGCATCGCCGGTAGAAGGCGGATTTACCGGAAGCCTGCAGGCCGATGAGAACGGCCACTTCCCGATCTGTCATCACCCCACATTACGGGCCAACCGTAACGGCACGCGGCCGCCGGTATGCGCACCGGCGGCCCGCGGCTCTAGATACGGAAGAACAGATTCAGGTAACGGTCGGCGATCGCCAGGTCGCCCCTGACGGTGCCGGTGTTGCTGCGCCCGAACGTCGTGAGCACCATGCTCCCCGCGTCGAACTCGATGACGGTCGGCAGCCCAGCCAGGTCACCCTGCTCGTACGTCATCCCGCCCGTCCCCACCGACACGCGGAAGTCCCCGCCGTTGACCCCGCCCACCCGGATGCCGAGCTCGAACGGCGTCGTCAGGTCCGCCTCCTGCCTGATCGTGGACTGCCAGAGCACGAACATGAACGGCACCAGCAGATCGGCCGCCTCCCCCGACAGCCCGTGCGCCCGGCCGGTCCCCTGCCGGATGTCCCAGGAGTGCACGGCGTAGTCCATGAGCTGCCCTGCCGCGTAGAAGTACGCGGGCAGCGGCCCCATGTAGAAGTGCGGGACGGTGAGCCCGGCCCATTCGTCCTCGCCGAGCTCGCGCAGGATCGCCTGCATGTGCTCGAAGTCCGTCTTGAGCCGGTCGAGCAGCTCCTTCTGCGGGATCCCGCGCAGCGCCACGGCCTGCTCGTTGACCCGATCGCCCATGCCGGGCAGCCCGTACGCCGTGCCGACGTCCTGGCCACGGCGGGCCGCGTCGAACGCGGCGAAGTATCCCTCGGTCGTGTCGACGATGTGCGCGACCACGTCCCGCGTCGTCCAGCCTGGGCAGGCGGTCGGCGCCTCCCATGCCTCCTCCGGTTCGGCCAGCGCGAACAGCCGATCGGCCTCGTCCCTGACGACCCGCAGGATGGTGTCCTTGCCCGCGTACGAGGTGGCATCCCATTCGTTCATGCCGTTCACCTCCTATGGCGAACGACAGACCTCGACGGTTTAATTGTCAATATCTTCGGCAGAGAGAATCCCCTGGGCGGCAGGAGAAGCGCCCAGGGGATTCGCGGAGCATCAGGCGCAGGTGTATCCGGAGGGCGTCTGAGTGTTCCCGTTCGGCCGGCTGACCTGGAACCCGAAGCTGGTGCTCGCGTTCGGGGCCAGGTTGCCGTTGTACCCCGCGTTCTTGGCGGTGACGGTCTGCCCGCTCACCGTCACGTCGGCGTTCCACGAGCCGGTGAGCGTGTGGCCGGAGGGCAGGGTGAAGGTGACGGTCCAGCCGGTGATGGCGGACGTGCCGGTGTTGGTGACGGTCACCGGCTGCACCACGTACCCGGTGCTCCACTGGGTCTGCACGGTGCCGGCCGCGGTGCAGGGGCCCCCGCCACCCGGTCCCGACATCGTCGTGAACGTGGCCGGCGGCGAGTTCGCCGACAGGTTGCCGGCGCCGTCACGGGCCCGCACGTAGACCTGGTACTGGGTGGTGGGGCTCAGCCCGGTCAGCGTGGCCGAGTTCGTGGTGCTCTGGGCCAGCAGCGTGTCGGTGGCGCCCTGCTCGCGGTAGATGTTGTACCCGGCCAGCCCGCTGCCGCCGCTGTCGGTGGAGGCAGCCCAGGTCAGGGCGGCGGAGTTGGAGGTGACGTTGCTCGACGTGGGCGTGCCCGGCGTGGTCGGCGGCGTGGTGTCGGTGGTGGTGCCGCCGGCCAGCGCGTCGTGCACGGCGTTGTACGACGGCTTCGGCTGGTAGCTCTCGTTGTAGATCAGCGCGGCGCCCTGACCCGAGAAGGTGTCCGGCACCCACGAGTACTTGTCGGTGAAGCCCCAGATCGTGACGCCGGCGCAGGCGGTCACCGCCAGGCAGGCGTTGACGACGTTGCGGTAGTAGGTGGCCTGGGTGGCGTCCTTGGTCGCGTCCCTGGGCATCTGCATGCGCACGTCCAGCTCGGTGATGCGGACCTGGACGCCGAGGTCGGCGAAGCGCTGCAGGTTCTGCTGCAGGTCGTTCGGGAAGCCGTACTGGATCGCGAGGTGGCCCTGGAAGCCCACGCAGTCGACGGGCACGCCCTGCTGTCGAAGCGACGAGACCAGGTTGTACATCGCGGTGCTCTTGGCGTTGATGCCCTCGACGTTGTAGTCGTTGATGCACAGCCGGGCGTTGGGGTCGGCGGCGCGGGCGGCGCGGAAGGCGTCGGCGACAAAGCTCTGGCCGAGCGTGTTGTACCAGAACGAGGAGCGCCACCCGCCGTTGTCGTCGAAGATCTCGTTCACCACGTCCCACGAGACCACGGTCGCGTTGTCGGCGTAGCGGCCGACGACCTGGCTGATGTGGTTCTGCATGGCGGCGCGCATGGCGCTGGCGCCGAGGTTCTGCACCCAGCTCGGGGTCTGGCTGTGCCACACCAGGGTGTGGCCGTGGACCTGCTGGTTGTTCTGGGTGGCGAAGTTGACGATGGCGTCGGCGCCCGAGAAGTTGAACTGGCCCTGGCTGGGCTCGGTGGCGTCCCACTTCATCGCGTTCTCGGCGGTGACCTGACTGAACTCGGTGGCCGCGATGGTGCGGTAGGAGGTCTCATTGGACAGCGGGCTGGTGGCGAGCGCCGCCCCGATGAACTTGCCCTTGGCGGAGGCGTGCGTGCGCAGGGACGCCGACGCGTCGGCCGAACTGGCGGGCAGGAGGAAGGCTAAGGACATCCCCGCTAAGGCGAGGACTCTGGCGAACGAGGACGACAGCACGAACATCTACCTCCGGAGGCAGGCACTCGACCCGAAAGTTTCGATCTCGCTTGGATCGCACCGCAGACGGTATTGACATGCAAGTGAGCGGTCAATGCCGGTCGCGGGCAGTCGCCAAAGCAGCAGTTGGGCAGCAGAAACTATCGGCGCAAGGATGAAACTTTCACGGGCACGAGGTTCTAGCGCGACGTACCTACCGGTCGGTACTGTGATTTACCCAGAATAATCGTCCACCGCGGGGAGCGTTCTGCAGATGTCCCTCACGCACGCCCAGGTCCAGGAGCAGCTCACCGGCCCCGGCCAGCTCTTCGAGATAGAGGAGATCGGCGACACCGGGGTACGCACGTGGAAACACGCACCCGCCCACTTCCGCGCCCTCCTGGAGATGAGCAGGTTCCACGGCGAGAAGGTCTTCCTCGTCTACGAGGACGAGCAGATCACCTTCGAGGACCACTTCCGCCGCGCCGCCACACTGGCCAACCGGCTGGTGGACGACTACGGCGTGCGCAAGGGCGACCGGGTGGCCGTGGCCATGCGCAACTATCCGGAATGGGTGGTCTCGTTCTCGGCGGTGCTGGCCACCGGGGCCGTGGCCGTGCCGCTCAACGCCTGGTGGACGGAGGCCGAGCTGGCCTACGGCGTGCGGGACTCGGGCGCGAAGGTGCTGATCGCGGACGGCGAGCGGGCGGCGCGGCTGGCCTCGACGGGCGTGCCGCTGATCGTCACGAGGGGCGAGCCACCGGCCGGAGCGCGTGCTTTCGACGAGGTGCTGGGCGAGGTCGCGGCCGACGTGAAGCTGCCTGGCGTGGAGCTGTCCGCGGACGACCCGGCCACGATCTTCTACACCTCCGGCACGACCGGCAGCCCCAAGGGCGCGCTGGGCAGCCACCGCAACCTGGGCCAGTCGCCCATGACCGCGGCCTACGGGCTCATGCACGCGCTCGCGCTGGCCGGCAAGGACCTCGCGGCGGCGGCGGGGACGCGCCGCGTGACGCTGCTGACCGTGCCGCTCTTCCACGTCACGGGCTGCTTCTCGGCCATGACGACGACGATGTTCAGCGGCGGCGGACTGGTGCTCATGTACAAGTGGGATCCTGAGCAGGCGCTGCGCCTGATCGAGCGGGAGAAGATCAGCGCCATGATCGGCGTGCCTACCAGCGCGTGGCAGCTCATGTCCCACCCCGACTTCGGCAAGTACGACCTGTCGTCGCTGGCCACCCTCGGCTACGGCGGCGCCCCTGCGCCGCCCAAGCTGCTGGAGCGCATCACCGAGAACCTCCCCAACCGCGCCCCCTCCAACGGCTACGGCATGACCGAGACGACCGCGCTGGCCATCGGCAACGGCGGCGCCGACTACCGGGCCAGGCCCGACAGCATCGGCCGCCCGGTGCCCGTGGTGGACGTGCGCGTGGTCGACCCGATGGACAACGAGCTGCCGCCCGGCGAGGTGGGCGAGCTGTGCCTGCGCGGCCCGAACGTGATCCTCGGCTACTGGAACAAGCCGGAGGCCACGGCGCAGACGTTCGTGGACGGGTGGGTGCACACCGGCGACCTGGCCAAGATCGACGAAGAGGGTTTCGTCTACATCGTGGACCGGGCCAAGGACATGGTGATCAGGGGCGGCGAGAACGTCTACTGCGCCGAGGTGGAGGCGGCGTTGTTCGAGCACCCGGCGGTCGACGACGCGGCCGTGATCGGGGTGCCGCACGACGAGCTGGGCGAGGAGGTCGGCGCCGTCATCCGCCTGGCCCCCGGGCAGTCCGTCACCTCGGAGGAGCTGCAGGCGTTCCTGGCCGGCCGGATCGCCACGTTCAAGATCCCGGTCCACTTCTGGTTCCGCGAGGGCGAGCTGCCCCGCAACCCCGGTGGCAAGATCCTCAAGACCCACCTGCGGCAGGAGATCCTCGGAACCGCTTGATCAACTTTTCGGTGGCTCGCCGTGACGAGCGTCACACCATGACCATTGCCGCAGGTGAAGCGGCGAATCACCACCTCCGCTTACCTCTGGCGTAATCGCGGCCCCTATGCGGTGGCTGACATCTTTCAGGTGTCGCACCGAACCACCGAAGGAGCCGATATGACCGCCCTGAGCGTCACGACCGACCGCCTGAAGTTCCTGCGCCTGGCGCTGGCCGCCGACGCCGTCGTCACCGGCGGCAACGGGCTGGTCTACCTGGCCTTCGCCGGCCCCGTCGCCGCCCTGCTCGGCCCCGAGGCGGGCCTGCTGCGCGGGATCGGCGTCTTCCTGCTCGTGTACGGCGCCGCGGTCGGCCTGCTGGCCACCCGCCGCGCGATCAGCCCGGCCGCCACCAGGGCCGTGATCGCCCTGAACATCATCTGGACCCTGGGCAGCGTCGCAGCCGTCATCACCGGGGCGGGCGACTTCACCACGATCGGCGCGATCTGGGCCATCGCCCAGGCGCTGGCCGTGGCCGGGTTCGCCGAGCTGCAGATCATGGGCCTGCGCAAGGCCCGCAACCAGTAAGGGAGATCACCATGGACACCACTCTTGTCGACCGCTACATCGCCGCCTGGAACGAGACCGACGCCGACGCCCGCACCAAGGCCGTGGCCGAGTTGTGGACCGAGGACGCCACGTACACCGACCCGCTGGCCGACGTGGCCGGTCACGCCGGGATCGCCGCGGTGATCGAGGGGGCGCAGGGCATGTTCCCCGGCCTCGTGTTCGCCCCTGGCGAGGTCTACGAGGCCCACCACAACATCGCCAGGTTCACCTGGCACCTCGGCCCGGCGGGCGGGGAGCCTGTCGCGGTCGGCTTCGACGTCGTGGAGCTGGCCGAGGACGGCAGGATCCGCAAGGTCCTCGGCTTCCTCGACAAGGTCCCCACCGCCTGACCCCGAGACCAAGGCCCCGGTCACCCCGGGGCCTTCGCGTGTCCGTCGTGCGGGAAAACGATTTGCGGGGACCGCAGCTTCCGCCGGACAATCGGACCTCGTGCCCGATCGAGTAAGACGCCTTCTTCGTCACCTTTCCATCGACCTGAGCCCGCTGCGCGGTTCGCGCGACTATCGCCTGCTGTTCGGGGCCGGGGTCATCACGATGTTCGGCACGTTCATCACCCTGGTGGCGGTGCCGTACCAGATGAAGGAGCTGACGGGCTCCTACCTTGCGGTCGGGCTGGTGAGCCTGGCGGAGTTCGTGCCGATGGTGGTGTGCGGCCTGTGGGGCGGCGCCCTCGCCGACGCCCTCGACCGCCGCAAGATCATCGTCATGAGCGAGCTGGGCCTCCTGGTCACCTCGGCCGCTCTCACGGTCAACGCGATGGTGCCGAACCCGCAGGTCTGGGTCCTGTACGTGGTGGGCGCGATCTCCACCGGCATCGCCTGCCTGCAGCGGCCCAGCATGGAGGCGGTGTTCCAGCAGGTCGTCAAGCACGAGCACCAGGGCGCGGCGGCGGTGCTGTCGAGCCTGCGCTGGAACTTCGGCGCCATCGTGGCCCCCGCCCTCGGCGGGCTCCTGGTGACGTCGGCCGGCGCAGCGGCTGCGTACGGGGTGGACGCGGTGACGTTCCTGCTGTCGCTGGCGCTGCTGTGGCGGATCAGATCCCTGCCGCCCGCCGAGGACGCGGCGCCCGCGTCGCTGAAATCGCTGGTCGAAGGTGTGCGGTACGCCGTGGGGCGTAGCGACCTGATGGGGACGTACCTGGTCGACATCGCGGCCATGGTGTTCGCCATGGCGACGGCGCTCTTCCCTTTCCTGGCCGACGAGCTTCGTGCGCCACAGGCGCTCGGGCTGTTGTACTCGGCCGCCGCGGTCGGCGCGCTCATCGCCTCCCTCACCGGCGGCTGGACGGCCCGGGTGCAGCGGCAGGGCCTGGGCGTGATCGTCGCCGCGACGCTGTGGGGCGTGGCGGTGGCCCTGACGGGGCTCGCCCCCAACGTGTGGCTGGTCTTCGTCTGCATCGCGCTGGCCGGCGCGGCCGACATGGTCAGCGGCATCTTCCGGATGACCATGTGGAACCAGACGATCCCACGAGAGCTGCGCGGCCGCCTGGCGGGCATCGAGCTCCTGTCGTACGCCAGCGGCCCCATGCTCGGCAACGCCCGGGCCAGCCTGATGGCGAACTTCGGCGGCACCCGCTTCTCGCTGACCGCGGGCGGCATGCTGTGCGTAGGCGCCGTCCTGGCGCTGGCCACGGCCTTGCCGAGGTTCCGCCGCTACGATGCCAGGACCGACGAGCACGCCCTGGCGGAAAAGGCCCGCAGGCAAGAGCCGGCAGCCCAGGAGTCCTAACGGTTCTCGGCCTTGGCGAACACCCGCAACGCCTCGGCATCGGAATAGGTGCTGGTCACATACTCCGACACCCATTCCTCGATCCCGTCGAACCCGCTCTCGGCCACCAGCCGCCGGGCCACCCGCACGGCGTCCAGCGGGGTGCGCCGGAGGGCCACCGCCCCGGTCTCGCCGTCCAGCAACGCCCAGTGCGCCCCGTCCCTTCCGTACGGCATGCCGACCGACCCCGGGTTGACCACCAGCACCCGATCAGCCAGCCGTACGAACGGCATGTGCGTGTTCCCCAGCACCACGGTCCCGGCCGTCTCTCCCGCCAGCACCTCACCCCACCGCTCCAGCGAGCTGTCGACCAGGACCACCTCCTCGTCGCTGCGCGGCGTGCCGTGCACGAACAAGGCCGTCCCGAGCCGCCCGAGCTCGACCACCTGCCGCGCAGGCAACCCAGCCAGCACCTCGACCTGATCGCCCCGCAACCGCTCGCCCGCCCACTGGGTGACCGCACGAGGGTTCACCTTCCCCCGCGCCACCTCCACGAGCTCCCTGTCGGCGTTCCCGCTCACCCACAGCGCCCGCTCCCCCAGCGCCACGAGCACGTCGAGCGTCTCCACCGGCATCGGCCCCGCCGCCATGTCCCCGGTCAGCACGATGAGGTCGGCGGTAGCCACGTCGGGCTCGGCCAGCACGGCTTCGAGCGCGGGCAGCACACCATGGATGTCGGACAGCACGGCGATACGCATGCCGCCACTCTGCCCCGATCCGGGCCGCGGCGGGAGAGCCGTTCGCACCGGACGAACACATTACCCCGCCTCGATCTGTAGTTGTGCATATACTAAGCGTGATTGGTAGCGTTGCAGCGTCACTCGCTCCCCGGTCTGAAGGCCGGGGCTTGTCCCATGAAACCGGGGCGGGCCGGAGTGACCAGACCCAGCCACCACCGATAGGCAGGTGACCTTGGTGGCGACGTTGGACACACGTCAGCAGATCCACTCCGCCGTGCTTCCTCAGCGGCGGACCCTGGAATCCGCGTCAGCAGACAACCCCGGAGCAGCGACGAAACGGGACGCGGACGCCTTCGGGCAGCGGAGTGTCCAACACGGTCGAGGGGAGACCCGCACGGCTTCACCTGGCCGTACGGGCGTCACCCGCGTAAGCGGCGTACGCGGTCGTGAGACCGCACATCTCATGCCACCCCGCGCACTTCGTGGCACGGGGTGGCATGAGACACCTTTTCACTGGTTCGACTGACGGAGACACGGCTTCCCTGCCCCGCCTCACCGTCCCCGGCCCTCGACATCGACCCTCACAGAGATCGACCGCATGCGAGCGGGGCTCAGCCCGCCTCCCGCCACCCGTCGTACTGTTCCACTAGCTGATCCACCTTCGCCAGTGCGTCCTCACCGGGCCCTTCGACGACAACCACCCATTGCGCGTCCTCCACGTCGTCCTCGCCGGCGAGCGTCTCGCGCACCACCCGCGGCACCCCGAACTGAGGGAACCACTCACCCAGCGTCTCCGCGACTTCCTCGGCGTCCTCACGCTCGCCGAACACCAGCAATTGCGTCATGCGACCGAATTCCGCCAACCCGGTATGAAGAGTTGAACATGTGAGCACGCACCGTAGCAGTACACTAACGTTGCGCTATGACAACCGCGGAAGAGGATGTTGACTGCCTCCCGTCCTGGGTCATCCCACCCCCTGAGGGGTTCAAGGCCGAGGATCTCGATCACCTCGCAGGACTGCCCAACCACTCTGAACTGATCGACGGCAGCCTGGTCTTCTTCGCCCCGCAAACCGACATCCACTGCCGGGTCCTGATGCTGTTCCATTCCGTGTTGGACCGCACAGCCCCCGACCATCTCCTCGTGTGCAGCCGGATGACCGTCATCCTCGACGAGGATCAACGCCCCGAACCGGACGTCATTGTCATCCGCGCCGAGGCTCACAAAAGCCTGAACGAGACCTTCTACCTCGCGCAAGACGTCCAACTGGCGGTTGAAGTCGTCACTCAGGACACCAGGTCCCGCGACAGGAAGCGCAAGCCGCTCCTCTACGCCGAGTCCGGGATCCGGCATTTCTGGCGGGTCGAGACCGACACCGGCCGAGCGGTCGTCTACGTCTACGAGCTCGACCCCGCCACTCGCTCCTATGCCCTCACCGGCATCCATCGAGACAGATTGCGGCTGACCGTTCCGTTCGACCTGGACATCGACCTCACCGAGCTCGACCGCATCTGAACGAAAGGGCCGGCACGGCATCCCGCCGTACCGGCCCGTTCCCAGGCTCAGGCGCTCCGCAGCTGAGCCCCCACACGATCGGCCGCCATCGCCACCGCCGCGTCCCGCGCCGCCGTCGTCTCCTCCACCGTCAACGTCCGGTCGGCCGCCCGGAACCGCATCGTGTAGGCGAGCGACTTGTTCCCCTCACCCACCTGCTCCCCGGCGTAGACATCGAACAGCCGGATCGACTCCAGCAGCTCCCCCGCCCCGTCGCGCAGGGCCGACTCCACGTCCGCGACCGGCGTGAAGTCGGGCACGATCAGTGCAACGTCCTGCGTGGCCACCGGATACGAGGACACGGCAGGCGCGTCGACGGGCCCCGGCACGGCCGGCTCCAGGCGCGACAGCTCGAGCTCCATCGCCGCGGTGCGCGGCGGCAGCCCGTAGGCCTCGATCACGCGCGGGTGCAGCTCGCCGGCGTGCCCGACGAGCGTGTCGCCCACGTAGAGTGCGGCGCAACGCCCGGGGTGCCAGGGCTCGTGCTGGTCGGCGGTGACCGACAGCTCGAGCCGGGCCTCGGCCGCCACGAGCCTCGCGGCCTGCACGGCGTCGGCCCACGTGGCCTGACGGCCGCCGCCCCACCAGCCGGACCGCTCGAACTCGCCGGCCAGGACGACCGCGACCCGCATCGGCTGGTCGGGCAGCGCCGCCTCGATCGAGGCCAGCTCCTCGGGGGTCGGCTTGCGCTCGACGCCGAGCACCGGTGCGACCTCCGGAGCGCCCTCGCGCGGCCGGTAGACGGCTCCGGTCTCGAACAGCGCCACGTCGGTGAAGCCGCGTCCGACGTTGCGTACCAGGGTCTTGAGCAGCCCCGGCAGCAGCGTGGTGCGCATCAGCGGCTCGTCCTCCGACAGCGGGTTGGCCAGCCGCATGGCGTGGCGTCGCGCGTCCTCGGCGGGCAGCAACAGCCGGTCGAAGTCGTCGGCGCTGATGAACGGGTAGCTGAGCACCTCGACGTAGCCGCCTTCGGCCAGCGCCCGGCCGGCCCGCCGGCGCAGCCGCTGTCCCTCGGTGAGGCCTGCCCCGGCCGGGGCGCTGGGCAGCACCGACGGCAGGGTGTCGTAGCCCTCCAGCCGGATGACCTCTTCGGCCAGGTCGTTGGGGTCGGTGAGGTCGGGCCGCCACGACGGCGGCGTCACCGTGATCATGTCGTCGCCGTTGACGGCCAGCTTGGCCGCGAGCGCGCCGCCGGTCACGACCCCGGTCGGGTCGACGCCGCCCTTGCGCACCGCGGGATCGTTGCCGTCCACGACGATGCAGCCGACCTGCCGCAACCGGGCGACCACGGTGTCCTTGGAGTAGGGCACCCCGGCCACGACGCTCGGGTAGCCGCACGGGATCGCGATGCGCGGCGGCGTCACCTCGACCTCGGCGTGGGTGACCCCGGGCTGGACGGTCGCCCCGCCGAGCTCGGCCAGCAGCTGCACGGCCCGCCAGGAGGCGACGAGCGGCAACTCCCGGTCGACGCCGCGTTCGAACCGCTTGGACGCCTCGGACACCAGCCCGTGCCTGCGGGACTCGCGCGAGATGCCGGTGGCGGAGAAGTGCGCGGCCTCGATGACGATGTCGGAGGACTCGTCGGAGATCTCGGTCTCCAGGCCGCCCATGGTGCCCGCCATCGAGATCGGGCCCGACCGGTCGGTGATGAGGATGTCGTCGGGGTCGAGCTCACGGACGACGTGGTCGAGCGTCTCCAGGCGCTCCCCCGGCTGGGCCCGGCGTACGACGATCTCGCCGCTCAGCTTGGACCGGTCGAACGCGTGCAGCGGCTGCCCAAGCTCCAGCATCAGGTAGTTGGTGATGTCGACGGCCAGCGACACCGGCCGCATGCCGGCGCGCGTGAGGCGGGTCCGCATCCACAGCGGGCTGGGCGCGGCCGGGTCGAAGCCGGTGACCTCGCGCAGCACGAACCGGTCGCAGGCGGTCGGGTCGGCGATCGAGGCCGGCCACGCCGGGCCGGTCTCGGTGGGCAGCTCAACGGCGGCGGGGTCGCGGAAGGCCACCCCGAACGCGGTCGCCGCCTCGCGGGCCACCCCTCTGATCGACAGGGCGTAGCCGATGTCGGGCGTGATCTCCAGCTCGATCACGTCGTCACGCAGACCGAGCAGCTCGACCACGTCCGCGCCGATCGGCGTGTCCGGCGCCAGCACCATGATGCCGGCGTGCTCGTCGCTCAGCCCGAGCTCCCGCTCGGAGCAGATCATGCCCTCGGACATGCGCCCGTACGTCTTGCGCGCCCCGACCTCGAACCCGCCGGGCAGCACGCCGCCGGGCAGCACCACCGGCACGCGGTCGCCGGCCACGAAGTTGGTGGCGCCGCAGACGATCTCGCGGGGCGTCGCCTCGCCGGTCTCGACCTTGCAGTGCCTGATCGGCTTCTTGAAGCCGGTCAGCTCCTCGATCTCGAGCACCTCGCCGACCACGACGTTCTTGACGTCGTGGCCGTGCGAGATGATCGACTCGAGCTTGAGCCCTGCCATGGTGAGCTTGTCGGCCACCTCGTGGGCGGTGACCGCCGGGAGATCGACGTACTCCCGCAGCCAGGAAAGCGGGACCTTCATCAGATCTCCATTCCGAACGGGAGCGTGAAGCGCACGTCTCCTTCGATCATGTCTCGCATGTCCTCGGCGTTGTGGCGGAACATCAGAGTCCGCTCGATGCCCATGCCGAAGGCGAACCCGGAGTAGCGCGAGGGGTCCACGCCGCACGCGATGAGCACGCGCGGGTTGACCATGCCGCAGCCGCCCCACTCGATCCAGCCCTCCGACTTGCAGGTGCGGCAGGGCGGGTTGCCGGGGGTCGCCGAGGCGCCGCGGCAGACGAAGCACTTGAGGTCCATCTCGGCGGACGGCTCGGTGAACGGGAAGTAGTTGGGCCGGAAGCGCGTCGTGATGCCCTTGCCGAACATCACCTCGGCGAACCGGTCGAGCGTGCCCTTGAGGTGGGCCATCGTCAGGCCCTCGTCCACGGCCAGGCCTTCGGTCTGATGGAAGACCGGCGTGTGGGTGGCGTCGAGCTCGTCGGTGCGGAACGTCTTGCCCGGCGAGATCACGTAGACCGGCAGCTCGCGCTGGAGCAGCGCGCGGATCTGCACCGGCGAGGTCTGCGTGCGCAGCACCATGCCCGACTCGGTGGAGCCCACGAAGAACGTGTCGTGGTCGGAGCGGGCCGGGTGGTCCTTGGCGATGTTGAGCGCGTCGAAGTTGAACCACTCGCCTTCGAGCTCGGGCCCTTCGGCCACTTCGTAGCCCATGGCGACGAACGCGTCGGCGATGCGCTCCTGCAGCGTGGTCAGCGGGTGACGGGCGCCGCGCGGCCGCCGGTCCCAGGGCAGGGTGACGTCGACGGTCTCCTCGACGAGCACCCGGGCATCACGCTCGGCCTCCAGTTCGGCCTGGCGGGCGGCCAGCGCCTCGCTGATCGCCTTGCGGGCGGCGCCGACGCGCTTGCCGGTCTCGGCGCGGGCGGCGGGCGGCAGGGCGCCGATCTCGCGGTTGGCCAGGGCGATGGGCGAGCGGTCGCCCGCGTGCGCCAGCCTGGCCTGCTTGAGTGCGTCGAGGCTGTCGGCCGCCTTGATCGCCGCGATGGCGTCGGCCTCCATGCGCGACACCTCATCGGCATGCAGCGGTGTCACCTCGACGGGGTCGTAGTCAGACAAGAGTGAGCTCCGTATCCAGGGCTTGAGCGGAAATGAGTCTAGTGGGGCCCGCCCACCGAGCCCGCATTCCGCTTGTCACATAGACGAGGCGAAGTCGGGCGTGCCGGTGGGCACGGTAAATCGAAACTCCGCCCCGCCCCCGGGCGCCCGCTGCACGGTGATGGTGCCGCCGTGCGCCTCGACCAGGCCCTTGACGATGAACAGCCCGAGCCCGGTGCCGCCGCGCCTGCGGCTGTTGCCGCCCCGCCAGAACTGCCGGAAGACGCGCGGAGCCAGCTCGGGCTCGATGCCCTCGCCCTCATCGCGCACCGACACGGCAACTCCCCATCCCACGGACTCGATCTCGATTGTCACGGTGCCGCGCCCGTGGCGCAGCGCATTTTCCACCAGGTTACCCAGAATCTGGTCGAGCTTGTCCTGGTCGAGCCACATCTCGGGCAGGTCGTCGCCCACGATCAGGTGGAAGCGGTCCTCCGCCTCGCCTGCCGCGACCCGGCCCGCGATGAGCCTGCGCACCCTGGCGGGGATGTCGACGACCTGGCGGCGCACCTCCAGCCGCCCGGACTCGATGCGTGAGACGTCGAGCAGCTCGGTGATGAGCCTGGTGACGCGGTCGGCGTCGTTGTTGACGGTCTCGAGCATCACCCGCTTCTGCTCGTCGGTGAAACGGGTCCACTTGGCCAGCAGGGTCGCGGTGAACCCCTTGACGCTGGTCAGCGGCGAGCGCAGCTCGTGGGCCACGGTGGAGACCAGGTCGGCGCGGCTGCGCTCCAGCCGGGCGCGGGCGCCGCCGTCACGCAGGGTGATCGCGACCCGCTCGACCTCGCCGCCGCGCTCCGGCTCGCGTACGAGCCTCGCGGTGACGTGGAGCTCCTGCCCGCCCGGCAGGTGCAGCGGCCGCTCCGGCACCCTGCTACGGGTGCGCAGCCCGCATTCGGGGTCGACCGCCTTCCACCAGTCGCGCCCGTCGTGGTCGCGGAACGGGAACACGTCGTTCATGTGACGGCCGACCGCGCGCTCCATGGCCACGCCGGTGAGCCGCGCCGCAGCCCGGTTGACGGCCAGCACGCACCCATATCGGTCGGTCACGATGAGACCGTCGGGAAGGTCGTCGATGGCTATCGTGCACGCGGCGGCCACTACTTGCCCGTCGGTTTCCGCACCGTGCACGACCTCGCCTCCTCCGCCTACAACGCCGACAATAGCGGGTTTCCGGCCGCCTAGGACACTCGCTGAGCCCTAGCGGAGGAGTAAAGGCATACCGCCGCCGCGGTGGCCAGGTTGAGACTTTCAGCCTGTCCGTAGATGGGCACTCTGACCACATCATCCGCTTCGGCCAGTATCTCCTCCGGCAGTCCCCAAGCCTCGTTGCCGAAGATCCACGCGGTGGGGCCCGACAGGTCGACGTCGTCGAGCGTGTGCTTGCCCGCGCCGTCTGCCGCCAGCACCCGCAAGCCTCGCTCCTTCAGTTGACGCACAGTGGCACTGACCGGTGCACCGATGACGACCGGCAGATGAAAAATGCTGCCGGCGCTGGCGCGCACACACTTGCCGTTGTACGGATCGACGGAGGCATCGGTGAACACCACCGCGTCCGCGCCGGCCGCGTCGGCCACCCGCATCACAGTGCCGGCGTTGCCCGGGTCACGGACGTGCGCGAGCACCGCCACCAGGCGCGGCGGCTCCTCCAGCGCCTCGTCCAAGGGGACGTGCACGAGCGTGCAGACCGCCAGCAGCCCCTGCGGGGTCACCGTCTGTGACAGCTCGGCCATCACCTCGCCGCTGGCCCGGTGCACGGGCACGCCCTTGAGCGTCGCCTCGGTGATCAGCTCGGGGTGGCGCAGCTCGGCCTCGGCGGTGCTGAACAGCTCCAGGGCGACGCCGTCGAGCCGCAGCGCCTCGCGTACCGCCTGCGGGCCCTCGGCCAGGAACCTGCGGTCCTGCTCCCGGAAGGCCCGCTTGGTGAGGCGCCGGGCGGCCTTGACCCGCGGCGACTTCACGTTGGTCAGCTCGGACCCGGCCATGCTCTCCCCCTGTGGATACGGCAAAGGGCCCACCGTCAGCCGGTGGGCCCCTCTGTGGTGCTTCAGCTCGCGGCCGGAGCGTTCACGTTCGCCGGCAGCGCCTTCTTGGCGGCCTCGACGAGCGTGGCGAAGGTCTGAATGTCGTTCACCGCGAGATCGGCGAGGATCTTGCGGTCGACCTCGATGTTGGCCAGGCGCAGGCCCTGGATCAGACGGTTGTACGTCATGCCGTTCTGGCGGGCCGCAGCGTTGATCCGCTGGATCCACAGACGGCGGAACGCGCCCTTGCGGTCCTTACGGTCCCGGTAGGCGTACGTCATCGAGTGGAGCATCTGCTCCTTGGCCTTGCGGTAAAGACGTGACCGCTGGCCACGGTAACCGGTGGCCCGTTCGAGGACGACCTTGCGCTTCTTCTTGGCGTTGAGCGCCCGCTTCACGCGTGCCATGTTTCTTCTCCCCGGGGAAAGTTCGCGCTACTTGGCGAGCAGCTTCTTGATCTTCTTGGAATCGGCGTCGGAAAGGACGACTTCATTCTTGAGACGACGCGTCAGCGTGGACGACTTCCACTCGTTGTAGTGAGCGCGATTGGCACGGCGACGCTTGATCTTGCCGGTGCCGGTCAGCCGGAACCGCTTCTTCGCACCACTGTGCGTCTTCATCTTCGGCATGTCGCCGTCTCTCCTCGTTTCGGTCGTGCCGGTGGCCGGGCCGGTGCTGGCCGACCCGGTCGCGGCGTCTTTCGTCGTCCCGGTGGCTGAATCGGGGTGCTTGGTAAGGCTAACCCCAACCGCGGGTCATCCTTCCTGTACGGAAGCGTCCTCGCTGCCACGCTGTGCCCTGGCTGCGGCCTTTTCGGCCTTGGCCTCGGCCTTCTTCTTGTGCGGACCGATCACCATGATCATGTTACGGCCGTCCTGCTTGGCGTGGGACTCCACGAAGCCGAGCTCCTGGACGTCGTCCGCGAGCCGCTGCAGCAGCCGGAAGCCCAGCTCCGGCCGGGACTGCTCGCGTCCGCGGAACATGATCGTGACTTTGACCTTGTCTCCCGCCTTGAGGAACCGCACCACGTGACCCTTCTTGGTCTCGTAGTCGTGCGGGTCGATCTTCGGCCGGAGCTTGATCTCCTTGATGATCGTGTGCGCCTGATTCTTGCGCGCCTCGCGCGCCTTCATCGCGGACTCGTACTTGAACTTGCCGTAGTCCATGAGCTTGCACACGGGCGGTCGAGCCGTGGCCGCGACCTCGACGAGGTCAAGGTCGGCTTCCTGGGCGAGCTTCAGGGCGTCGTGAATCGAGACGATGCCTACCTGCTCGCCGTTCGGGCCCACGAGGCGAACCTCGGGAACTCGGATACGCTCGTTGATGCGGGGCTCAGTGCTGATGGGGCCTCCTAGGTTTGCGATCCCTACGTGCTCGTCGTGCCGAGGGCCTTCCGCGCTTCCTGACGCGAAAAGCCCCGCACGTCGCGCATGCGGGGCCACTGAGCTCTGTGGCTTTCGTGGCCTCGAGCTCCCCGGAGTAGTCCGGCGTGATCCTGGACCCGGACACCTTTCGGCGACTCGGGTGGGAGGGAGACCTCCGCTTGCGCGTCCAGCAGTGCATGCCGGACCGATCAGAGAGCTACATTACCACAACCACGTAGCATCCTCGAATCTTCCCCGCTGGCCCGACACCTTCCCCTAGAATTCTGTCCAGGAAACTAGTCAGAATGGGGTCATATGACAGGAGAAAAGCTCGAAGCGACCAAATGGCAGCTGCAAGAGGCCAAGCAGCGGTTCAGCGAGGTCGTTCGCAGAGCACATGACGAGGGGCCGCAGATCGTCATGCGGCACGGGCGCGATGTGGCGGTGATCCTCGACATGGAGGAATATCACCAGCTCAAGAGCCAGGAGCCGAAGCCGGACTTCAAGGAGTTTCTGCTCTCCGGTCCTGACCTGAGCGACCTGGACCTCGCTCGAGACAAGAGCAACGAGATGCGGGACATCGACTTCGAGGGCATCGAATGAGCTACATCCTCGACACCAACGTCGTGTCGGAGATGACCAAGCGCACCAGGGACGCCAACATGCAGGCGTGGCTCGACACCATCAACGGGCCGGGCCTCTACGTGAGCGTCATGGTGTTCGGCGAGATCCGCAAGGGCGTCGAGCTGCTGCGGCGCCGCGATCCGGCACGAGCAGGCGGCTACGACGGCTGGTTGGCTCGTCTCCAGCGCGAGTTCAAGACCCGGATCCTGCCGGTCACCGCCGCCGTGGCCGAGGAATGGGGGCGGCTGCATGCCCTACGGCCGCTCCCGATCGTCGACGGCCTGATTGCCGCCACCGCACGCACGCACGACTGGATCCTCGTGACCCGCAACGTCAAGGACTTCGCTGGGCTCGGCGTGAAAACGATCAATCCGTTCGACTGGCCGCCCGCCTGAGGATCTCCGCTTCACCGGCCGCACGCATCGCCTCCACCGGCACATCCGTCCGGCCGGTCATCAACTCCACCTGCCGCACCGCCTGATGCAGCAACATCGCGAACCCGCCGACCACAGTGCCGCCCGCCGCCTGCACGGCCGTCGCCGCGCTGGTCGGCCAGGGTGAGTAGACCACGTCGAAGAGCGCGGGGACCTGGGCCAGCCGGTCGGCGAAGACGTCGGCCGCGCCGCCCGGCAGCGTGGACACCACCAGGTCCACCCGGGTGAGCGCGTCGAGCTTGTCGAACGTCTCCACCCCCAGCGCCACACCCAGCCGCTCGGCCACCTCAGCCGTATCCCCGGCCCGGGCGGGGTCGCGTACGAGCAGGGTCGCCGAGAACAGCCCGAGGTTGCGCAAGGCCGCCAGCGCGGAGGCCGCCGTGGCCCCTCCGCCCAGCACGGTGACCGACCGCGGCGCGGGCACCCCGGCCTCGGCCAGCGCCTGCTCGATGCCGTAGACGTCGGTGTTGTCGCCGTGCCGCAGCCCGTCGCGGAACACCACCGTGTTGGCCCCGCCGACCTCGACGGCCAGCTCGGAGACGGTGTCCAGCAGCGGTAGCACGGCCCGCTTGAGCGGCATGGTCAGCGACAGGCCCGCCCAGGCGTCACCGTCCTGCCCGCCCTGCCCGCGCACAGGGGTCAGCTCCCCCAGCAGGCCGGGCAGCCGCGCCTCGTCGCATTCGAACGCCTCGTAGCTCCACCCGTCCAGGCCCATCGCCTGATAGGCGGCCCTGTGCAGGTAGGGCGAGAGCGAATGCCCGATGGGCGATCCCAGCACCGCAGCCCGCATCCCCACTCCTTCCGACACAGGAAGACCCTATCGCCGTCCGCCCTGCGCACTGCGCGCCCCGGGCGGACGGCGCTTCCCATGCGGCGAGGGTCAGCCGCCGCAGCCGCCGTTGCCGACGCACTCGGCCACCAGCGCCGCGCGCTCGGCGTCGGTGGTGGCGAACTTTGTGACCTGGCTCTTGGGGTCGGTGGCCACGAAGTACAGCCAGGGCCCCTTGGCCGGGTTGAGCGCGGCCTCGATGGCGTGGTCACCCGGGTTGGCGATAGGGCCGGGCGGCAGGCCTTCGTACTTGTAGGTGTTGTAGCGCGACTTGGTCTGCAGCTCCGCGTGGGTGGCGTAGGTGCGGTACTTGCCGAGCGCGTACATCACCGTGCTGTCCATCGACAATGGCATGGGCGGCTTGTGCCCCAGCCGGTTGTAGACGACGCGGGCGATCTTCGGCATGTCCTCAGCACGTCCGGCTTCGGCCTGAACGATGCTGGCGATGATGATGATCTCGTGCGGTGTGTACCCGAGGTCCTTGGCGCCGCCCTCAAGGTCCACGTTCTTGGCAGTCTGCTTGAACCGGTTGACCATCATGGCGAGCATCTGCGCCGGGGTGGTCTTGGGCTGGAAGTCGTACGTGGCCGGGAAGGCGTACCCCTCCAGCTTGCCCTTGGCATAGGAGGGCAGATCCAGGTCACCGGCGTCCTTGGCCGCGGCGGTGAACTCCTTGACCGGCTTGCCGGTCGCCTTGGCGAGCAAGGTCAGAGTGTCCGACAGACGCCGGCCCTCCGGAATCGTCACCCTGGCGAGCAGCCGGTTCTCCGGGACGAGCATCGTTACGGCGAAGGCCGCCGACATCTGCTTGCGCAGCTTGTACGAGCCCGGCTGCAGCGAGGCGCTCTTGCCGGCGTTGGCGATCGCGTTGGTGAACGCCCTGGCGCTTTTTACGACCCCCTGCCGCTCCAGCTCCTCGGCCACCTCCGAGGCGCTCTGCCCGTCCTTGATCTCAATGACGACCTCGCCGCTGCCCTGACCGGTGTAGTCGTCGGGGACGAGGGCGTCGCTGAGCCAGAGGTAGCCGTAGTATCCGCCGCCGCCGATGATGCCCGCCAGCACGACGAAGGCGAGCAGCGGCGCTATGAATCGCCCCCGGTTGCGGCGCCTGCGCCGTCTGCGGCCGTTGCCACGTTTGCCGGAGCCTCGGGTCCGGCGCCTGGTCTGACCTTCGTCGTCCTCGGCGCCGAGCAGCGTGTTCAGATCGAGATCGTTCATAGGTTCGCTGGCCAATCTCCCGGTACTGCCGGCCAGGCGTCAAGCGGAAGTGCCCAACCGGCAGCGGTTACCGAGTGGAACTGGGGGAGCCGCTGGACATGCTGCCATGACCGGCGGAGATCACTCTGGGTAGCCATGCTAGGGGACGGAAAGAGGACGCATGCCCCGCGTTGGAGCTTTTGCGTGGGGACGGAGGGGGTCCCGTCGGCCATCAGCTCGCCCCGAGGTTCTTGTTCAACTCTTCCCGGTATCTCACGAACTCGCTCTCTTTGTTGGTGAATTTGGTGATTCTATGCGCCGGATCCGTCGTTACAAACCAGTGCCAATCGCCCTTGGCCGGGTGCAAGGCCGCCATCAGCGCCTTCTCCCCGGGATTGGCGATGGGCCCTGGCGGCAGTCCTTTGCGGCGGTAGGTGTTGTAGGGGGAGTCCACCTTGGTGTCGCGCTCCGTTACTCTCAGTGTCCGCCGGTTCTGCGCGTACAGGACGGTGCTGTCGATCTCGAGCGGTGTGCCCTTCGCGAGCCGGTTGTAGATCACTCGGGAGATCTTGGGATAGTCCTCGTCGGTGCCGCCCTCCGCCTGAATCAGGCTGGCCACCGTGACGGCCTCCAGCGGCGTCAGCTTCACGCGCGCCGCCTGCTCGGCCAGCCGCACCTTCTTGGCCGCGACGCCGAAGCGCTCGACCATCGCGGCGAGCACGTCCACGGCCGTGTCCCCCGGCTCGATCTCGTACGTGGCGGGGAAGAGGAACCCTTCGAGCCCGGGCGCGTACTTGGGCAGGCCGACCAGGGCCTTGTCCACGCTCTGCAGGTCCTTGAGCGGCAGCCCGGCCTGGCGAGCGAGGCGGGGCAGCACCTCGCTCACCCGCATGCCCTCGGGCACGGTAACCCGCCGCACCACCCTGGACGCGGGGCTGAGCAGCAGGTCGAGCGCGGCGCCCGCGGCCATGCCCTTGCGCAGGCGGTAGTGCCCGGGCCGCAGCCGGTCGGCCACCGCGCGATCCTCCGTCGCGCGGACGAACGACTGCGTGCTCGCCACCACTCCGGCCTCGGCGAGCGCCGAGCCGATGGCCTCCGCGCTGGAGCCGGGCGTGATCCGCACGGTCACCGCACCGCTGCCGGGGCCTTCGAAGTCGTCGGGGCTGAGGTACGGCTTGAGCACCGCGAACGCCCCTAGCCCCAGTGCCACCAGGGCCGCGATCAGGCCGGCTGCGACCAGGGCGACCGTGCGCATGGCCTGCTTGCGGGGCGCCGTCAGCCGGACGACGTCCGCCTCGGCGTCTTCCCTCTCCTGAGGGTCCTGGCGGTCCTGGGAGCCCTCGCCGTCCTGGGAGCCCTCGCGGTCCTGGGAGCCCTCGCGGTCTGGGGAGCCCTCGGGCTCGGCCCGCTCGCCACCCTGTGACTCGGCCTCCTCGGGCGGGTCGTCGTCGGCCTGGAACGGGATCACGTCGCCGACGTCGCCCTGCTCCTCCTCACGAGGGTCATTCGGCGCGCGCCCGCCAGTGCCGTCGCCGCTCATGCGACCACCCCGCCAAACGCCTGGCCGCTCCGGCCTGCGACCACACGCCCGCGCGTCCCGGGAAGGCCCGCCGCCAACGCCACTCTCGCACGCGTCCCGGGAACGCCCGCCATCGGCGCCGCACCGGGGTGCCCGCTCATGGGGGGCGCGCTTGACGCCCCCCTCACACGCCCGGCCGACCGGCCCCCCGCCGTCGCCGCCGTGCCGGCCTGCCCCGTGAATCGCCCGCTCATCGGGCAGGTCCGTCGTCCGCCGGGGGCGGTGCGACGGGCCTGCCTGGTGGTCTTTCCGTGGCGCGCTCGGAGTCGAGCGCATCCTGCAGCAGCACGACAGCCGCCGCCTGATCGACGACGCCACGCTGTTTCTTGGCCTTCACGCCGCTGGCCCGCAGTCCTTGCTGGGCGGCTACCGTGGTCAGCCGCTCGTCGAACAGCCGTACGGGCGTCGGCGCGAGCCGGGCGGCGAGAGCGGCGGCGAACTGGCGGGCCAGTGCGGCCGCCTGCCCCTCGCGGCCCGACATCGAGGTGGGCAGTCCCACCACGACCTCGATCGCGTCGTGCTCGGCGACGATCGCGGCGATGCGGTCGAGGTCGCCCTTGCCCCGCTTGACGGTCTCGACCGGCGTGGCCAGCAGCCCCGAAGGGTCGCTGCGGGCCACGCCGACGCGTACGGAGCCGACGTCCACGCCGATCCGTGAACCGAACCTCATGTCAGCCGAGCTGCCCCGCGATGGCTTCCTCAACCAGGCGCAGCGCGTCGCCGATCGCCTCCGGTCGTGTGCCACCGCCTTGCGCGACATCGTCCTTGCCACCGCCGCCACCCCCAAGCGCCTTGGCGGCGACGCCGACCAGCTGTCCGGCCTTGAGCCCCCGCTCGCGCCCCGCCTCGTTGACCGCGGCAACCACCACGGGCCGGTCGGAGGGGACGCCGGCGATCAGGACGACCGCCGGCCGGTCGGCCGGGAACCTGCCACGCACATCAAGCGCGAGCTTACGCAGGTCATCGGGGCCGGTGCCATCAGGCGCGCGGTGTGTCACGACGGAGACTCCCCGCAGGTCACGAGCCTGGGCCACCAGATCACCGGCCGCCTCGAGCACCTGCGCCGAGCGGAGCCTTTCCAGCTCCTTCTCGGCCGTGCGCAGCCGGGTGACGATGCCGTCGATGCGCTCGGGCAGCTCCTCGCGACGCGCCTTGAGCTGCTCGGTGAGCTGGTTGACCAGCACGCTCTCACGCGCCAGGAACCGGAACGCGTCGATGCCGACGAGCGCCTCGACGCGGCGGACGCCCGCGCCGACCGACTGCTCGCCCAGCACCTTGACCAGGCCGAGCTGGCCGGAGCTGTGCACGTGGGTGCCACCGCACAGCTCGCGCGAGTAGTCGCCGATCTCGACCACGCGGACCTCGTCGCCGTATTTCTCGCCGAACATCGCCAGCGCGCCCATCGCCCTGGCCTCCGCCTGCGAGGTGTAGAAGGCGTTGACCTTGAGGTCGTTGATGAGCACCGCGTTGACCTCGTCCTCGACGTCGCGCAGCACGCTGGCCGGGACCGCGCCCGATGCGGTGAAGTCGAAACGGAACCGGCCGGGCGAGTTTTCCGAGCCCGCCTGCGCCGCGGTCTCGCCGAGCGCGTTCTTGAAACCGCGGTGGACGAGGTGGGTCGCGCTGTGGCTACGGGAGATCGCGCGGCGGCGCTCGATGTCGATCTCGGCCTGCGCCTCGTCCCCGACCCTCAGCTCGCCGCTGCGGACCTTGCCGCGGTGCACGACGAGCCCGGGCAGCGGGGACTGCACGTCGACGATCTCGACTTCGGCGCCGCTGGTGCGGATCACGCCCTGGTCGGCGAGCTGGCCGCCGCCCTCGGCGTAGAACGGGGTGCGCCCGAGCACCACCTCCACGGTCGAGCCCGCGCCCGCCGCGGGGACGGACGCGCCGTCCACCAGGATGCCCACCACGCTGGTGTCGGCCTCGGTCTGGTCGTAGCCGAGGAACTCGATCTTGCCTGCCGCCTCGAGCAGCTGCCCGAAGACGGAGATGTCGGCGTTGCCGGTCTTCTTCGCCGCCGCGTCGGCCTTGGCCAGCTGCCGCTGCTCCTTCATGAGGCGGCGGAAGCCCTCCTCGTCGACCTTGAGCCCGTGCTCGGCCGCCATCTCCAGCGTCAGGTCGATCGGGAAGCCGTAGGTGTCGTGCAGCTTGAACGCCTGGTCGCCGGGGATCGTGGTGCCGGACTTGCGCTTGGTCTCCTCGACGGCCACGTCGAAGATCGCGGTGCCGGTGCGCAGCGTGCCGAGGAAGGACGCCTCCTCCGCGTCGATGACCCCGTGGATCTGTGGCGCGTCGGCCTTGAGCTCGGGGTATTGCTCGCCCATCACGTTGATCGCGACGTCGGTGAGCTCGTGCATATAACGCTCGTCACCGGAGCCGAGCAGGCGCAGGTTGCGCACCGAACGGCGCAGGATGCGGCGCAGCACGTAACCACGGCCCTCGTTGCCGGGCATGACGCCGTCGGCCACCAGCATGGTGCCGGTGCGCACGTGGTCGGCGATCACCCGCAGGCTGACGTCGGAGCGGTGGTCGCGACCGTAACGGGTCTTGGTGAGCTCGGCCGCCTTGTCGAGGATCTTGTAGGTGGTGTCGATCTCGTAGATGTTGTCGACGCCCTGCAGGATCGCCGCCATGCGCTCCAGGCCCATGCCGGTGTCGATGTTCTTCGCCGGCAGCTCGCCCGCCACGTCGAAGTCGACCTTGGTGCGGACCTGGCTGAGCTGGTATTGCATGAAGACGAGGTTCCACACCTCGAGGTAGCGGTCCTCGTCGGCGACCGGACCGCCCTCCTTGCCGTATTCGGCGCCGCGGTCGTAGTAGATCTCCGAGCAGGGGCCGCCTGGGCCTGGCACGCCCATGTGCCAGTAGTTGTCCTCCAGGCCGCGGCGCTGGATGCGGTGCTCGGGCAGGCCGACCTTGTTGCGCCAGAGGTCGTAGGCCTCGTCGTCCTCGAGATAGACCGTCGCCCACAGCTTGTCCTCGGGGAAGCCGAAGCCGCCGTCGGACTCGGACCTGGTGAGCAGCTCCCACGCGAACGGGATCACTTCGGCCTTGAAGTAGTCGCCGATGGAGAAGTTGCCCAGCATCTGGAAGAACGTCGCGTGCCGGGTGGTCTTGCCGACCTCGTCGATGTCGGGGGTGCGCACGCACTTCTGCGCGGTGGCCAGCCGTGACGCCGGAGGCTTGCGCTGCCCCAGGAAGTACGGCTTGAACGGCACCATACCCGCATTGACCAGGAGAAGCGTCGGGTCCTCAGCGATCAGGCTGGCCGAGGGCACTATCTTGTGCCCACGCTCCTCGAAGAAGCGCAGGAAGCGGCGGGCGATCTCTGCCGACTCCATGGTGGCCATCCTTTGCGTTTAGTCAGTTGTTGTCTTCAGCGTTGTCGAGCCCGAAGCGTGCCCGCAACTCCGTTTCGCGCTCGGCGGCCTCGCCTAGCGCGTCAGAGGTAAAGTCTCTCACCTGCCGGAGCATGCCTGCCGCACCGTCCGCAGTCCTGTGGATGACATGGTTGGGATGGAGCGCTTGCAGCCTGCGCATCACCCACATGGCGAGGAACGCGCCGAGCGACAGGTAGAACAGCCTTCTGATCATCGCGTCCGCCTCGGCACGGCTCTGCGCGGCCGGCGGGCCTCGATGGCGCGCCGCACGCCGTAGGTCAGCGACGACACCTTGATCAGCGGCCCGGTGAAGACCGTCTGCGTCACCGCGCTGAGCTTGGCCGCGTGGCCACTGACCTGCTTGACGTCCTTGGCGATGGCCTCGACGGCGATCAGCTGCCTGTTGGTCTCGCTGACCGTGACGCTCAGGTCGTCCAGCAGCGGCGTGAGGCGGTTGTTGAGGTCGGAGACCGCCTTGGTGGTCTCCGTGAGGAGCCTGGCGAGCTTGACGAGCACCATGGCGAGAACGCAGACCAGGACGATCCAGCCCGTGGCCGCGATCAGCCCGGCGACCTCTCCAGCGGTAAGCATCCGCTCTCTCCCTCGTACGCTGGGCCGGAACGGCACGACCCTATCGCGTCCGAGCGACAACATCGGTGAGGACGACGAGCCGCCTCAGGCCGCCACGTCCGCTCCCGGCGCGCGCGCGAGCGCGCGCATGAGCCCGCGGGCCGCCCTGATCTCCGGCGCGACCAGCCGATCCGGCAGGGCGGCCGCCGCCACCCGCAACGCCTTGAGCGCCGTGCCGGCCGCGTACTCGGTGGCCTTGCCCGCGTGACGGCCGTACATCTCCTGGGCCCACGCGGGCAGCGTGGCGAAGGCGAGGGCGCCCGCGGCGGGCAGCGAGCCGAGCGCCAGCGGCGCTGTCAGTAGCGCAAGGCGCAATGACAGTTGCGGGCTGAGGCTGCGGCGCAGCGCGTCGCGCGCCTCGTCGGTGGCCGACAGGTACGGGCGCATGCCCTCGAGGTAATCGCGCAGCTCCGCCACGTCGCCCGGCACGTCCCGCAGCCCGACGAGACTCGCGCTGCGCCGCTGCTCGGCCACATAGGCGTCGGCCTCCGCGCCGGTGAGCGGCACGCCGGCGCGCAGAGCCACCTCCAGGTGCGAGGAGGTCTCCACGCAGTGGACCCACCGCAGGTTCTCCTCGTCGTCCACCCGGAACAGAGTGCCGGTGTCGGTGTCGAGGCCGATGAGGCGGGCGTGCACGCGGCGCACCCGCTCTGCGGCCTGCTCGGCCTGCTCGCGGGTGCCGAACGTGCGCACGGTGAGGTAGGTGAGCTGCCGCCGCAGCCGTTCCCGGGCCACCTCGGGGTCGTCGAGCAGACAGTTCTGGGCGATGCTGCGGATGGTGCGGGGATGCAGGGCCTGCAGTTGGAAGGCGCGCAGCACCGCCGGCCAGGCGAGCGGCTCGGTGTGGATGCGCCAGGTGATCGATGTGGGGCCGAACAGGCCGCCGCCGGAGGTAACGGTCGCCTTCACACGGTGGTGATTCCCCGTGAACAGCTGTTTAGTACGGCTTTCACCTATGCGTCCGGCTTTGCGCGCAGGAAGTCGCGGATCTTGGCCCAGCGATCGGCGACCGGGGCCTCGGCGCCGTGCCGGGTCGGCTCGTAATAGCGGCGCTCGCGGACCTGCTCGGGCGCGTAGTCCTGGCGGACGAGCCCGTGGTCGAAGTCGTGCGGGTATTTGTAGCCGTCCCCGTGGCCCAGCTTGGCGGCGCCCGGGTAGTGGGCGTCGCGCAGGTGGCCGGGCACCTGGCCGATCAGGCCGCGTCGCACGTCGCCGATCGCGGCCCCGATGGCCTTGACGACGGCGTTGGACTTGGGGGCGAGGGCGCAGTGGATGACGGCGTGCGCCAGGTTGATCTGCCCCTCGGGCAGGCCGATGAGCTGCACGGCCTGGGCGGCGGCGACGGCGGTCTGCAGGCAGGTGGGGTCGGCCATGCCGACGTCCTCGGAGGCGAAGATGACGATGCGGCGGGCGATGAAGCGCGGGTCCTCGCCCGCTTCGATCATGCGGGCCAGATAGTGGAGTGCGGCGTCGGCGTCCGAGCCGCGCATCGACTTGATGAACGCGCTGATCACGTCGTAGTGCTGGTCGCCCTGCCGGTCGTAGCGCACGGCGGCCTTGTCGACGGCCTTCTCCACGACCTCGACCGTGATGTCGTCGGCCAGCAGCGCCGCCGCCTCGAGGTAGGTCAGCGACCGGCGCGCGTCCCCGCCCGCGAGGCGTACGAGATGCTCCAGGGCCTCGGGCGCGAGGGTGACGCGGCCGTCCAGGCCGCGCGGGTCGGCGACGGCCCGCTCCAGCACCACGCGGATGTCGTCCTCGGACAGGGACTCCAGCGTCAGCAGCAGCGAGCGCGACAGCAGCGGCGAGATGACCGAGAAGAACGGGTTTTCGGTGGTCGCCCCGATGAAGGTGACCCAGCGGTTTTCCACGGCGGGCAGCAGGGCGTCCTGCTGTGCCTTGTTGAAGCGGTGCACCTCGTCCACGAACAGCACGGTCTGCCGCCCGGTCATGCCCAGCTCGCGGCGGGCGTTGTCGATGGCGGCACGCACGTCCTTGACGCCGGCGGACACGGCCGAGACCTCGACGAAGCGGCGCTTGGTGACGTTGGAGACGACGTAGGCGAGCGTGGTCTTGCCGGTGCCCGGCGGACCCCACAGGAACAGCGACATGGGAGCCTCGCTCTCGACCAGGCGCCGCAGCGGGGTGCCCTGGCCGAGCAGGTGCCGCTGGCCGATCACCTCGTCGAGCGTGCGCGGGCGCATGCGCACCGCGAGGGGCTGCGGGGTGGCCTCCTCAGCCGCCGAATCGAACAGGCTCTCCACAACGCGAGATTACACTCCCCACACGGCTCTCGCTCCGGAGTCACCGGCCCGGAAGACGAAGTAGCCGGCCACCGCGGCCAGCGCCAGCGTCAGTCCCGACAGGGTCAGCGTCGCGGCGCGGCCGAACCGGTCGCCGCCCACGGAGTCGCGGGCCGGGCGGGTGGCGTACACCAGCAGCAGGGCGGCGGCGGCGAGCCCGAGCACCGACAGCAGCAAGGGGTTGGCGAAGCTCTGGTGGGTGGAGATGCGGGCGCCCACCTCGCCGCCGGCGGTGGCGAAGCGGGCCGCCTTGAGGCTCTCGCCGCTCTCCTTGGCCGCGTAGACGGCCGCGGGCGCCACCAGGGAGAGCAGGACGACGGCCCAGGCCATGTACGGCCGCCAGCGCGGCAGCAGCGCGTAGACGGCGGCCACGACGACGAGGAGCGGGGTCAGCACGACGGCGAAGTGGATGATCAGGGGGTGGGCCGGGAGGCCCAGGATCTGGTCGAACATGGGGGCTCCTTAGTGCTCATTTCAACTACGAATGTGAGCACCATATGGTTCGCGACCTCACAAGTCGCACATCACGGCTTTCGCCACTTACGTCCGGCACATATCGGAGGCCGGTAGCATGCGCGGAGTTGTTTGGTCATGTGACGGCAAAGATGAAGGAGACAAGCGGTGAGCGGCGACGACGACCGCAAGAGCGAGCTGGCGCGGGAGCACAAGGAGCGGCAGAAGGAGCGCGCCGCGGCCGAGCAGTCCTCCAAGGCGAGGCGGAACACCTTCATCGGCGCGGGCGTGGCCGTCGTAGTGGTGGCGGGCGGCATCTTCGCCGCGACCACGTTGGTCAGCAAGGACGGCGGTGAGGCGGCCTCGGCGGCGAGCACGCCCTCGGCGTCCGCGTCGGCCTCCGCCTCCGCCCCCGCGCCGACAGAGCTCCCGAGCACCACGCCGCCGAAGAAGGCGGGCTCGGTGTCGTGCACGTACAAGCGGGACGACTCGGTTCCGAACAAGTACGTGGGGATGCCCGGCAAGAAGCCCAACCTGAAGCTCAGCACGATGACGATCAAGACCAACCACGGTGACATCGTCATCGACGTGGACGCGAACGCCACCCCGTGCTCGGTGAACTCCATGGCGTTCCTGGCCAAGAAGAAGTTCTACGACAACACCAAGTGCCACCGCCTCGCGACGCCGGAGACGACCGGTCTGTTCCTGCTGCAGTGCGGCGACCCTCAGGCCAAGGCGGACGGCAAGAACCCGACGGACGGCCTCGGCACCGCGGGGTACGTGTTCGGCGACGAGGCCGTGGGCGTGGTGCCGTACACCAGGGGTGTGGTGTTCCTGACCCAGCCTCAGGACGCGGCCGGCCAGAACAGCAGTCAGTTCGCCATCTCGATGTCGGACGAGAACGCGCAGATCGAGCCGCAGTATTCGGTGCTGGGCATAGTGAAGTCCGGCCTGGAGATCATCGAGAAGGTCGCCAAGGACGGCGTCACCGTCAACGAGGACGACATCACCGGCGACGGCGGCTCCACCGCCCCGAAGACGCCGATCGTGATCAAGAGCGTCACGGTCAAGTAGGAGACACAAGAACGGCAGGCCCCGCAACGCGGGCGCCTGCCGTTCTTGCGTTCACGCCTTGAGCAGCCGTCGTTCAGGCCTTGGGCTGGGCGTCGACGCCTGCCTCCTTGCGCTGGTCGGCCGTGATCGGCGTGGGCGCGGCGGTGAGCGGGTCGAAGCCGGAGGCCGTCTTCGGGAAGGCGATCACGTCGCGGATCGAGTCGCCGCCGGACAGCAGCATGCAGATCCGGTCCCAGCCGTAGGCGATGCCGCCGTGCGGCGGCGGGCCGTACTTGAACGCCTCGAGCAGGAAGCCGAACTTGCTCTCGGCCTCCTCCTTGGAGATGCCGAGCACGTCGAAGACACGCTGCTGCATCTCGGCCCGGTGGATACGGATCGAGCCTCCGCCGATCTCCATGCCGTTGCACACCATGTCGTAGGCGTAGGCGAGGGCCTCGCCCGGGTGGTCCTGGAAGTTGTCGGCCCACTCCGGCTTGGGACCGGTGAACGGGTGGTGCACGGCCGTCCAGCCGATCTCGCGGCCCACCTCGTCGTGCACCGGCTCGAACATGGGGGCGTCGACGACCCACAGGAACGACCACGCCGACTCGTCGATCAGGTCGCAGCGCCGGCCGATCTCCAGACGGGCGGCGCCGAGCAGGTCACGGGAGGAGTGCCGGGGGCCGGCCGCGAAGAAGATCGCGTCACCCGGGTTGGCGCCGACCTTGGCCGCCAGCCCGCCGGCCTCCTCCTCGGACAGGTTTTTGGCCACCGGGCCGCCGAGCGTGCCGTCCTCCTGCACGAGCACGTAGGCCAGGCCCTTGGCGCCGCGCGAACGGGCCCACTCCTGCCAGCCGTCGAGCTCCTTGCGGGTCTGCGAGGCGCCGCCCGGCATGACGACCGCGCCGACGTATTCGGCCTGGAAGACGCGGAACGACGTGTTCGCGAAGTAGGCGGTCATCTCGACCAGCTCCTGGCCGAAGCGCAGATCGGGCTTGTCGGAGCCGTAGCGGGCCATGGCGTCGGCGTACGTCATGCGCGGCAGCCGCGTCGGCAGCTCGTAGCCGGCGATCTCCTTCCACAGCCGGCCGATCAGCTTCTCGCCGACCTCGATGACGTCCTCCTGGTCCACGAAGGACATCTCGACGTCGATCTGGGTGAACTCCGGCTGCCGGTCGGCCCGCAGGTCCTCGTCGCGGTAGCACTTGGCGAGCTGGTAGTAACGCTCGAGCCCGCCCACCTGCAGCAGCTGCTTGAACAACTGGGGCGACTGCGGCAGGGCATACCAATTGCCGGGCTGCAGGCGCACCGGCACGAGGAAGTCGCGGGCGCCCTCGGGGGTGGAGCGGGTCAGCGTGGGCGTCTCGACGTAGACGAAGCCGAGCTCGTGCATGACCTCGTTGGCGAGGTAGGTGGCCTTGGAGCGGGTGCGCATCGCATTGGCCACCTGCTGGCGGCGGATGTCGAGGTAGCGGTATTTCAGCCGCGCCTCCTCCGAGACGCCCACGTTGCCCTCGATCGGGAACGGCAGCGGCGCCGACTCGCTCAGCACCTCCACCGTGTCGGCCACGACCTCGATCCTGCCGGTGGGCAGGTCGGGGTTTTCGTTGCCCTCGGGGCGCAGGCGGACCGCGCCGACGACCTTCACGCAGTATTCGGCGCGCAGGTCGTGGGCGTGGTCCTCCTCGCGGAAGACCACCTGCGCCGAGCCGGAGGCGTCACGCAGGTCGATGAAGACCACGCCGCCATGGTCGCGGCGGCGGGCCACCCATCCCGCGAGCGTCACCTGCTGCCCGGCGTGCTCCTCGCGGAGCGACCCGGCCGTATGCGTGCGGATCACTGCACTTTCCCTTTCAAGAATTCGACGACCTCGGTCAAGGGCACCTCGGTCTGGTCAGCGGTGGTCAGGTCTTTCACTTGCACGGCCTCGGCGGCCAGGTCGCGCTCGCCCAGGATCAGCGCGAACGCGGCGCCCGAACGGTCGGCGCCCTTCATGGCGCCCTTGAGCCCCTTGCCGCCGTAGGCCATGTCGGCGGCGACACCGGCCGCGCGCAGCTCGTTCACGAGCTTGAACATGGCGCGCGCCGCCTCGTCGCCCAGCGCCACACCGTACACCTCGCACCGAGGCGGGGCGGCGAGCGCGATGCCCTCCCTCTCCATGGCGATCACCGTGCGGTCGAGGCCGAGGCCGAAGCCGATGCCGGGCAACGGTGGCCCGCCGATGGCCTCGGAGAGCCCGTCGTAGCGGCCGCCACCGCCAATGCCGGACTGTGCGCCCAGCAGCGGGTGGTCGAACTCGAAGGTGGTGCGGGTGTAGTAGTCGAGCCCGCGCACCAGCCTGGGCGCGTCCTCCCACGAGACGCCGAGGTCGGCCAGCAGCTGTTTGACCCGGTCGTGGTAGGCCTTGCAGGCAGGGCAGAGGTGGTCGCCGATGAGCGGCGCTCCCTCCAGCTGCGCACGGACCTCGGGGCGCCTGTCGTCGAGCACGCGCAACGGATTGATCTCGATTCGGGCCCTGGTGGCCTCGTCAAGGTCGAGCGCGCGCAGGAACTCCTGCAACCGGGCGCGGTAAGCCGGGCGGCATTCCTTGCAGCCCAGCGAGTTGAGCAGCAACCGCACCTGGGTGAGGCCGAGCGCGGAGTACCACTGCCAGGCCAGCGCGATGGTCTCGGCGTCGACGGCCGGGTCCTCGCTGCCGATCGCCTCCAGGTCGAGCTGGTAGAACTGGCGGTAGCGGCCCTCCTGAGGCGCTTCGGCGCGGAAGACCGGTCCGTCGGTCCAGACCTTCACCGGGAGCTGGCCGCGGTGCAGGCCATATTCCAGGACCGCGCGCAGCACGCCTGCGGTGAACTCCGGGCGCAGCGTCAGCGACCTGCCGCCGCGGTCGGTGAAGGTGTACATCTCCTTGCTCACGACGTCGGTGGACTCGCCGACGCCGCGCGCGAACAGCTGGGTGTCCTCGAAAACCGCAGTCTCGAGGTAGGCGTAGCCCGCACGCCTGGCCGTCTCCGCGAACGCTCCGCGAATCGCGTAGAACGTCGAGGCCTGCGGTGGGACGTACTCCTTGACGCCTTTGGGTGCTTGGAAGCTCATTAGATCCCTCGTGTGGGACCGGCGTGCGGCGCTGCTTCTTTCAAGTATGGGTTGGTAGCGCGCTCGCGGCCGATCGTGGTCTGTGGTCCGTGGCCCGGCAGGACGACCGTATCGTCAGGCAGCGGCAGGCACTTGGCAGCCAGGCTGCGCAGGATCGTCGGGTAGTCGCCCCCGGGCAGGTCAGAACGTCCGATGGAGCCGGCGAACAGCAGGTCGCCCGAGAACATGATCTCGTCATCGGGCAGCCGGAAGCTCACCGACCCCCTGGTATGGCCGGGCGTGTGGTCCACCGCGAGCTCGAGGCCGGCCAGCTTGAGGACCGCGCCGTCGCTCAGCTCGCGCACATCGTCGGGCTCGCTCAGCGTGAGGCCGCCGAACAGCGAGGCGCTCGTGCCGGACCAGCCCGCGGCCGGGTCGCTCAGCAGGTGGCGGTCCTCGGGGTGGATCCACGCGGGGACGTCGCGCGCACCGCAGACCGGGGCGACCGACCAGACGTGGTCGAGGTGGCCGTGGGTGAGCAGGACCGCGACCGGCTTGAGCCGGTGCTCGCGCAGCAGCTCGTCGACGCCTTCGGTCGCGTCCTGACCTGGATCGACGATGACGCACTCCTCACCGGCGGCAGGCGCGACGACGTAACAATTGGTCTGGAAGGCCCCTGCGGGGAAGCCAGCGATGAGCATCTGCCTCAGGTGATCTCGTCGAAAAGCCAATGGGAATGTAACCGAAGGGTACCGGTGCGGGTCGCCGGGCTGCGAATCATTACCCATTGGCCGATACGATTCGCCCACCTCAGTTGATTGACTATGGGAGGCAAAGCGGTGGCCACGGGGAAGGACCGGCAGAAGCAGCTGGCGCGTGAGCACTACGAGCGGCAGATGCAGCGCCGTGTCGAGCGCGAGCAGAAGGCCAAGCGCACGGCGATCATCGGCTCCACTGTGGGCGTGGTGATCGTGGTCGGCGGCATCGTGGCGGCGGTCGCCCTGCTGGGCGGCGGTGATCAAACCACGGAGGCGGCCGCAACGCCCTCGGCGTCGGCCGCCGACACCGCCACGGCGGCGCCGAGCGCGAGCACGGGGCCGAAGCCGTACGACGCGGCGACCGGCACCTGCGACTACGTCAAGGACACCGCCGGCGGGCAGGTCAAGGACGTCGGCATGCCGCCGAAGAGCGTCAAGACCACGCCCGCCGCGAAGACGATGACGTTCAAGACCAACCAGGGCGACATCGTGGTCGAGCTCAACAACGCCAAGGCGCCCTGCACGACCAACTCGCTGGAATTCCTGGCGAAGAAGAAGTATTACGACGGCAGCAAGTGCCACCGGCTCGGCAGCGACAAGTTCCCGATGCTGCAGTGCGGCGACCCGACCGCCAAGGCCGACGGCAAGAGCCAGGACGGCTCGGGCGGCCCCGGCTACGTCTTGGCCGAGGAGAACCTGCAGGGTGCCCAGTACAAGCGTGGTGTGATGGCGATGGCCAAAACGCAGGCGCCGGGCAGCACGGGAAGCCAGTTCTTCCTCGTTTTCGGAGACATCCAACTCGACCCGCTTTACACGCCGGTGGGTACGATCACCAAGGGGCTCGACATCCTGGACAAGGTAAGCAAAGCAGGCGTCATCGCCGACATGGGGGACGGGACGGGAGCACCGAAGCAATCCGTCGAAATCAAAGACGTGACAATCGCCGGCAAGAGCTGACGTAATACAAACTAGGGACGAGTATGTCCCGAAGGGTCTGATGGATAGTGCGGGAGGACACGGTGAGCACCGACCCGTGGGGCCGGGTAGACGACGACGGCACCGTCTACGTGCGTACGGCTGAGGGAGAGCGGGCCGTCGGCTCCTGGCAGGCCGGTGAACCCGAAGAGGCACTGGCCTACTTCCATCGCAAGTACGACGAGCTGGCGGGCCAGGTTCAGCTGCTCGAGCAGCGGGTGCGGGGCACGGATCTGGCACCGGCGCAGGCCGAGGCCAGCATCGCCAAGCTGCGCGAGGCCGTCGCGGACGCCCACGCCATCGGCGACCTGGCCGCGCTGACCACCCGCCTGGACGGCCTGACGGAGCTGGTCGCCCAGCGCCGCGAGGAGGTCAAGGCGGCCCGTGAGCACGCGCGCGCCGAGGCCAGGGCGGTCAAAGAGCGCATCGTCGGCGAGGCCGAGCGGATCGCCGACGAGACCACCCACTGGAAGTCGGGCGGCGAGCGGCTGCGCCAGCTGGTCGAGGAGTGGAAAGCCGCCGACCGCATCGACAGGGTCACCGAGGCGGCGCTGTGGAAGCGGCTGTCGGCCGCCCGCACGGCGTTCGCCAAGCGGCGCAAGCAGTACTTCGCGGGCCTGGACGAGCAGCGCGAGGGCATCCGCGCGGCCAAGGAGCGCATCGTCGCCGAGGCCGAGGCGCTCGCGGACTCCACCGACTGGGGCCAGACCGCGGCCGTCTACCGCGAGCTGATGCAGCAGTGGAAGAGCGCAGGGCGGGCCTCGCGCGAGGCCGAGGACGAGCTGTGGGGCCGCTTCAAGGCCGCGCAGGACCAGTTCTTCCAGGCCCGGTCGGCGGTCTTCGCCGAGCGGGACGCCTCGCTGGCGGCCAACGCGCAGGTCAAGGAGGAGCTCCTGGCCGAGGCGGAGAAGATCCTTCCGGTCACCGACGTACGTACGGCCCGGGGCGCGCTGCGGCACATCCTGGAGCGGTGGGAGGCCGCGGGCCCGGTGCCGCGCGAGCAGCGCGACCGGCTCGAGGGCGGGCTGCGCAAGGTCGACGAGGCCGTGCGCAAGGCCGAGGACGCCGAGTGGAAGCGGTCCAACCCCGAGGCCAGGGCCCGCGCGCAGAGCACGGTCGACCAGCTGCGCACCTCGATCGAGCAGCTGGAGAAGCGGCTGGCCAAGGCGCAGGCGGCCGGGCGTGCCAAGGACGTCAAGGAGGCCGAGGAAGCCCTGGTGGCCCGCCGCTCCTGGCTCGAGGAGGCCGAGCGGACGCTGGCCGAGTTCAGCTGACGTCGCCTTCCCGCCCGATCGTGGGGAATCGGGCGGCACGCGGAGCGGCCTGCGATCTAGGCTTGCGCCATGGATCCCGTCAGCGCCGCTCGCGCTCTCGTCGAGGAGATGTTCCCGGGGGCCCTGTACGCCTTCGTCGGCGGCAGCGTGCTCACCGAGCAGCGCACCAGCACCTCGGACCTGGACGTCGTCGTGGTGCTCGACGGCCTGCCCGTCCCTTATCGCGAGTCGCTGCGCTGGCGCGGGTGGCCGGTCGAGCTGTTCGTGCACAGCGAGACCAGCCTGCACGCCTACCTCGACAAGGACTTCGACCGGCGGCAGCCCACCCTGGCGCGGATGTGCGCCGAGGGCGCGGTGCTGACCGACCGGACCAGCGGCCGCGCCAGCGACCTCCAGACGGCCCTGAGCAAGCGCCTGGCGGCCGGCCCGGGCGGGTTGACGCACACTGAGGCCGAGCGGGCCAGATACGCGCTCTCCGACCTCCTGGACGACCTGTCGGGGGCGATCGATCCCGGCGAGCAGACGTTCCTCCGGTGGCAGGTGGTGCAGGAGACGGCCAGGATGGCCCTGGGGTTCGGGCGCAGGTGGCAGGGCAGCGGCAAGTGGCTGCTGCGCGAGCTGCGCGCGCATGACCCGGACCTGGCCGCCGAGCTGCTCGCCGCGCACGACGACCCGGCACGGCTGGCCGCCGTGGCCTCAGACGTGCTTGAGGGGGCGGGAGGGCGGCTCTGGGAGGGCTATCGGGCCGAGGGGGACCCGTTTCACCGGCCGCTGCGTCACGTGCCCGCAGAGGGGCTCTCGGGCGGCACGGCGCAGAGCTCGGGCATGCGGCGGCTGGCGGCCATCAGCGGGGCCACCGCCGGGTCGGCGCGGTTGTGGATGGGGCAGACGCACGTGGCGCCCGCCACCCGGTCCTCCGATCATCACCATGGGGCGTCGGAGACGGCGATCTACGTGGTCAGCGGCACGCCGTCGTTCGTGTTCCTGGAGGGGGCGCGGGAGGTGCGGCTGGAGACCAAGCCGGGCGACTACGTCTTCGTGCCGCCGTACGTGCCTCATCGCGAGGAGAACCCGGACCCGGCTCAGGAGGCGGTCGTCGTGATCGCCCGCAGCACCCAGGAGGCCATCGTCGTCAACCTCCCCGACCTGCGCCCCCGCTGACCCGCCGGCACGGCCCGGTCCGGCGGCTCGGCGGCCGGCGCCCCAGATGGACCTCCAGCCCCGAAGCCTCTGATCGGCAGCACGGTGATCCGGTGGCAGCATCGGCCGGCACCACGCAGCAGCGCCCACGGCGCCCTGCCAATCGCAGCGGTCCAGAGTGGGCCGCTGTCGCCTGCCGAGCGAAGGACCGAAGCCCCGCGAGGGGCCGTCGGTCAGCTGCCGGCTCCGCTGACCCGGTAGACGTCGAAGACCCCCTGGATGCTGCGCACGGCCTTCAGGACGTGCCCCAGGTGCTTCGGGTCCCCCATCTCGAACGTGAACTTGCTGATCGCGACCCGGTCCCGCGACGTCGTGACCGAAGCGCTCAGGATGTTGACGTGCTGGTCGGACAGCGTCCGGGTGACGTCGGACAGCAGGCGCGGCCGATCCAGCGCCTCCACCTGGATGGCCACCAGGAAGACGCTGTCGTCGCTCGGCGACCAGCTGACCTCCACCAGCCGGTCCGGCTGCGACTTGAGCTGCTGCACGTTGGTGCAGTCGCCCCGGTGCACGGACACGCCGTGCCCGCGGGTGACGAATCCGACGATCTCGTCACCGGGCACCGGGGTGCAGCACTTCGACAGACGCACCCATACGTCGGCGTCCCCGGCCACCACGACGCCCGCGCCGCCGCCCCGGGGGCGGCCGCGCAGCCGGGTCGGCAGGGCGGTCTCGGCGATGTCCTCCTCGGCGCTGTCGACGCCGCCGATCGAGGCCACGAGCTTCTGCACGACGGCCTGCGCCGCGGTGTGCCCCTCCCCCACGGCCGCGTACAGCGCCGACACGTCGGGGTAGCGCAGGTCGCGGGCCAGGGCCAGCAGCGCCTCGCCGGACATCAGCCGCTGCAGCGGCAGCCCCTGCTTGCGCATGGCGCGGCCGATGGCCTCCTTGCCCGCCTCGATCGCGGTCTCGCGGCGCTCCTTGGAGAACCACTGCCGGATCTTGTTGCGGGCCCGGCCCGACTTGACGAACTTCAGCCAGTCGCGCGACGGCCCGGCGTCCGGCGACTTGGAGGTGAAGATCTCGACGGTGTCACCGTTGCCCAGCCGCGACTCCAGCGGCACCAGCCGCCCGTTGACGCGGGCCCCGATGCAGCGGTGACCCACCTCGGTGTGCACGGCGTAGGCGAAGTCGACGGGAGTGGCCCCCTCGGGCAGCGCGATGACCTGCCCCTTCGGGGTGAACACGTAGACCTCGGAGACCGACAGGTCGAAGCGCAGCGAATCCAGGAACTCGCCCGGGTCGGAGGTCTCCTTCTGCCAGTCGAGGAGCTGGCGCAGCCAGGCCATGTCGCTGCCCGGCTTGACCTTGCCGGGAGGGCCCGAGCCGCCGACCTCCTCCTTGTACTTCCAGTGCGCGGCCACGCCGTACTCGGCCCTGTGGTGCATCGCGTGGGTGCGGATCTGCAGCTCCACCGGCTTGCCCTCGGGACCGATCACCGTCGTGTGCAGCGACTGGTACATATTGAACTTGGGCATCGCGATGTAGTCCTTGAACCGCCCGGGCACCGGGTTCCACCGGGCGTGGATGGTCCCGAGCGCCGCGTAGCAGTCGCGCACGGTGTCGACCAGGACGCGGATGCCCACCAGGTCGTAGATGTCGTCGAACGCCACGTCACGCGCGATCATCTTCTGGTAGACCGAGTAGTAGTGCTTCGGCCGGCCCTTGACCACCGCGCGGATCTTCGCCTCGCGCAGGTCGCCGGAGACCTTCTCGATGACCTCCTGCAGGAACAGGTCCCTGCGCGGCGCCCGCTCCGACACCATGCGCGCGATCTCGTCGTAGCGCTTGGGGTAGAGCATGGCGAAGGCGAGGTCCTCGAGCTCCCACTTGATCGTGTTCATGCCCAGACGGTGGGCCAGCGGCGCGAAGATCTCGAGGGTCTCGCGGGACTTCTGGTGCCGTTTGTGCTCGGGCAGGTAGCGCATGGTGCGCATGTTGTGCAGCCGGTCGGCCAGCTTGATGATCAGCACGCGGATGTCACGTGCCATCGCGACCACCATCTTGCGTACGGTCTCGGCCTGCGCGGCGTCGCCGAACTTCACCTTGTCCAGCTTGGTGACGCCGTCGACCAGGGACGCGATCGTCTCGCCGAAGTCGCCGCGCAGCTCGTCAAGGCTGTAGGCGGTGTCCTCGACGGTGTCGTGCAGCAGCGCCGCGCACAACGTCTCGTCGTCGGTGCCGAGCTCGGCGAGGATGGTGGCCACGGCGAGCGGATGCGTGATGTATGGGTCGCCGGACTTCCGCTTCTGGTCGCGGTGGTGGTAGGCGGCGACGTCGTAAGCACGCTCGATCACGCGCAGGTCGGCCTTGGGGTGGGTGGCGCGGACCGTGCGGAACAGCGGCTCCAGCACCGGGTTCATGGCCCCACCCCCAAACCGCCGCCGGCGCGTTGCCGGCACGCCGCTCGGCTCGGCACTGCCGGAGTCGGTTACGTCGGGCACGACTGCATCACGGGGCACACAGACTCCTCCCGCAATGACTCCTCACGCGATTTGGCTCCTCACGTTCGAGTCCAGATCCCCCAGTGTATCCAGGTGGCAAAGCCCGGCTGTCGCCGACCGGGCTCAGACGATCACCAGGGAATGCAACTCCACTCCCGGCAAACGCTCCCGGCCCTTGAGAAATGCCAGCTCCATCAGCACCGCGATGCCCACGACCTCGGCGCCGGCCCTCTCCACCAACTCCACGGCCGCCTTCGCCGTGCCGCCCGTGGCGAGCACGTCGTCGACGATGAGAACCCGGTCACCGGGCGCGAAAGCGTCACGGTGCACCTCGATGGTCGCGGAGCCGTATTCCAGATCGTAGGACTCTTCGAGGGTCGCGGCGGGCAGTTTCCCCTTCTTGCGCACCGGCACGAACCCGGCCCCCGCCCGGTACGCCACCGGCGCGGCCAGGATGAACCCGCGTGCCTCGATCCCCACGATCTTGTCCACCTGGTGCAGCCCGGCCAGCTCCTCCACCACGGCGGCCATCGCCACAGGGTCCGCCAGAAGCGGGGTGATGTCCTTGAACATGACTCCCGGCTTCGGGTAATCCGGGATGTCCCGGATCCGATCCAAGATCATCGTGCTCAGCTCGCTCATGGGTTTCCTCGCCTCTTTCCACCGGCCGTGTGCCGGGCTCCATGATGATGCATTCCGGCCCCCAAGCGGACCGGTCCCGCCCCGTTCCCGGTCGCCGCCCAGCCTCCTGGGCCGGTCACAACGCGACGCCCCCGCCCGGTCACGGGCGAGGGCGTCGGCTACGCGGTGCGGGCTACCCCTTGGCTACCGCGGCGCTTTTGGAACCTTTCTTGCCACCACCCGTGGAGGCGAGCCTCCTGGCGATGGCCTGGTACTTCGGCTCGCGCTCCTTCAGCGTCACCAGCAGCGGTGTGGCCACGCAGAGCGAGGAGTACGTACCGACGATCATGCCGACGAACAGGGCCAGCGACAGGTCCTTCAGCGTGCCCGCGCCGAGCAGCGTGGTGCCGATGAACAAGATCGCCGCCACCGGCAGGATCGCGACCAGCGAGGTGTTGAGCGACCGGATCAGCGTGTGGTTGAGCGCGTTGTTGGCCGCCATCGAGTACGTCATCTTCGACGTGTGCCCCAGCTTGGCCGTGACCTCCTTGATCATGTCGAACACCACGACCGCGTCGTAGAGCGAGTAACCGAGGATGGTCAGGAAGCCGAGCAGCGTCGCCGGCGTGACCTCGAACCCCGACCAGGCGTAGATGCCGGCCGTGATGACGAGGTCGTGGATGAGCGCGACGATGGCGGCCAGCGCCATCTTCGGCTCGAACGCCATCGACAGATACAGGATGATCGCCACCATGAACACACCCAGGCCGATCCAGGCCTGCTGGGAGACCTCACCGCCCCAGGACGGACCGATGGCCTGAATGCTGACCTCGCCGGCCGGCGTGTTGAAGTCCTTGGCGATCTCGGACTGCACCTGTGCCCGGGTGTCCTCCGACAGGCTCTCGGTGGTCACCCGCCAGCCGTCGCCGGCCGACTGGACGATCACCTGGTGCACGCCCTCCTCGCGGATGGACTCGCGGATGGTCTCGACGGTGGCCGTCGGGGCCTCGAACGAGTAGACCGTGCCGCCCTTGAACTCCACGCCCAGGTTGAGGCCGTTGAACAGCAGACCGGCCAGCGACACGAGCAGCAGGAAGCCGGACAGGCTGTACCACAGCCTCCATTTGCCGACGAAGTCGACGTCGATCTCGCCGCGATAGAGGCGACGCGCGAGTCCCATCTCAGGCCTCCTGCGGAGTGGTCGTGCGGCCGGTCGTGCTGCTGACTTCGCTCATGCGCTCGGCGTCGAGACCGGACAGCGGGTGCCCCTTGGCGAAGAACTTCACCTTCGCCAGCATGGCGATGAACGGCTTCGTGAACAGGAACACCACCACGACGTCGATCAGCGTGGTCAGGCCCATCGCGAACGCGAACCCGGCCACACCGCCCACCGCCAGGAAGTAGAGCACGATCGCGGCGATGAACATGACGGCGTCGGCGATCAGGATCGTGCGCCGGGCACGGACCCAGGCCACCTCGACGGCCGCCCGGAGCGTGCGCCGCCCTTCCTTCATTTCGTCACGTATGCGTTCGAAGTAGACGATGAAGGAGTCGGCGGTGATGCCGATCGAGACCACCAAGCCGATGATGTGCGGAAGCGACAACCGGAAGTTGGCGTTCGTGCCCAGCACGACCACCGACGTGTACGTGATGACCGTGGCCACCACGAGGCTCAGCACCGCCACGATGCCCAGGCCGCGGTAGTAGAGCAGGCAGTAGAGCACCACGAGCGCAAGCCCGATGACGCCCGCGATCAGGCCGCCCCGCAGCTGGTCCTGGCCCAGGGTCGAGGAGACCGTGTCGACGGAGCTGCGGTTGAACTTCAGCGGCAGCGCGCCGTACTTCAGCTGGTCGGCCAGCGTGGTGGCGCTGGCCTGGGTGAAGCCGCCGGTGATCTCGGCCCGGCCGCCGGGGATCGGGCTGATGATGTTGGGCGCGGTGATGACGACGCCGTCGAGGACGACCGCGACCTGGTTGCGCGGCGCCTGCGAGTTGTAGGCCTCCGTGGTGAGCTTGCCCCACTCGCCCGCGCCCTTGCTCTTGAAGTCGAGCTGGACGATCCACTCGGTGGTGCCCTGGCGGATGCCCGCGGAGGCGGTGTCGATGTCGGTGCCGACGACCCTGGCGACGTCGAGGACGTATTTGGCGCTGCCGTCGGCATCGCAGGCGGCGAACTGCTTCTTCGGGTCGTCCTGGACGCCCTGGCCGCGCTTCTTGGGGTCGGCGCAGTCGAGCGCCTGGAACTGCTTGAGCACCGCGGGGTCGATACCCTCGGTGTTGATCCCGGCGTTGGGGTCCTCAGCGGGCGGCGTGCTGGCCGGGGCGGTCGGGCTCGCCGTCGGCGTGGCCTTGGCGTTCTGGCCCTTCTTGTCCTGCTTCTGGCCGGCTTGCGTGGCCGTCGGCTGCGCGCTCGGGGTCGGCGCGGTCAGCGCCGACGACAGGGCCTTGCCCGTCGGAGAGGCGCTGGGCGCCGGCGAGCCCGCCGACTGGGACGGCTTGGCCGACCCCGTCGCGGAAGCCGAGGGCGAGGCGGCCGGCGTGGGAGCGTTGGTGGCCAGCTCCTGCGGAATCTGCGTGGCCTGCAGGGCGAGCACCTGGCGGAAACGCAGCTCCGCGGTGGTGGCGACCAGCTGGATGGCCTCATTCTGTCCGACGCCCGGGATGGAGATGATGATGTTGTCGCCTGACTTGGCGACCTCCGCATCGGAGATGCCGGTGCCGTTGACCCGGTCGCGGATGATGTTGACCGCGCGGTCCATGATCTCCTCAGGAGGAGAGGCACCGTTCTGCGTCACGGGGGACAGGGTCACCGTCGTGCCGCCGGCGAGGTCGAGTCCGAGCTTGGGCGTATACGCCTTCTGCAGGAACATCGTCCCGCCCAGGGCGAGGATGAGCGCCAGCAGCACCAGGAGCGTTCGCCCCGGTCGGCTGTGGCGGCTGGTCGGTCGGGCCACTGGTCGTCAGTTCTTTCGGATAGAGGTTTGTCGCAGAGCTTAGTCAGGACTGCTTGGTGTTGGTGTCCTGACCGTCGTTGCGATCCGCGCTGGGCTCGGACTCGTTCGTGTCCTCCCCGGACTCGTCCGCATCCCGCTCCCCTGCTGCCGGAGGCTCTCCGGGGGCGACGACGCGGCCGATCGCGGCCTTCACCCAGCGGGTTTCGATGCCGGGCGCGACCTCGAGGACGACGTCCTCATTGTCCACCGAGACAACGGTCGCGAACAGACCGGTCGTGGTCATGACGCGGGTGCCGGGCGCCAGGGAGTTTTGCATCTTGATCGCCTCTTGCTGGCGCTTGCGCTGGGGGCGGATCAGCAGGAAGTAGAACACCACCACCAGAAGAATCAGCGGCAGGATGCTACCGAGTTGTCCCATGTCCATAAGGGGCGACCTTTCATTGCCGTACAAAAAGTTGACACCGGCCTCGCGCCGGAAATTCCGTGCGTTGCGTCGGGCCGCGCCGCTCAGCCCGTCAGCCTACACAGCCAGCCAAGCCACGGAGTGTAGGCGCTTGTTGCGAAACGCGGCAACGAGGCAGCGTTTCGGCGCGCGGGGAAGTTCCCGATTTGAAACGGTTGCAACCGTTCTGTGATCAGCCGAAAAGTGACGCTCCGAACGCATCCGATGGTGGTGTCATACCGAGGTGCGCCCACGCGGCCGCGGTCGCCACCCGGCCGCGCGGCGTCCTGGCCAGCAGTCCTTGGCGTACGAGGAACGGCTCGGCCACCACCTCGACCGTCTCCGGCTCCTCCCCCACGGCCACCGCGAGCGTGGACAGGCCGACCGGGCCGCCGCCGAATTTCCTCAGCAGCACGCCCAGCACCGCCCGGTCGAGCCGGTCGAGCCCTTCGGCGTCCACCTCGTAGAGGTTGAGCGCCGCGGCGGCGATCTCTCGGTTGATCACGCCGTCGGCCCGCACGTCGGCGAAGTCGCGTACGCGTCTCAGCAGGCGGTTGGCGATGCGGGGTGTGCCGCGCGAGCGCCTGGCGATCTCGTGGGCGCCCTCGGCGGGGAGGTCGAGGCGGAGCAGCTTGGCCGAGCGGTAGAGCACCTGCTCCAGCTCGGCCGCCTCGTAGAAGTCCATGTGGGCGGTGAAGCCGAACCTGTCGCGCAGCGGGGCCGGCAGCAGCCCGGCCCGGGTGGTGGCGCCGACCAGGGTGAACGGCGCGATGTCGAGCGGGATGGCGGTGGCGCCCGGGCCCTTGCCGACGACGATGTCGACCCGGAAGTCCTCCATGGCGAGGTAGAGCATCTCCTCGGCGGGCCGGGCCATCCTGTGGATCTCGTCGATGAACAGCACCTCGCCCTCGGCCAGCGTGGACAGGATGGCGGCGAGGTCGCCGGCCCGCTCCAGCGCGGGGCCCGAGGTGATGCGGAGCGGCGCGTTCAGCTCGGCCGCGACGATCATGGCCAGGGTGGTCTTGCCGAGTCCCGGGGACCCGCTCATCAGCACGTGGTCGGGCGGCCGCCGCCGCCGCAGGGCGCTCTCGAGCACGAGCGACAGCTGCTCTCTCACCCGGCCCTGGCCGATGAACTCGCTGAGCCGCTTGGGCCGCAGGGCCGCCTCGATCTGCAGCTCGTCGCCCGCGGCATCGGCCGACACGAGCTCACGCTCAAATCCCACGCCCACCACACCCCCTCACCGGATCGCCCACCTCAGGGTCCGAAGTTCTCACCGTACGGCCCTCAGCACTCACCGCGCAGCGACGGGGCGAGGCGGCCTTGCCAACGTGGAAAACAGCGCCACCGGAACAGGACCGGAACGCGATCATCGCACGCTCAGCGATCGAAGCGCCGCCTTCAGCAGAGCGGCGACCTGGGGCTGGCGACCGGCGGCGAGCTCGGCGTCGGCGTCCGGCTCCACGGTGGCGAGCGCCTCGTCGGCGTCCTTGCTGGAGTAGCCCAGCCCCACCAGCCCCGAGTGGACCTGCTCCCGCCACACCGCCACCCGCCGCTCTCCGTTGAGCGCGGCGTTGACGGCCTCCTCGGGCGTCCCGAGCCGGTCCTTGAGCTCCAGCACGATGCGCTGGGCGCCTTTCTGCCCGATGCCCGGCACCTGCGTGAGCGCCTTGAGGTCGGCGCCTGCCACGGCCACCCGCAGCGCGTTGGGCGTGTGCACGGCGAGCATGGCGAGTGCCAGCTTGGGCCCGACGCCGCTGGCGGTCTGCAGCAGCTCGAACACGGCCCGCTCGTCGTCGGTGGCGAAGCCGTAGAGGGTGAGCGACTCCTCGCGCACCACCAGCGACGTCGCCAGCCGGGCCGCCTCTCCGACGCGCAGCGTGGCGAGCGTGCCCGGGGTGCAGTGGACGAGCATGCCGACCCCACCGACTTCGATCACCGCCCCGTCCGGCGCGATCGCCGCCACCCGTCCCGCCACCGACGCGATCACAGCTCGCCCTCCGCACCTGACACGATCATCACTCGACTCGCCGCTCGATCCAGCAGGCGGCCCACCACGCGATCCAGCGGGCGACCCACCGCACGACCCAGCGGACCACGCACGGCGCGATCCAGCGGGCGACCCACCGCGTGACTCATCGTGGCCGGCGCGTTCATCGCCTGACGTCCTTTCGTGTGGCCCGGGCCAGGGCCTCGGCGAGGCGTGATTGGGCGCCGCCGCGCCACACGTGGCAGATGGCCAGCGCGAGCGCGTCGGCGGCGTCGGCGGGCTTGGGCATCTCGGGCAGCCGCAGCAGGCGGGTCACCATGGCGCCGATCTGCTTCTTGTCGGCGGTGCCGCTGCCGGTGATGGCGGCCTTGACCTCGGACGGGGTGTGCAGCGCCACCGGCAGGCCCCGCCTGGCCGCGCACAGCACGGCGATGCCGGCGGCCTGGGCGGTGCCCATGACGGTGCGTACGTTGTGCTGGCTGAAGACCCGCTCGACCGCCACCGCGTCGGGGCGGATGTCGTCGAGCCACTGCTCGATCCCCGCCTCGATGCCGACGAGCCGCGTGCCGAGCTCCTCGTCCGCGCCGGTGCGGATCACTCCGACGCCCACCAGCGTCAATGGCGCGCCCGGACGCCCCTCGACGGCGCCCAGACCGCACCGGGTCAGCCCCGGATCGACGCCCATCACCCGCACCGGCCTGTCCCTCCCGCGCCGCCGAACACCTGTTCGGCACCAGACTCTACCCCGGCCGAGGTGGCCGCGCACCGTGAAACGCCCGGCCGACCGCCTCTGACCCGAGCCCCACACGGGACAGCCACCATCGGCACGTCGTCACAGGCACGCCCCACACCCGAGACACGCCGTCACAGACACACCCCACACCCCGAGACAGCCTGTCAGAAGTAGTCGAGCATGTACGGCTTGGCGGCGAAGACGGCGTCCAGGGCCTCGTCGTGCCGGTCGTCGCCGGACATGAGCCCGGCCAGCCGCAGCGTGCTCGTGGGAACCCCGCAGTACAGAGCGGCCAGGCCGTTCGCGCCGAGCACCGCGCCCGGCGCGCCGGAGCCGGACTCCCCCACTGGCGTGGCGGCGCCGGACCCGCCGGAGAACTCCAGCCGCCACGTGCCGCCACCCCGCACCGGGTCCTCCACGGTGACGACGGCCTCGCAGCTCACGGGCAGCGGATATCCCCTGCGCTCGATCGCGGCGGCCACGTCGAGCACCCTGAACATCCAGCGCACCTGCTTGACGTGCTCCTTGCCCCGCTCCCGCAGCAGCCACAGCACCGGGTCGTCAGGCGCCACGGGCGCGAGGACGTGCTGCGCGATCGAGGAGGCGGTGCCGACCAGGGACCACAACGTCCTGGCGGTCTCCGCGGATCCGGCGACGAGGTTGTCGACCTGGATGTCGTCGCCCTTCCACCGGTAGATCAGGAAGCCGTCGTCAGCGAGGTAGAGGAAGTCGTCCTCGTCCTCGAGCCACAGGTTCCAGGTGCCCTCGTCCCAGGAGACCGGACCGCTGGCGCGGGCGGCGGCGTGGACGCGGTGCAGCACGGAGATGACCTCGGCGCCGTCGCCGGCCCCCATCCTGCTCAGCTTGACCTGCCCGGAGGGGCGGATCTGCCGCAGCGCCTCGGCGGGGAGGCGCACGTTGTGCTGCGCCCCGGCGTGCTCGTAGCCGAGGGCCCGATAGATCGGCGTGGTGGCCGGGTAGAGCACGGAGACCGCGTCGCCGAGCGCCACGGCCCGGTCGATGACGGCCCGCATGATCAGCGTGCCGACGCCGCGCCCGCGATCTTCGGGCGAGACGGTGACCCCCGCGATCCCGGCCATCGGCTGCGGCCTGCCGTGCCACCACTGCGTGAACTGCCGCAGCCGGGCCGCGGCCGTGAGCCTGGAGCCGTCGAGGGCGCCGAGATAGCGGCCCTCGCCGAGCAAGGGGATCGTCGAGCGACGCCAGCGCTCGGCGTCAGCAGCCGAAAGCGGGCCGAACGAGCGCTTCCGGATGTCGAGGACGTCGTCGAGGTCCTCCGGAGTCAGATCGCGAATTTCCACAATGATCCAACTTACGCAGCCGGGATACGCCGCCGCGAACCATTTGCGCGTACGGCGAGCCGGTCGAGATAGAGCAGCTGAGCGGCGACCACGATGGCCAGCGCGACGACGACCATGAGCAGCGGCGTGGTGACGCCGACGCCGGGCGAGGCGACGGCGTACCGGCCGAGCTCGTTCACCTGGGCGACGGGTGCCGTGAACAGGCCGGGCTGCTGGGCGACCAGCAGCGGCCAGAGCAGGTCCTGGGCGTTCACCAGCGCGACGGCCCCCACCAGGATGCCGGCCATGGGCAGCGAGGGCAGGACGACACCGCTGAAGAAGTCCCTGTCGTTCCGCTCTGCCAGTCCCTTGCACAGCAGGGTGAGCACCAGCAGGGCCGGCACGCTCACCAGCAGGGGCGGGAAGAGCGCGAGGAAGGTGTCGACCAGGCCGAGGTTGCGCATGTTCTGCCAGTTCGCCACGCCGAGGGGGCCGGTGCCGACGAACAGCCAGGGCGCGAACACCAGCAGCAGCCACTCGCTCCCGCGCCCGAGCGGGCGCAGCCCGCCGATCCCGAGAGCGGCCAGGTAGGCCACCCCGACCGACACCAGCGCGCCGGCGACGGCGGGCACCCAGGTGTTGACCTGCGTACGCAGCCCGCCCGCCGCACTGCCGGGCGAGCCCAGCACGCCGGAGATCCACGGCCAGGACAGCAGGATCCCCACGGCCAGGAAGAGGACCAGCGCCGCCACCCCGACCACCATCCCGGCCGTCTTCGGCGGCCGGTCCGAGCCGCCGGAGCCGGAAGGCGCGGCGGCGGCGGATCCATCGGGCAGCGGTGCGGAGCCCTGCGGCCAGGCGTCCGGACGCGCGACGGCCTGAGGGGCCGGAGGGGCGGGAGTGCCGCCGGCAGGCGTGAGCGTGATGCGTAGCCGGGAGGCCGCGACGACGACGGTGGCGACGATCCCCAGCACGCCGAGGGCTGCACCTGTGAGCGTCGCAACGGCCGCACCACGGCCGAACTGGGCCATCCTGAAGGCGAAGTCGTATTGGAGGCCCGCGAGGGTCCCTGTGGAGCGCTGAGGGCCTCCGTTGGTGAGGACCAGCCCGATCGAGAAGGTCTGCAGGCCGACGGCGACGGTGGCGAGCGCCACGAGCACGCCGACGACGAGCATGGCGGGCGCGACGGTGCCGCCGCGCAGGGTGGGCAGGAACGCGATGACCGCCAGCGAGCACACCACGCCGAACGTCGCCGCGGCGACGATCAGGCGCAGCGCGCCCGGGGCCGTGTCCGGCTCGCTCAGCCCCTGCGCCAGGGCGACCAGGCCGGACGCCTCCCGACTCAGGCCTTGGATCCAGGCCGCCGCCACGCCCACGGGCGAGAACGTGACGATCGCGAGGGACAGCGCGATCCGCCCGGCCCGCCGCGTCCAGGCGCCGCCCCAGTCGAGAGCCGCCGCCAGCAGCGGCGCCACGACCACGGCCACGAGCAGCGGCACGACGGTCAGCGAGAGCGTGAAGCCGAGCGCCCGCCAGAACGCGTCGTCGCCCAGCACCTCACCGTAGTTGGACATCCCCGCATAGGCGCTCTCCTTGAGAACGCCGCCGCTTTGGAAGCTGAGCCAGATCGTCTGCGCCGTCGGCAGCACCAGCGTGATGAGCGTGCCGAAGAGGGCGGGCACGGCCAGCAGCCAGCCGAGCGCCCGGTAGGACGTCTGCGGTGGGGTGGGGGAAGTCACGTCGCCCGACCCTACGCCGCCACCGGCCTCGCGCGCATCTCAAGGCCGCCACGGGCCCCGGGCTTGATCCCACGCGAGGAAACCGCACGTGAGAACTGAGCACGCAAGAGCCAGGGCCCGGCAGGAACGGGGCCCAGTGCCTTGCGGAGAAGGCGGCTATTCGGCGCCCAGACGCTCCAGCACCGCGTCGCTGACGTCGAAGTTGGCGAAGACGTTCTGCACGTCGTCGCTGTCCTCCAGCGCGTCGATGAGGCGGAACACCTTCTTGGCGCCCTCCTCGTCCAGCGGCACGCTCATCGTCGGCAGGAAGCTCGACTCGGCCGAGTCGTAGTCGATCCCGGCCTCCTGCAGCGCCTTGCGCACCGGCACCAGATCCCCGGCCTCGGAGACGACCTCGAAGGAGTCACCCATGTCGTTGACCTCCTCGGCGCCCGCCTCCAGCACGGCCATCAGCACGGTGTCCTCGTCGAGCCCGTTCTTGGGCACGATGACGACGCCCTTGCGGTTGAACATGTAGGACACGGACCCGGGGTCGGCCAGGGAGCCGCCGTTGCGGGTCAGCGCGACGCGCACCTCGGAGGCGGCGCGGTTGCGGTTGTCGGTGAGGCACTCGATGAGCACCGCGACGCCGCCCGGCGCGTAACCCTCGTACATGATCGTCTGCCAGTCGGCGCCGCCGGCCTCCAGACCGCCGCCGCGCTTGCGGGCCCGCTCGATGTTGTCGTTGGGCACGGAGTTCTTCTTCGCCTTGAAGATGGCGTCGAAGAGGGTGGGGTTGGCATCCGGGTCAGGGCCACCGGTGCGGGCCGCCACTTCGATGTTCTTGATGAGCTTGGCGAACAGCTTGCCCCGCTTGGCGTCGAGCGCTGCCTTCTTGTGCTTCGTCGTCGCCCATTTGGAGTGGCCGGACATTACTTAGAGCTCCCTAACCATGTCTACGAAGTAACGGTGCACGCGAGCGTCCCCGGTGAGTTCGGGGTGGAACGATGTCGCGAGCAGCGGACCTTGACGGACCGCGACGATCCTATCCCCAGGCTCGCACCGGCCCAGCACTTCGACATCACCGCCGACGGATTCGACCCAGGGGGCGCGGATGAACACCGCGTGCACCCGGTCGCCCGCGAAGTCCAGATCCTCCTCGAACGAGTCCACCTGGCGGCCGAACGCGTTGCGCCTGACCACCATGTCGATGCCGCCGATCGTCTGCTGCCCGGCGATGCCGTCCTCGATCCTGTCAGCCAGCATGATCATGCCGGCGCAGGAACCGTAGGCGGGCATGCCCTCCTTGATCCGCATCCGCAGCGGCTGGAGCATGTCGAAGGTCTCGGCGAGCTTCCACATGGTGGTGGACTCCCCACCGGGGATGACGAGTCCGTCGACCGCGTCCAGCTCGGCCGGTCTGCGGACGGCATGGGCCGTCGCGCCTGCCTCCTGAAGCATGCGCACATGCTCGCGCACGTCTCCTTGGAGAGCGAGTACGCCGATCGTGGGCACAGTCGATCCTTCCGTCCGGGTGCGGGTACCGACCATTCAACACCAGGATGGCTTGGCATCTTCCTTCAGCGGCGGCCGGGCACCGCCCCGGCGCCGACGGCGCGTCCTGAGCAGGAGGACCGAAGCCCGGCCGCGACGGCGGCCGGGCCGGTGTGGTCGCTAGGGGCGCTCGGTCTCCAGGCGGACGGTCTCCTCGCTCGTCATCGGCTGCCTGCGCAGGATGGTCGGGTCGAGCGGCCGCAGGTACGTCTGCTGCACCCCCGGCACCCGGTCCTCGATGACGAACGTGGCCCGGGTGTAGACCTCGGCGCCGGGATCGGTGACCCGGGGCACGACCTTGAAGTCGGCCGCCATCTGCTCACGCTCGATCTTCGTCAGCACGTATCCGCGCTGGTTGTTGTAGAACTTCAGGTGCGGGTTGATCGTCAGGAACGGGTGCGTGGCCGGGTCGGAGTCGGTGCCGTTCCCGCCGGTGGAGATCGACGTGGCCACCAGTTCGGAGCCCACCGACGGCCCGGTCGGGTCGTCGTAGTCGAGCTTGAGGTCGCTGGCCCAGTGCGCGTGCACGTCGCCGGTCAGCACCACGGGGTTGCGCACCTGCGCGTCGACCCAGCCCTGCGTGATGCGGCGGCGGGAGGCCACGTAGCCGTCCCAGGCGTCCTGGCTGGTGACCTTGGCGGGCCCGGCGTTGTTGTCACGCTGGGCGAAGAACACCTGCTGCCCGAGGATGTCCCACTGGGCCCGCGACTGGCGGAAGCCGTCCAGCAGCCACGCCTCCTGCTCGGCCCCGGTGATCGAGCGGGCGGGGTCGATGGAGGCCGGGCAGTTCTTGTAGCCGTCGCCGCAGCCCTGGTCGTCGCGGTACTGGCGGGTGTCGAGCATGTGGAAGGTGGCCATCCTGCCCCAGCGGATGCGCCGGTAGAGCTGCATGTCGATGCCGCGCGGGATGGAGGTGCGGCGCAGCGGCATGTTCTCGTAGTAGGCGCGGAAGGCGGCCTCGCGGCGGGACAGGAAGTTCGGCTGGGGGATCTCGGGCCGCTCCGGCACCTCGTCGGCCCAGTTGTTGTCCAGCTCGTGGTCGTCCCACACCACCAGCCACGGCGCGGCGGCGTGCGCGGCCTGCAGGTCGGGGTCGGCCTTGTACTGGGCGTGGCGCTGGCGGTAGTTGGCCAGGGTCTCGGTCTCGGGGCCCTCGTGGTGGCGGATGTTGCCGCCGGGGATGTTGTAGGTGTTCTTGGTGTACTCGTACTGGTAGTCGCCCAGGTGCAGGATCAGGTCGGGGTGCTCCTCGGCCAGCCTGCGGTAGGACGTGAAGTAGCCGTGCTCGAACTGCGCGCAGGAGACGAAGGCCATGGCCAGCCCGCCGCCGTACGACAGCGGGTGCGGGGCCGTGCGCGTGCGGCCGACGGGCGAGACGTACGGGCCGACGCGGAAGCGGTACCAGTACTCGCGGTCGGAGCTGAGGTTCTGCAGCTCGACGTGCACGCTGTGACCCCATTCCGGCGCGGCCACGCTCACGCCGGAGCGGACGACGCGGCGAAGGCGCTCGTCGGCGTACACCTGCCACAGCACCGGGAACGGGCGCTGCGGCATGCCGCCGAGGCCGTCCTCGGCGAGAGGCTCCTGGGCGAGCCTGGTCCACAACACGAAGCCCTCGTGGTCGGGGTCGCCGGAGGCGACGCCGAGCGTGAACGGGTCGGTGCGCAGCCCGCGCGAGGCCAGGCTCTGGGCGGTTTCGGCGGCAGGGTCCGGATCGTCGGCGTGCGCGGCGGCGGCCGGGATGGCCGCCGCGGCGCCTGCCGCTAAGCCGGTGACGAGGAAATGCCGTCGGTTCAGCTTGGGCATCAGTGGCTCCTGGGACAATCGAGGGTGAGGGGGTTTCCCGTAGCCTTACTGACGATCATGACTGCGCAGTTAACACCGCACAACACGAAAAAGACGACATCCTTCGCGGATGTCGCCTCTTTCGGAAATTTCCGTCGTCACCGTCGTCCGGCAGCGCCCCCGCCCGCAGTGATCATCTCACCGGAGGCAGGTCCGTGGCCTGCAACGACGCGCCGGACTACCAGCCGCGCTCGGCCAGGCGGTGCGGCTGCGGGATGTCGTCGACGTTGATGCCGACCATGGCCTCGCCCAGGCCGCGCGAGACCTTGGCGATGACGTCGGGGTCGTCGTGGAACGTGGTGGCCTTGACGATGGCCGCGGCGCGCTTGGCCGGGTCGCCCGACTTGAAGATGCCCGAGCCGACGAACACGCCCTCGGCGCCCAGCTGCATCATCATCGCGGCGTCGGCCGGGGTGGCGATGCCGCCCGCGGTGAACAGCACGACCGGCAGCTTGCCGGCCTTGGCGACCTCGGCCACCAGCTCGTAGGGGGCCTGCAACTCCTTGGCGGCCACGTACAGCTCGTCCTCGGGCAGCGAGGCCAGCCGCTTGAGCTCGGCGCGGATGGTGCGCATGTGGGTGACGGCGTTGGAGACGTCGCCGGTGCCCGCCTCGCCCTTGGAACGGATCATGGCCGCGCCCTCGGTGATGCGGCGCAGCGCCTCGCCCAAGTTGGTGGCGCCGCACACGAACGGCACCGTGAACTGCCACTTGTCGATGTGGTTGGCGTAGTCGGCCGGGGTGAGCACCTCGGACTCGTCGACGTAGTCCACGCCGAGCGACTGCAGCACCCGGGCCTCGAGGAAGTGGCCGATGCGGGCCTTGGCCATGACGGGGATCGACACGGCGTTGATGATGCCGTCGATCATGTCCGGGTCGCTCATCCGGGACACGCCGCCCTGCGCGCGGATGTCGGCGGGCACGCGCTCGAGCGCCATGACGGCCACCGCGCCGGCGTCCTCAGCGATCTTGGCCTGCTCGGGGGTGACGACGTCCATGATGACGCCGCCCTTGAGCATCTCGGCCATGCCTCGCTTGACGCGGGCGGTTCCGGTGACGGGGCCAGTGGTCGGCGGGGTCTGGGGCGTGCTGCTGGACACGGTCTTCCTCACGGCTCTCAGGGCGAATCGGTAAGTTATCAAGCCCATGGTAGGTCCTGATGGACTCCCACCCCGACATGCCAACATGTCAGGATTTGTCGCCTAGCTTGTACAGGACGATCAGGGGATCACGGGCTTGCGGCTGGCGAGAGCCACCCAGACCTGGCCGGGGGCGAAGTTCATCGGCTCGCCGCTCTCCGTGGTGAACGTCGTGCCGTCCTTCTCCGATTCCCGTTCCCACTTGGCTTTGAAAGCTTTACCGTCGCGCAGCACGATCGCCGAGCCCTTGCCCGTGGTGTGCACCAGTGGCGTGTAGCTGTCGTTCTTGTCGTGGAACTGCGAGCGCTCCGTCTTGGTGTACTGGATGACGATCGTCGGCGCGCCGAGCTGCCCGCCCTCGGCGGCCATGTCCTTCTTGCCGTCCTGCCAGATCATCCACATCTTGCGCGGCTCGGACCAGGCGAAGGTGAAGCGCGCGGCGGGCCACTTGACGGTGTACGCCTTCTTCTCCACGCCGCCCTCGGCCGGCGCGTCGCCGAAGGTGAAGCCGATGTCCTTGGCCTTGCTGGCCTTGGGCGCCTTGGCCACCAGCTGCTTGGTGTTGGCGAACAGGTTGTACGGGGCGAAGCGGCCCGGCTGCCGGAAGTACGCCCCCGGATTGCGGGTGTCTCCGACGTCGAACAGCGACGCCTCGGCGATCAGCGGCAACATCAGACTCTGCGCACCCGAGTAGGAGAAGGCCGGCTTGCCGAACATCGGCGCGATGTGCAGGTCGGAGATGCGGGCGCTGCGGACCGGGCCCACCTTGGCCGGCAGCTTGGAGGAGAAGATCGCCATGAGCCGGGTCAGCCCGGCCTCGACCTGCTCGATGTAGACGATGTCCGCGCTCTTCAGCCCCAGCTGTGGCTTGCCCGCCGCGGTGTTCTCGATCTTCACGGCGAGCACCGGCTTGAGCGCGTCGTACGGCTTGCCGGTGAACGGGTGCACCTCGACCTCGGCGGGCTCCTCACTCGGCGCCGCGGTAGCGGCCTGTGGCACCTGGCCTGGAGCCGGCTCGTCCGACGAGCAGGCCGCGACGGGCAGCAGCACGGCCGCTCCGGCAAGTGTGAGCGTGATCAACCGGGGTAGCCGCACCTGCAACACTCCTCGCTTCAGCCCGAAAAACGGGATGAAGCTTACTGGCTTCCCCAAATCAGGTCATTCAGTTGCCATAGTCGCAGGCGGATTGTCATCAATTTCAAAGAAATCGGGATACTCCGTATGGCCCGCCAGGCGCAGGGTTCTCGCCAGCCAGCGGCGCTGCGCCGTACGGGTGACCGCCACCGCATTGTTATAAAAGCGCCGTGAGTAGACGACCTTGGCCACGGCCGTGTCGAGCTCCTCCAGCAGGTCGCGGCCGCCGGGCGACTCCGACAGCTTCTCCCTGAACCGCTCCTGGTCCACCGCCGCCCGCAGCGCCCGCGACAGGTCGCTCTCGGCGTGCTCGCGCTCCTCGGTCCCGGCGATCCTGGCTTCGTGGGCGGCCGCGGCCAGCACCAGCGACGTGGCCGGGTCCAGCAGGCGCGCGCCGGCCAGCTCCAGCACCACCGCCCGGCGCCGCATCAGCGCGGCGTCCAGCGACTCGCGGGCAAGCTCCAGGCGGATGTGCAGGCGGTCGAGCCGACCGGCCCGCCAGGAGACGTACACGGCCATGAGCACCACGACGATGCCCACGATCAGAATGACCATGGTGGAGGTCACAGCTCATCCCCCCGCTCACCCGCGGTCACAGATCCTCCTCCACACGGCCCGCGCCGCTCGTCGTGACCGTCTCGTACACCCGCACCACGTCCCGCGCCACCGTGGACCAGTCGTATTTCCTGACCGCCACCAGCGCCTCCGCGGCCAGCTTGGCACGCCGCTCCGGCGCGTCGAGCAGCGCGGCGGCCTCGCGCGCCAGCGAGCCGGCATCGCCGTTGGCGAACAACGCGCCCGCCTGGCCTTCGCCGAGCACCCTGCGGAAGGCCGGGATGTCGCTGGCCAGCACCGTGGCCCCGGAGGCCATGGCCTCGGCCAGCACGATGCCGAAGCTCTCCCCCCGCGTGTTCGGCGCGCAGAACACGTCGACCGAGTGGTAGGCGCGGATCTTGTCGGCCTCGCTCACCATGCCCAGCACCGTCACCCGGTCGTGGAAGCGCTTGGGCACCCGCTCGAACACGTCCTTCTCGTCGCCGGGACCGGCGATGAGCAGCTTCACCTCCGGCCGCGCGGCCGCCAGCGCCGTGAACGCCTCCAGCAGGATCGGCAGGCCCTTGCGCTCCTCGTCCATCCGCCCGAGGAAGCCGATCGTGGCCCCGTCGGGACCCCACCCGTCCAGCGGCTCGGCCTCGGTGTAGCGGGAGACGGTCACACCGTTCGGGATCAGCACCGCGTCGCCGCCGAACTGCTCCACCAGGCTCTTGCGGGCCGCGTCGGAGACCGCGATGCGGCCGCTGAGCTTCTCCAGCGCGCTCTGCAGCAGCGGCTCGGCCACCGCGATGGCCCGCGAGCGCGACCACGACGCGTGGAACGTGGCCACGATCGGTCCCTTCGCCGCCCAGCACGCCAGCACGCCCAGGCTCGGGATCAGCGGCTCGTGGATGTGCAGCACGTCGAACCGGCCCGTGCGCACCCACCGCCGCACCCGCGCCGCCGACAGGAAGCCGAACGACATCCTGGCCACCGCCCCGTTGTACGGCACCGGCACCGCCCGCCCGGCTCCCGTCACATATGGGGGCAGCTCGTCGTCGTCGGCCGCGGGCGCGATCACCGACACGTCGTGCCCCTGCGCGATCAGCGCCTGCGCCAGGTCGTCGATGTGCTGCTTGACTCCGCCGGGCATGTCCCATGAATAGGGACACACAATGCCGACCTTCATGGGCCGACCTTCTGAGCAGGCAGGTCCTCCAGCCAGAGCCGCTGCAACATGTGCCAGTCCTCAGGATGCTCGGAGATGCCCTTCTCGAACACGTCGGCCAGCCGCTGCGCCACCACCGCGACCTTCTCCTGCCGGGTGCCCTCCTGCGGGACCGGGACCTCCTCGTGGATGTGGATGCCCCAGTCGCCGTCGACGAAGTAGACGATCGCCGGCAGCAGCGCGGCCCCGGTCTGCACGGCCAGCAGCGGCGGCCCCGCGGGCACCTTCGTGGTGGCGCCGAAGAAGCGCACCTCGATGCCGCTCTTGGTCAGATCGCGCTCGGCGGGCAGGCACACCACGCCGCCTTTGCGCACCCGGATGGCCAGCGAGGCGAAGTTGTGGCCGTCGCCGCCGGTCAGCGGCAGCACCTCCATGCCGAGCCCCTCGCGGAAGGCCACGTAGCGGCGGAACAACGACTCCGGCCTGAGCCGCTCGGCCACGGTCGTGAACGGATGGCCCACGCCCACCAGCCAGGCGCCGGCCTGGTCCCAGTTGCCCATGTGCGGCAGCGCCAGCACCACGCCCCGCCCGGCCGCCACGGTGTCGTGGACGTGCTCGGCGCCGATGACATGCGTGCGCCGCACGATCTCCTCGGTCTTCATGGACGGCAGCCGGAAGATCTCGTGGAAGTAGCGGAAGTACGAGCGCATGCCCGCCCTGGTGAGCTCGCGCAGTTCCCGGCTGCCCACGTCGAGTCCGGTCACCCTGGCCAGGTTGGACTCCAGCCGGCGCACCGACTTGCCGCCCCTGGCCCACACCCGGTCGGCCAGGAAGCCGAAGACCGCGGCCGTCGGGCGCTCGGGCAGCAGCGGCACGAGCTTCCAGCCGGCCGCGAAACCCGCGGCCACGACGCGATCGCCGAACGACGCCTTCTCGCTCATTTCTCCCTCGTCTGCCGGTAAACGGCCATCACCCGCTGCCCCACGGTGATCACGCTGGCCGCCGCCAGCAGCCACATCCCCGCAGGCAGAATGTACGGCACACCGAGCCCCGAGAAGCAGGCCGCGACCAGCGCCACGACCAGCCGCTCCGGCCGCTCGGCCAGCCCGACGTCGGCCGTGAGCCCGAGCCCCTCGGCCCTGGCCTTGGCGTAGGACACCAGGGTCCCGGCGATCAGGCACACCAGCGTCACCGAGGCCATCAGCGTGTCCTGTCTGGACACGAAATACAAGATCAGGCCGGCGAAGATGGCGGCGTCGGCGACCCGGTCGAGCGTCGAGTCCAGAAACGCGCCCCAGGTGCTGCCCCCCTTCCCGCCGAGCCGGGCCACCACGCCGTCGAGCAGGTCGAACAGCACGAAGACAGTGATCACGAGGGCCCCCACGGTCAGGTAGCCCAGGGGGAAGAAGGTCAGGGCGGACACGACGGTGCCGAGGGTGCCGATCGCCGTGACGGCGTTCGGGCCGATCCCGCGGCCCACGAGGGCCCTGCCCAGCGGGGTGAGTATCCGGGTCATGGCCGGGCGCAGGAGTTTGAGCATCGCGGTCCGATCGTAGGCCATCACAGACCTGACAACTTTCTTTGCCCTGCACCTCTTGTGATATCCGCCACACGGGTATTTGGTGAACACACCGCGTCCATGCGGTTTCTGCCAAGCTTCCGCGCGGGCGCGGCGTTGGAAACAAACCGACGACGCGGGAGGCGACGTGGCGGAAAGAAACACGGGAGGCGCCGCAGGAGCCGCGGGCAGGGCACCCGCGGCCGACAGGGCGGATGCGATACGCAATGTCGTGCTGGTCGGCCACTCAGGAGCAGGTAAGACGACTCTCGTCGAGCAGCTGCTGGCCGCCACGGGCACTATTCAGCGCCCGGGACGGGTTGAGGACGGCAACACGGTCAGCGACTTCGACGAGGTCGAGGTCAGGCAACAGCGGTCGGTCAATCTCGCCTTGGCCCCCCTGCTGCACAACGGAATCAAGATCAACCTTCTCGACACCCCCGGCTACGCCGACTTCGTGGGCGATCTGCGGGCCGGGCTGCGCGCGGCCGACGCGGCGTTGTTCGTGGTGTCGGCATCCGACGGGATCGACGGGCTCACCCAGATGCTCTGGGAGGAGTGCGCGCAGGTCGGCATGCCGCGGGCGGTCGTGATCACCAAGATCGACCATCAGCGGGCCGACTTCGACGAGGTGCTCGCCACCTGCCAGGACGTCTTCGGCGACGGCGTGGCGCCCCTCTACCTACCGGTGATCACCAACGGGCATGTCAACGGGCTGATCGGGCTGCTCACCCAGAAGTTCTACAACTACGCGACCGGCGCCCGCACCGAGAAGGAGCCCGGCGCGGAGTACGAGACGCAGATCGAGGAATACCGCGGCTCCCTGATCGAGGGCATCATCCAGGAGAGCGAAGACGAGACTCTCATGGAGAGATACCTCGAGGGCGAGCCGATGGACACCAAGGTCCTCATCGAGGACCTGGAGAAGGCCGTCGCACGCGGCAGCTTCTACCCGGTGCTCTGCAGCGGGCTGGGCGTCGGCATGCAGGAGGTGCTGGAGGTCATCACCCAGGGCTTCCCGTCGCCGCTCGAACACCCGATGCCAGAGATCACCGACCTGTCCGGCAAACCGGTCAAGGGCGTCGCCTGCGACTCGGACGGCCCGCTCGTGGCGGAGGTCGTCAAGACCACCAGCGACCCGTACGTGGGCCGCATCAGCCTCGTCCGCGTCTTCTCCGGCACGCTGCGCCCCGACATGACCGTGCACGTGTCCGGGCACGGCCTGGCCGACCGCGGCCACGAGGACCACGACGTGGACGAGCGCATCGGCACTCTGACCTGCCCGCTGGGCAAACAGCAACGCGGCGCGGCCAAGGGCATGGCCGGCGACATCGTGGCGGTGGCCAAGCTGTCGCGGGCCGAGACCGGCGACACGCTGTCAGACGTCGAGCAGCCGCTGCTGATGACCGCCTGGGCCATGCCCGACCCGCTGCTGCCCGTGGCGATCAGGGCCAAGTCCAAGGCCGACGAGGACAAGCTGTCGCAGGCACTCGGCCGGCTCGTGGCCGAGGACCCCACGCTACGGCTGGAGAACAACGCCGAGACCCGCCAGCTCGTCCTGTGGTGTATGGGCGAGGCGCACACCGACGTGCTGCTCGACCGGCTGTCCAAGCGGCACGGCGTGGAGGTCGAGCGGATCGAGCTGCGGGTGCCGCTGCGCGAGACCTTCGGCGGCAAGTGCCAGGCGATGGGCCGCAACGTCAAGCAGACCGGCGGTCACGGCCAGTACGCGATCTGCCACCTCGAGGTGGAGCCGCTGCCGTCCGGCGGCGGGTTCGAGTTCGTGGACAAGATCGTGGGCGGCGTGGTGCCCCGGCAGTTCATCCCGTCGGTGGAGAAGGGCGTGCGGGCCCAGATGGAGCGGGGCGTCGTCGCCGGCTATCCGATGGTCGACGTGCGCGTCACGCTGTACGACGGCAAGGCGCACTCGGTGGACTCCTCCGACATGGCCTTCCAGATCGCCGGCCAGCTGGCGCTGAAGGAGGCCGCGGCGAAGGTGCCGACCCTGCTGCTCGAGCCGGTGGACGAGCTCTCCGTGCTGGTGGCCGACGACCACGTGGGATCGGTGATGTCCGACCTGTCGTCGCGGCGCGGGCGCGTGCTCGGGACCGAGCCCGTCGGCACCGGACGCACTCTGGTCAAGGCCGAGGTGCCCGAGCTGGAGATAACGCGCTACGCCATCGACCTGAGATCCATGTCACACGGCACGGGCACCTTTACGCGCTCGTTCCTGCGCTACGAGCCGCTGCCGCCGAACCTCGCCTCCAAGCTGGCGGCCGAGGACTGAGCCTCGAGGAGAGGGCTCGGATGAGCTGAGGAGCCGGGAGGGAAATCTGTGGTCCCTCCCGGCCCAGCCATGGAGTATTGTCACAAAAACATCACGACTTCATTTCGGTTTTTCGTACCGACCATCCCTGAGCAGATGTCACACTGGGTGGCATTATGCGAACTGGACGCCCACTCCTAGCCGCCGCAGCCCTCGCCGTCGTCACCGCCTCCGCCGCCTACGCGTTCGGCCCCGGTGCGAGCGAGAGCCCCGCGGCGAGCAAGAAGAAGACGACCACCGCCGCCACCCCCGTGGCCGCCTGCACGGCCGACGCCCGCTACCCGAAGCGCCAGCTCCGGGGCGTCTGGATCGCCACGGTCAAGAACATCGACTGGCCCTCGCGGAGCGGGCTGTCCGCCGAGCGGCAGAAGACCGAATACGTCAAGATCCTGGACAGCGCCGCCAAGCGCAACTTCAACGCCGTCTTCGTCCAGGTGCGGCCCGCCTCCGACGCGCTCTACAAGTCGTCGCTCGAGCCCTGGTCGCAGTTCCTCACGGGCACCGCGGGCAAGGATCCCGGCTGGGACCCGCTGCCGTTCCTCATCGACGAGGCCCACAAGCGGGGCCTGGAGTTCCACGCCTGGTTCAACCCTTACCGGGCCTCCTACGACGCCGACGTCTCCAAGCTGCCCGCCAACCACCCGGCCAGGCAGCACCCGGACTGGACGGTCAAATACGGCGACCGCCTCTACTTCAACCCGGGTCTGCCGCAGGTGCGCCAGCACGTCGTCAAGGTCATCACGGACGTGGTGGACCGCTACGACGTGGACGGGGTGCACTTCGACGACTACTTCTACCCGTACCCGGGCGAGGGCGGCCAGTTCAACGACAAGGCCGCCTTTACAAAGTACGGCAAGGGCAAGAGCCTGGCCGACTGGCGGCGCGGCAACGTCAACACGCTCGTCGCCGAGGTGGACCAGGCCGTCCACACGCGGAAGAACCACGTCAAGTTCGGCATCAGCCCGTTCGGCATCTGGCGTAACAAGTCGAATGACCCGTCCGGATCCACCACCAACGGCATGTCCGCCTATGACTCGATTTATGCGGACGCAAAGGCCTGGATCGAGTCGGGCACCGTCGACTACGTCATGCCGCAGCTCTACTGGCCGCGCGGCTTCAAGGCGGCCGACTACAAGGTGCTGGCTCCGTGGTGGGCGCAGGCCGTCAAGGGCTCCGACGTGCACCTGTACATCGGGCAGGCCCTCTACCGGGTCGGCGCCACGGACGACAAGGCCTGGACCAGGCCCGAGGAGATGTCCGCGCACCTGACGCTCAACCGCAAGCACAAGCAGGTGGACGGTGACGTCTACTTCAGCGCCAAGCAGCTGCTCACCAACCCGCTGGGCGCGATGGACCGGGTCGCCAAGGAGCACTACGGCCGCCCCGCCCTGCTGCCGCTCATGAAGGAGCGCGGCGGCCAGGCCCCGGCCGCGCCGGCCGGGGCGAAGGCCCTTGCCCAGCCGGCGGGTGCCAAGGCCACGGGCTCGACGATGACCTGGACGCCATCGGCCGGGGCCCGCGCGTACGCGGTCTACCAGCTGCCGGAGTCCGGCGCGGACTGCCAGGCCACGGACTCCCGCAACCTGGTCGCGGTCGTCTCCGACCCGTCGTACGCGGTCAAGGCTCCGGGGAACTACCTGATCACCTCGCTCGACCGCCTGCACAACGAGAGCACGCCGGTCAAGGTGAAGGTCGACGCGCTCTGACCACCCCCCGCAGCTGACCGAGCCCCATCCGGCCCGCCGCCCATCAGGGTGGCGGGCCGCGCCGTGCGAGGACCGGCGGAGCAGCGCGGCTCCCACGCCCGACGACGCCTCGGCCCACCCTCGGTTCGTGAGAGGGTAGTCGCGGACTTGTGGCGCCTGGAGGCGAGCGTCCTCTACCGTGCCACGGACATCATCGATCGCGGGAGGTCATCGGGGTGAGGCGCGCGGTAGTCGTGCTGGCCGTGCTGCTCGGCCAGCTGCTGACCGGCTTGGGACTGTTCGCGGGGGCGGCACGGGCCGACGAGGGCGCCGGTCGGATGGCGCAGGTGGACGACGGCACCGCGCCGGTCCAGGACCTCGCGGGCCGGACGGCGCACTCTCGCGGCCAGACAGGCCGGGTGGCGCTCATCGGGGTGTCCGGGCTGCACTGGAACGACCTCACCCAGGCCGACACCCCCAACCTCTGGGAGCTGGCCGCATCCAGCGCGATCGGCTCGCTGTCGGTCCGCACCGTCGGCAACGTGACCTGCCCCTACGACGGCTGGCTGACCGTCTCGGCGGGCACCAGGTCGGCCGTCGGCTACGGCTGCGGCGCGCCGCCGGTGCCCGAGCAGCAGGGCGAGGGCGCCGTCATCCCCGACTACCGCTACCTCATCGACGTGGCCGGCCAGCGTAACGCCGGCATCCTCGGAGAGTCGCTGAAGGCGGCCGGGCAGTGCTCGATCGCCATCGGCCCGGGCGCCGCGCTCGGGCTGGCCGACCGGCAGGGCGCCGTTCAGCACTACCACGCCTCGCCGCTCCAGGTCAGGACCGCCGACCTGGAGAAGTGCCGGATGATCGCCATGGACGTGGACGACCTCATCCGCCCCTACCTGACCGGCGACCGGCTGCCCAAGGTGCCCGACCAGCTCACCCCGGCCGAGCGGCGCGAGGCCCTGCGCCTGGCCGACGCCAAGGCGGGCGCGCTGCTGTCGGTGCTGCCCGCTGACACGACGGTGCTGCTCGCGGGCCTGTCCGACCACGGCTCCGTGCCCCACCTGCGGGTGGCCGCGCTGCGTGAGCCCGGCGCGCAGGGCCGGTTGCTCGGCGCCGCCTCCACCCGCCGCGAGGACATCTCGATCCTGCCCGACCTGACCTCCACCGCGCTGACCAAGCTCGGCGTGGCGGTGCCCACCACGGTCGTGGGCGTGCCGGTGCAGGCCGGCGAGCACGGCGCCACCTTCGAGCGCCTCCAGCGTGCCGACGCCACCGCCCAGACGATGCGCTCGGCGAAGGGACAATACTTCACCGCCCTGGCGGTCCTGCAGGTCCTGTTCTACGTGCTGGCGTTCCTGCTGCTGCGCCGCCGCAAGCAGCTGCCCTGGATACGCGCGGCCGCGACCGCGCTGGCGGCCCTGCCTGTCACCTCGTTCCTGGTCAACCTGCTGCCGTGGTCCACCCACCTGGAGCTGTTCGGCGGCATGATGGCCTGGTGGGCGGCGATCACCGCACTGGCGCTGGCCGGGCCCTGGCGGCGCCGGCCGCTCGGCCCGCTGGCCGTGGTCGCGGGCGTCACGGCGCTCACGCTCGCCGGCGACCTGCTGACCGGCACGACGCTCCAGCTCAACAGCTTCATGGGCTTCAGCGCCGAGCAGGGTGCCCGCTACTTCGGGCTCGGCAACATCCCGTTCGCGCTGTTCGCGACCGGCACGCTGCTGACCACGACGGTGATCGCGCACCGCTGGCCCGGAAAGATCGGCCTGGCCGCGATCGTGGGGCTCGGCGCGGCCGCGATGGTGCTCGGCGGGTCCGGGCTCGGCAGCGACTTCGGCGGCGTCATCGCGTTCGTGCCGGGCATCGCGGTGACCGCGCTCATCCTGTCGGGCCGGCGGGTGTCGCTGGTGAAGCTGGCGTTGTTCTGCGTGGCCGGCGGCGTGATCGTGATGACATTCGCCTGGATCAACTATCTGAGGCCGGCCAACGAGCAGACGCACCTGGGCAGGTTCGTGGGCCAGGTGCTGACCGGCGAGGCGCTCGACGTCATCTGGCGCAAGCTGCAGGCCATGCTCGGCACGCTGCTCAACCCCAACCTGATGCCGATCGTCATCGTGGCCGTGGCGTTCCTCGTGTACGCGATCCTGCGGCCCGAGCAGGCCTCGGCCGGAGTGGTGCCGGCGGCGTTCGAGCACTCCCCCGCACTGCGGGCCGGCCTGATCGGCACGCTGGTCAGCGGCGTGGTCGGCATGCTCGTCAACGACTCGGGCGCGGCCGTGCTGTCGATGGCGCTGGCGCTGGCCATTCCGCTCCTGCTGGCCACCGGCATCGGCGTGCTCATGCGGCAGGAGCAGTCAGTCCCAGGCGTCGGCGAGCAGTTGGCGCGTGTCACGAAGTAGCTGAGGCAGGACCTTGGTCTGGCCGACGACCGGCATGAAGTTCGTGTCGCCGCCCCACCGAGGGACGACGTGCTGGTGCAGGTGCGCGGCGATGCCCGCGCCGGCCACGTGGCCGAGGTTCATGCCGACGTTGAAACCCTGCGCGCCGCTGGCCTTGCGCAGGGCCCGCAGCGACTTCTGCGTGAACTCCCCCATCTCGACCAGCTCGTCCGGACGCAGCTCGTCGTAGTCGGACACGTGCCGGTAGGGGACGACCATCAGGTGGCCCGAGTTGTACGGGTAGAGGTTGAGCACCGCGTAGACGCTCTGGCCCCTGGCGACGATCAGGCCGTCCTCGTCACTCATCTTGGGGATCGCGTCGAACGGGCACCCATCGTCGGGGCCTGTGCCGGTCGGCTTGTTCTCACCCTTGATGTAGGCCATGCGATGTGGGGTCCACAGACGGTCGAAGTTGTCCGGGGCCCCTGCCCCTGCCTGATCGTGCATAACTAGCAGCATAGGACCACGGACAAACGGGATGCTCTTCCGGCACAATCCTGAGCATTCGCCTAGAGGAGGCCGCGATGAGCGAAGCTTTAGCAGAGCATTCCGTACCGCCCGCCGAAGCCGAGAACACCGACAACGCCGACAATTCGGCGCTGTCGGCGGACGGGCCTATCCCCGAGCCCACAGCGCCTTATCCGTCCGGCGGGATGGTGAAGGGGCGGATCAAGGTCGCCGACGAGGTGGTGGAGAAGGTCGCCGCCCTTGCGGCGCTCGAAGTGGCCGGGGTCGCCGACATGGGCGGCGATCTGGCGCGCGCCTTCGAGTCCGTACGCGACCGCATCGGCATCGGCTCGCGGCGCGGCACCCAGGGCGTCAGCGCGCAGATCCAGGACCGTCAGGTGGCCGTCAGCCTGACGATCGTGGTGGAGTACGGCCACGTGGTGATGGAGGTCGCCACCGAGGTCAAGATGAACGTGGCCAGGAGCGTGAGCCGGATGCTCGGCATGCGGGTCATGGAGGTCAACGTGACGGTCGACGACGTCCGCCTCCCGGGCGAGGGCCGTCCCGCCCGCGCCGAAGACCCGTCGGCCGACGACGCCACCATGGCCCCCTGACCACCACGACGCAGACTACGGTCCACCTGCGGCCGGAACGGTTACCTCGCACACCTGGCGACGACCACCTCCGGCCGCACGACCGCCGCACCACATGACCGCACGCCACACGACCGGCACGCCATACGACCCGCGCACCACTCGACCGGCACACCACACGACCGCCGCACCACACGACCGCCGCACCACACGACCGCCGCACCACACGACCGCCGCACCACACGACCGGCACGCCACACGACCGGCACGCCACACGACCGAGCGGCCCACGTCGGGGCCGCCGCGCAGATGCGCAGAGCGCGTCCGGTCATCGACCGAGGTCCTTCCAACAGCGTGACGGCCGGTGGACGCGCCGACCGGTAGACGCCGCCAGCGGGCACGACCGCCGGTGGGCGCGGCGACGGGCAGACGCCGCCGGCAGGCGCCACCGCCGGTGGGCGCGGCGACCGGCAGGCGCCACGGCGTCGTACGCCGAGCCATCGGGCGACCGTCTCCTCGTTCCGCGTCACGCCGGTGCTGCCTATGGTGTTGAGCCATGACAACCGATCAACTCGACCCCATGCCGGACGACTGGCAACGCGCCCTGGCCATCGTGGCCCACCCCGACGACCTCGAGTACGGCTGCGCGTCCGCGGTCGCCATCTGGACCGACGCCGGGCGGGAGGTCGCGTACGTGATCGCCACGAGGGGCGAGGCGGGCATCGACACGCTCGACCCCGCCAAGAGCGGCCTGGTGCGCGAGCGTGAGGAGCGGGCCAGCGCCGCCGTGGTCGGCGTGACCAGCGTGGAGTTCCTCGACCATCGGGACGGCGTCATCGAGTACGGCACCGCGCTCCGCAGGGACATCGCCGCCGCCATCCGCAGACACCGCCCCGAGCTGGTGATCACCTTGAACCCGGCCGACACGTGGGGCGGCACGTACTGGAACACCCCGGATCATCGGGCGGTGGGGCGGGCGGTCCTGGACGCCGCCGGAGATGCGGGCAATAGGTGGATATTTCCGGACACCGACGCAGCCCCCTGGAACGGCGTCCGCTGGGTCGCCGTCGCCGTCGCCGGCACCGACACCCCCACCCACGCCGTGGACGTCACCGACGGGCTGGAGCGGGGCGTGCGATCGCTCATGGAGCACCGTGCGTACATCGAGGCTCTCACCGACGAGGACCCCGAGACCTACGCTCGCACCCTGATCGAGGGCTTCGCCCGGCAGGAGGCGGAGCGCTTCGGCGGCCGCCCGGCCGTGACATTCCGCCTATTCACCCAATAACGCTACTTACCCTCAGTAACTCGACAAATCCGGAAACGTCTGCGACGGCCCGTGGATCTTGCTAAGGTCTCATGCCCTGCGGTCGATGCTTCCCGCAGGCACCGCCGGTCGGGCGCGCCATGCCATGCCCTGCTCCCGGCCGGTCCCCCCAACCGAAAGGCAATCCCTCATGACCAAGTCATGGCTCGTGGCCGTCCTGCTCTGCTTCTTCCTGGGTGCGCTCGGCGTGCACCGCTTCTACGTCGGCAAGATCGGGACGGGCATCCTCCAGCTCATCACGCTCGGCGGCCTCGGCGTGTGGGTGCTGATCGACTTCATCATGATCTTGATCGGCAAGTTCACGGACAAGCAGGGCCAGCCGCTGGCCAAGTGACCAGGAAGGAGCGGCGGAGCAGCGCGGCTGCTCCGCCGTTCCTTGTCGTCAGACCTGGACGCGCCGCTCGACGGCGTCGACGATCTCGGCGATCGCCTCGTCCACCGGCACGCCGTTCTTCTGCTCCCCGCTGCGGTAGCGGAACGAGACCGCCCCGTTGGCGATGTCGTCGTCACCGGCCAGCAGCATGAAGGGGATCTTGGCCTTCTGCGCGTTGCGGATCTTCTTCTGCATCCGGTCGTCGGCGGTGTCCACCTCGATCCGGACGCCGCGCTCGGCCAGCTTCTTCGCCACGTCCTGCAGGTAGGACACGTGTGCCTCGGCGATCGGGATGCCCACCACCTGCACCGGCGACAGCCAGGGCGGGAACGCGCCGGCGTAGTGCTCGGTGAGCACGCCGAGGAAGCGCTCGACGGAGCCGAACAGCGCCCGATGGATCATGACCGGGGTCTGCCGGGAGCCGTCGGCCGCCTGATATTCCAGGCCGAAGCGCTTGGGCTGGTTGAGGTCGAGCTGGATCGTGGACAGCTGCCAGGTGCGGCCGATCGCGTCCTTGGCCTGCACGGAGATCTTCGGCCCGTAGAAGGCCGCCCCGCCCGGGTCGTCCACGAGCGTCAGCCCCGACTCCGTGGCAACCTGGCGCAGGGCCTCGGTGGCCTCCACCCACTCCGCCGGGTCGCCGATGAACTTCTCCGACTCGTCGCGGGTGGACAACTCCAGGTAGAAGTCCGACAGACCGAAGTCGCGCAGCACGCTGAGCACGAACCTCAGCAGCGACTTGATCTCATCGGCCATCTGCTCCCTGGTGGTGTAGATGTGCGCGTCGTCCTGCGTCATGCCGCGCACGCGGGTCAGCCCATGCACCACGCCGGACTTCTCGTAGCGATAGACCGAGCCGAACTCGCACAACCGCAGCGGCAGCTCGCGGTAGGAGCGTCCGCGCGCCCGGTAGATCAGATTGTGCATCGGGCAGTTCATCGGCTTGACGCGGTATTCGATGCCTTCCAGCTCGAATGCCGGGAACATGTCCTCGGCATACCACGGCAGGTGGCCGGAGGTCTCGAACAGCGACGACTTGGTGATGTGCGGCGTGTTGACGAACTCGTAGCCCGCCTCGGCCTGCCGCCGGCGCATGTAGTCCTCCATCTCCTTGCGGATGATCCCGCCCTTGGGATGGAAGATCGGCAGACCACTGCCCAGCTCCGGCGGGAAGCTGAACAGGTCGAGCTCGGCGCCGAGCTTGCGGTGGTCGCGCTTCTCGGCCTCCTCCAGCAGCTTGAGGTATTCGTCCTGCTTGTCGCGGGACTCCCACGCGGTGCCGTAGATGCGCTGCAGCTGCGGGTTCTTCTCGCTGCCCCGCCAGTAGGCGCCGCCTGCGCGCATGAGCTTGAACGCCGGGATCGACCGGGTGGACGGCACGTGCGGGCCGCGGCACAGGTCCTTCCACTTCAGGTCGCCGGTCTTGGGGTCGAGGTTGTCGTAGATCGTCAGCTGCCCCGCGCCGACCTCGACCGACTCCTCGTCGGCGGCCCCGCCCTTGAGCCCGATCAGCTCCAGCTTGTAAGGCTCCGCAGCGAGCTCCTCACGCGCTTCCTCGTCGCTGACGGGCCGGCGGGAGAACAGCTGCCCCTCCTTGACGATCTCCCGCATGCGCTTCTCGATGCGCTTGAGATCGTCGGGGTGGAACGCCTGCTCGACGTCGAAGTCGTAGTAGAACCCGTTGTCCACGGGCGGCCCGATGCCCAGCTTGGCCTCGGGGAACAGCTCCTGCACCGCCTGCGCCATGACGTGGGCAGTGGAATGGCGGACGATGGCCCGGCCTTCCTCACTGGAGGTCTCGATCGCCTCGACGACGTCGCCCTCGGCCAGAACGCAGGCCAGGTCGCGCGGCTCGCCGTTGACCCTGGCCGCGACGACCGTGCGGCCGTCGGCCTCGAGCGCCTCACCGGCCGTCGTGCCGGCCGCGACCACACGCTCGGCTCCGGCGAGGGTGATGCGTAGCTCGGCTGACACGGTGACTCCCTTGGGATCGCCCCGGCGCCCGGCGCCGGGGCTGCTTCAGTGGTGAACACCGATGCTATCGCGGGTGAAAGCCCAGCTTTGTCAGCTCCTTGCGGGTGCCGTGGAAGACGTTGCGGTCGATCGGGCTGTTGACGTATTGGTGAATGGTCCAGTCCCGCCACGGCCTGGGCACGAGGGGCTGGCCGCGGGGCCGCTCCGGGTGCGCGATCCAGAGCGGGTATTCGGCCAGGCCCGCGCAGTTTCCGCGGTTCGCGAACGAGTAGTACGTATACACGAACGGCCGCACCCGGCCGTGCCGCTCGACGAAGTGGCACCAGCGGCGCGCGAACCTGGCGACCCGCTCCGGCCGCAGACCGTCGTCCTCCTCCAGGTCGAGCGCGATCAGGTCACCGCGGCGCAGCCCACCGGCCGCCCTGATGGTGTCCAGGAAGTGGCGGGCCTGCTCGATGGGGTCGCCCTTGGGCCTGGCGAAGTGGTAGGCGCCGCAGACCAACCAGGTCTCGCGCATGCCGTTCCAGTTGCGCGCGAACAACTTGTCGGTCCAGTCGCCGCCCTCGGTGGCCTTGGCGAAGGCGAAGGCCACTCCGGCTTCTGCGTGGCCGGTCCAGTCGATGGAGCCCTGCCAATTAGACACATCGATGCCTTGCAGCACGCCCTTCACCTTGCCGGATTTTATTGAGATGTCTACCGATCAGCCCCGCGCCGCGCCGATCAGCAGGTTCCGAGTGCGTTCCTTGTTGCTGAACACGGAGCCCACGAAATCGGTCACCCCGGCCCGCTCGAGCTCTTCGAGCTGGGCCAGCACGGCCTTCTCATCGCCGATGACGGCCACGTTGCCGGGGTTGGCCGCGCCTTCCCTGTCGAGCATGGCACGGTAGGACGGCAATTGCCCGTACACCGCGAAGATCTCGTTCGCCCGGGTGACGGCGGCGTCGGGGTCGTCGGTGACGCACACGGGCAGCGCGCAGACGATGCGCGGCGCCTCCCGGCCCACCTCGGCCGCGGCCGCCCTGATCGTGGGCGCGACGTGCTCGGCGACGGTCTTGGGCCCGGTCATCCACAGGACGGTCCCGTCGGCCACGGTGCCGGCCAGTTTGAGCATGCGCGGCCCGAGCGCGGCCACCAGCACGGGGAAACCCGCTCCCGGCGTGGTCAGCTTGAGGTTCGCCTTGACCGTCTCTCCCTGGTATTTGACGTGCTCGCCCCGGCTGAGCGGGAGCAGGACGTCGAGGTATTCCTTCATGTGCCGGCCCGGGCGCTCGAAGTCGTAGCCGTACATGCCCTCGATGACCATCTTGTGCGACAGCCCGATGCCGAGCGCGAGCCGCCCGCCGAGCGCGGCGTTGGTGGTCATGGCCTGCTGGGCGAGCACGGCCGGGTGGCGCGGGTACGTCGGCACGACCGCGGTGCCCAGCTCGATGGGGGGCGCCTGCGCGCCGGCGGCGGCCAGCGCGGTGAGCGCGTCCAGGCCGAAGATGTTGGAGAGCCAGGCCGAGGAGAAACCGTCCTCCGCCGCCTGCGCGATCTGGTCGCGGAGGCCGCCGACAGGGTCGGATCCTTTGGGTTCGGTGAGATAATACCCGTAACGCATAGTTACAGAACTCCGTTCTGGTGGCTGACGCGAATCTACATTCCCTCGCCGCCATACGGTCATCCCCCGGAGCGGAGCACGTTTGTAAAGTGGCCTACATGACCCACGAACGCGCCGGACAGCCCGCTCAGCCTGCCGACCTGGTCGACGTCGCCCGGCTGGTGACGTCCTATTACGCCCTGCGTCCCGATCCGGAGGAGGTGGGGCAGCGGGTCGCGTTCGGCACGTCGGGGCACCGGGGTTCGTCGTTCAACACCGCGTTCAACGAGGACCACATCCTGGCCACCAGCCAGGCCATCTGCGAATACCGGCGCGAGCAGGGGTCGGACGGGCCGCTGTTCCTGGGCATCGACACGCATGCGCTGTCGGAGCCTGCGCGGGTGTCGGCGCTGGAGGTGTTCGCGGCCAACGAGGTCGAGGTGCTGATCGACACGCGGGACGGCTACGCGCCCACGCCCGCCGTCTCGCACGCCATCCTGGCGCACAACCGGGGGCGGAAGTCGGGGCTGGCGGACGGCGTCGTGATCACGCCGTCGCACAATCCGCCGGCGGACGGCGGGTTCAAGTACAACCCGCCGCACGGCGGGCCCGCCGACACCGACGCGACCTCGTGGATCCAGGATCGGGCCAACCGGCTGCTGAGCGACATGAGCGCCGTGCGACGGATCCCGTACACGAAGGCCTTGGACAGGGCGGGCCGGTACGACTTCCTCGGCTCGTACGTCGACGACCTGCCGTCGGTGCTGGACCTGGACGTGATCAGGTCGGCCGGGGTGCGGATCGGGGCCGATCCGCTGGGCGGGGCGAGCGTGGCGTACTGGGGGGAGATCGCCGAGCGGCACGGTCTGGACCTGACCGTGGTGAACCCCCTCGTCGATCCCACGTGGCGCTTCATGACGCTCGACTGGGACGGCAAGATCCGGATGGACTGCTCGTCGCCGTACGCGATGGCGTCGCTGATCGCCAACCGGGACAAATACGATATTTCCACAGGAAACGATGCCGATGCGGACCGCCACGGCATCGTCACCCCGGACGGCGGGCTGCTGAACCCCAACCACTACCTGGCGGTCGCCATCTCCTACCTGTACACCCACCGTGACACCTGGCCGTCCGACGCCGGGGTCGGCAAGACCATGGTCAGCAGCGGCGTCATCGACCGGGTCGCCCAATCGCTGGGGCGGCGGCTGTACGAGGTGCCGGTGGGCTTCAAGTGGTTCGTGCCAGGGCTGCTGGACGGGTCGCTGGGGTTCGGGGGCGAGGAGAGCGCCGGGGCGTCCTTCCTGCGGCGGGACGGCTCGGTGTGGTCGACCGACAAGGACGGGATCATCCTGGCGCTGCTCGCGTCGGAGATCCTGGCCGTCACCGGCAAGTCGCCGAGCGCGCATTACAAGGAGCTGGTGGGGCGGTTCGGCGAGCCCGCTTACGCGCGGGTGGACGCGCCTGCGACGCGCGAGGAGAAGGCCGTGCTCGGGAAGCTGTCGGCCGAGCAGGTGACGGCGTCGTCGCTGGCGGGCGAACCCATCACGGCGGTGCAGACGGCCGCCCCAGGGAATGGGGCGTCGCTGGGCGGGGTGAAGGTGTCGACGGAGAGCGCCTGGTTCGCGGCGCGGCCTTCGGGGACGGAGGACGTCTACAAGATCTACGCCGAGTCCTTCCGCGGGCCCGACCATCTGGCCAAGGTCCAGGAAGAGGCCCGCTCCCTGGTCTCCGCCGCCCTCAGCTGACCGCCGGCCCTGGCCCTTTTCCGGCTGCCATCGGACACCCACCGTTAGGCTCGCCTGCGTCCGAGGGCCCACCGCCTCGGACGGCCAACCGGGCGCTTCCGCCGAACGCAGGCGCCGTTGACTCTCCGCACCGCCCAGGAGCACACCGCCACGGCGCCGGCTGCGTCCCGCACGAAATCAGCGGGGCAGCCAGGCGCCACGGACGAGGCAGCGCAGCGCCACACAGCGCAGCACGGCGCAATGCAGCACGCCGCAATGCAGCACGCCGCAATGCAGCACGCCGCAACGGAGCACGGCGCAACGGAGCACAGGCGGCGCAGCGCGGGACGGCGCAGCGCGGGACGGCGCAGGACGGGACGGCGCAGGACGGGACGGCGCAGCGCGGGACGGCGCAGCGCGGGACGGCGCAGCGCGGGACGGCGCAGGACGGGACGGCGCAGCGCGGGACGGCGCAGGACGGGACGGCGCAGCGCGGGACGGCGCAGGACGGGCGGTGGCGTCAGTAGGTCAGGTGGCGGCCGCCGTCGCCCACCAGCACCTCCCCCGTCACCATGTCCGCCTCCAGTAAGGCGGTCACCATCTGGGCGATGTGCTCGGGCTGGGCCGTGCGCCGCAGCGGCGCCTTGGTCTCCCGCGCCGTCATCTCCGCGAAGCCCTGCTGCCCCACCCGGTCGATGTGCCAGCGGGTCGCCACGATGCCGGGCGCGACCGCGTTCACCCGCACCTCAGGTCCCAGGGCGACGGCCAGGTCACGGGTGAGCTGGATCAGGGCAGCCTTGCTGACGCCGTACGCCATCGAGGAGCCGGTGGCGAGGATCCCGGCGATGGAGGACACGTTGACGATGGCGCCGCGGGCGGAGCGCAGGTCGGGGGCGAAGGCGCGGGCGCAGTAGAAGGGCCCCATGAGGTTGACGCCCATGACGTGCCGCCACACGTCGTCGGTGAGCCCCTCCAGGTCGGGGAACGGCACCCACTTGGTCGTCCCCGCGTTGCACACCAGCACGTCGACGCGCCCGTACCGGTCGCGTACCCGCTCGGCCATGCGCCGCACGGCGGCGTCGTCGGCCACGTCGGCGGCCATGGCCTCGGCCTTGCGGCCCAGGCCGGCCAGGCGGGCGACGGTCGCCTGGGCGTCCGCCGCCGAGCGCGAGTAGTTGACCACCACGGCCTCCGCGCCCTTCCTGGCCAGGCCTTCGGCGACGGTCGCGCCGATGCCGGTGCCGCCGCCGGTGATCACGGCGACGCTGCCGTTGATGTCCATGACCTACTCCTCCACGACAGGACGCCGCACCGGGTCGACGGCCGCGATGTCCAGATCCTTGGTTTCCCGCGAGGCCCAGAACGCCCCGAACGAGATCAGCGCCGTCGCGATCAGGAATGCCGCGACCAGCCACGGAGCCCCGCCGAGCCGCGCCGCGAGCGCCGCGCCGATCAGGGGCGAGAACCCGGCCAGCGCCGCCCCCAGCTCGCGCGAGGCGGCGAAGCCGGTGTAGCGCACCCGGGCGCCGAACAACTCGGCGTAGAACACCGGCTGCACGGCCACCTGCGGCGCGAACCCGAACGCCCCCATGATCATCATCGCGAGCCACACCACCACGGGCACGCCGGTGCCGACCATGAGGAAGTACGGGTAAACGAAGAGCGCCACGAACACCACGCTGAACAGGTTGAGCGGCCGCCGCCCCATCCGGTCGGACAGATGCCCGTACACGGGCTGGAGCACGATCACGGTCAGCCCGAACAGGATGACGCCCAGCAGCGCCGTCCGGTTGGACAGGCCGAGCTCGGCGATGGCGTACGCGACGCTGAACGTGGACAGCGTGTACACCACGGCCGTGTCGCAGATGTGCGCCCCGACCCCGATGAGGAAGTTGCGCGGGTAGCGGACGATCGCGTCCCTGATCGGCAGTTTGACGATCTCACGGCTCCGCTCCATGTCGCGGAACACCGGCGACTCGGCCACCCGCAGCCGCACGTACAGGGCCACCCCGATGAGCGCGAAGCTCACCAGGAACGGCAGCCGCCAGCCCCAGGACAGGAAGTCCTCCTCGGGCAGGAGCTGCACCAGCAGGAACGCCGAGGTGCCGAGCACGAGGCCGATCTGCACGCCGGTCTGGGCGTAGGAGGCGTAGTAGCCGCGCCGTCCCGGCGGGGCGTGCTCGGCCAGCAGCGTGGCCGCGCCGCCGAACTCCGCGCCCGCCCCGAGTCCCTGGCAGACGCGGAGCAGCGTGAGGAGGATGGGCGCCGCCACGCCGATGGCGGGGTAGGTGGGCAGCAGGCCGATCAGGCCGGTGGACACGCCCATGATGACGGTCGTGATGATCAGCGTGGAGCGGCGGCCGATCTTGTCGCCGAGGTGGCCGAACAACACGCCGCCGAACGGCCGCACCACGAACCCCACGCCGAACGTGGCGAACGCGGCGATCGTGCCCGCAGCCGGGTCGGCCTGGGTGAAGAACAGCCGGTTGAAGACGAGGGCGGCGGCGGTGCCGTAGATGAAGAAGTCGTACCACTCCAGGGCGGTGCCGACGAGGGCGCCCAGGACGACGCGCTTCAACTCGGGTGTGGCGGACATCTAACCTCCTCCGGGGGCGTGTCAGGCCATGGTGGGCCGCGTCCAGCGGCCCTCCATAGGCCGCGGGGTTTGCGCCTACGGAACGCCGAGCCGCGAGGCGAGCGCCGCCAGCTCCGCCCACACCGGGGCGGGCACCGGGATCCCCTCCTTCAGCCGCGCCGTACGTGCCTCGGCCTCGGGCTCGCCCGGCACGACCACGCCGGGGCCGGAGGCACGCAGGGCCTCGCAGAAGGTCTCGACCTGGGTGATGTAGCTCTCCAGAGGGACGAAGGCGGCGATGTCGACCGCGCTGATCACCGTGCCGAACGTGCCGTCATACTCCGGCGAGCAGGCGGTGCCGGTGCCCGTGAGCAGGCCGCCGACCAGCTCGATGAGGACGCTCAGCCCGTACCCCTTGTGGCCGCCGAACGGCAGCAGCGCCCCGCCCCGGTAGAAGTCGTCCGGGTCGGTGGAGGGACGGCCGCCGGGGTCCACGAGCACCCCTTCCGGGGCCGGCGAGCCGGTCCCGCGCAGCAGGCCCAGCTTGCCCTCGGCCATGGCGGCGGTGGCCCAGTCCATGACCACGGCCGCGCCGCCGGCCCGGGGCACGGCCCAGGCCATGGGGTTGGTGCCGAGCATCCTGCGGCGCCCGCCGTACGGGGCGACGGTGGGGTCGGCGTTGCCGACGACCTGCGCGATCAGGCCCCGTGCGGCCAGCGACTCGGCGTACTCGCCGAGCCTGCCGACGTGGTTGCACTCCCTGATCGCGACGACGCCCGTGCCGTGCTCGCGGGCCAGCCGCGCCGCCTCGCCGGCGGCCAGCCAGGCGGCGGCCTGCCCGAAGCCGCGCCGTCCCGAGACGACCGCGGTGGCGCCGCGGCGCGAGACCACCTCGGGGCGGGCGTCGGGCACGATCACGCCCGCCTCGATCCCTTCGAGGTAAGGCGTCAGCCGCCGCACGCCGTGCGAGCCGTGCCCGGCGAGGTCGGCCTCGACCAGGGACGCGGCGACCGTCACCGCGGTGCCGGCAGGCGCGCCGGCCGCGACCAGGAGATCACGGGCGAGGTCGCGAAGGTCGTCGGCGATGATGAGGCGGGGGGATGCGTTCACGGGATGCCTATCCTCATCGTGAGGCGTTCCGTGTGCGCGCTTATGCCCCATCCCCGCCGGCCCAAACGGAGCTCCGGAAAGGGCTTACCGGCTCAGCTCACGCGCCGCGGCGTCGGTCATCCCAGTGCGGCCGAGGTCGGCGCGGCGACCGGCGGCCACGCCGGCGCGGTACCCGGAGCCACTGGTGCGGGGCACGCTCATCCTGATATGCGGGTAGTGGGCCGCGACCGCCCGCTCCACCTCGCCACGCCGATCGGCCAGCACGAGCTCGGTGCCCGTGCCGGCGGCGTCGGCCTCGGCCCGCGACTCGGCCGCGCACAGCAGCCGGTAGACCTCGTCGGTGAATCCCAGCAGCCACGACCGCCGGTACGCCCGCACGGCCGTGACGTCCTCGGGGACCCGTACGCGCGCCAGCCCGGAGGCCATCTGCAGCAGCAGCGACGTCGCCAGCAGGTCGGCGCGCTCCAGGTCGGCGGCGAACCCGAACACGTGCACCCGCTGCCCGCCGTCCCCCCGCCCGATGAGCAGCGGCCGGCAGCGCACCGCCTGCGCCACCAGGCTCACGAGGCGGGCCTTCTCCCCGGCCCACGGAGCCGGCAGGGTGACGATCCGGTCGCCGGGCACCTGCCGCGTGCCGACGGGCGGGAGCGCGTCGATGCCGTGCTTGGCCATGAGCGCCGAAGCCGCCGCCATGAACGTGGCCCGCTCGTGGTCGTTGTCGGTGCGTTCGGCCTTGGCCAGGAGTTTCCTGACGCGATCGAGTGTGCGCTCCCGCAAGCGTGTGCTCCCCCGGTGCCCTCAGTGCTTGGTCAGCACCCTCCCGTCGGCTCCGAGCACGGGGAAGGCGCCGGTGTCCACGATGCCGTGCTGCTGGTACAGCGCCTCGATGATGGCGTGCGCCTGCGGCTCCAGCTTCCATAGGGCACGATACTCGCGCGCCGTGGCCAGCGAGATCCCGATCTCCTGAGCGATGTCCACGGTACGCGGCACGATGCCTTTGGCGATCTGCCGGTCCCAGAACTCGCGGGCGGCCCGGATCTGCGCGGCCCGCTCGGCGGTGGAGACGACCTGCGGAGTGGTGTCGAGCACCTCGACGTCCTCGTCCTCGTCGTTGACGAGCGCGGCCAGTGCGGGCGGCAGCGCCGGGCGGGCGGGAACCGGGTGGTGGTCGGCCTCGGGCTCCCAGGGCACGCGGGGGTCGGCGTCGATGAGCGCGGAGGTGTTGTAGAGCGCGGCGATCTGGGCCAGCAGCGCCTCCTGCCGGGCCGGGTCCACGGCCAGGCCGGTGTGCTCGACGGCCTGGTCCATGGCCTTGTCGAGTTTGGCCAGCGCGTGGCGCATCTTGCGGTCGGAAGCCCCGCCCTCGCGCAGCGCCTTGGCCCGCTTGGCGGCCAGCGCGACCCGGGTGAGCCTGCGATGCGCGTCGACCTCGCTGGTCGTACGGTCGCTGACCTCGGCCAGCCCGAGCCTGACCAGCGCCCGCTCGGGCGTGAGGCGCCAGTTGATGCGGCCGGTGCCGCGGATGCGGTGGCGTTCGATGGCCATGCCGCGCTCCCACAGCCAGGCCGCCACCAGCGGGGCGGCCAGCCGGAACACGGCCTCGGGCAGGCTTCGCGCGTCCATGCTGGACAACACCGCGGTCAGGCAGGTCAGCGCCCACACGGCGATGCCGTCGATGCCGGCGGAGAAGTTCTCGCGCATGTTGCGGCGGGCGCGGACGGCGCTCGTGATGATCGCGATCTCAATGAACGCGAACAGTAGTAACCTGAGCGGCCCGTCCAGCCCCAGCACATCCTGTGAGAAGCGCCACATACCCTGCGCGGACACGCCCGTGGCGATGGAGGCGGCCATGATGGTCAGCACGTCCTCGACCGGACGCGGGGCGACGTATCTGGCGAGCAGCCAGGCTGTGGCTTTCCACGCGACCCTGATCACCAGGAACGCGAGCGCCAGCCCGGCCAGGCCGAGCAGCGCGATGACAGCGGTGGCGAGCGGCTTCTCGCTGACGAAGCCTGCTATTTCCTCGAATGTCGGCATCTGTCACTATCCGTGATGGCTGTGGCTCCGGCTCTATGCGACGAGATCATCGCAGAATGTCGCCATCTTGTACGCCAAACGCAAGCTGCTTCCTCAGTTTGCTCCTGATTCCCACCATCACCGGTGTGTCGCGTTGCCCTGCCGGCCGTCGGGGTGAGGGCACGGCGGCTGACGAGGCGGTGATCGTCGCAGGTCTGAGATAAAAATTCGTCCTTTCGGAGGGCACCGAACGCTCTTCTGGATGGGACCATCGATCGAGGGATTTATCCCAAGATCGTGCGATGTATCCCAGCAGGACGGATATCGATGTCAGACAATGAGTTCCCGCTCGTCCAGTTCATGCGCGACGGCTTGGACCCGGTGGACGAGCTCGGACGCATCCGGGCCGAGCACCCGGTCTACCCGATGGAGATCCCCGGCGATCAGACGGTTTACCTCGTCACCCGCTGGGAGGACGTCCGCGCCGTGCTCGGCGATCACGAGCGCTTCAGCAACGACTTCGCGGGCGTCATCGGTCTCGGCTCCAACCAGGAGGACCCGGGCGGCCTCGGCTTCCGCGACCCGCCCGAGCACACCCGCCTGCGCAAGTTCCTGACCCCCGAGTTCACCATGCGGCGCCTGCGGAGGATGGAGCCGCGCATCGAGGCCATGGTCGAGGAGGCGCTGGACCGCATCGAGGCCAAGGGCGCCGAGAGCATGCCGGTGGACCTGTTCGAGGAGTTCGCGCTGCCGATCCCGTCGCTGGTGGTGTGCGAGCTGCTGGGCGTGCCGTATGACGAGCGCGCCGGGTTCGTCAAGATCAGCAAGGACCGCTTCGACTTCACGGCCGGGCCCGAGGCGTCGTTGCAGGCGATCAACGACGCGATGACGTACCTGACGGAGCTGGTCGCCAGGGAGCGGCAGAACCCCGGCGAGGGCCTGCTGGGGCAGCTCCTGCGCGACCACGGCGACGAGCTGGACGACCGCACGCTGGCCAGCATGGCCGACGGCCTGCTGACCGGCGGGCACGACACCAGCACCAGCATGCTCGCGCTGGGCACGCTGTGGCTGCTGCAGAACCCGGAGCAGGCCGCGAAGGTGCGCGAGGTCGACGGCTACGTCAACGACGTGGTCGAGGAGCTGCTGCGCTACATGTCGGTCGTGCAGGTGGCCTTCCCCCGCTTCGCCCGCGACGACCTGGAGCTGCACGGGGTAACGATCAAGAAGGGCGAGCTGGTGCTGTGCTCGCTGATCGGCGCCAACCGCGACCCGGCCCTGGGCGAGGACATCGACGAGATCCGGCCCGGCCGGGACGTCTCGCACCTGGCGTTCGGCCACGGCATCCACCGCTGCGTCGGCGCGCCGCTGGCGCAGATGGAGATGCGCATCGCCTTCCGCGCCCTGCTGCGCCGGTTCCCGACGCTGCGGATCGAGGGCGAGGTGCCGTTCAGGGAGCTCGCCATCGTCTACGGCGTCAAGGAGCTACCCGTCGCCTGGTAGAGCGGTTACGTTCGCACTGTGAGCGAGCTTGTCATCGACCTGGCGAGGATCAGCGCCGTCGTGTTCGACACCGACGGGGTGGTCACCGATACCGCGCGGGGGCACGCGGCCGCCTGGAAGCACGTCTTCGACGCGTTCCTGCGCGGCCGCTCCGGACCGTTCGACATCCGCGACGACTACCTGCGCCATGTGGACGGGCGGCCGCGGCTGGACGGCATCCGCACGTTCCTGGCCTCGCGCGGCATCACGCTGCCCGAGGGGTCGCCGGACGACGAGCCCGGCGCGCCCACCGTGCACGGGCTGGGGCTGGCCAAGGATCAGATCTTCGTCGCACAGGTGGACAAGTACGGCGTCGCCGCGTTCCCGGCCACGGTCGCCCTGCTGCACGAGCTGCGGCGGCGGGGCGCCCGTACCGGGGCCGTGTCCCCCAGCCTGCACGGGCGCAAGCTGGTGAACTCGGCGGGCCTGTCCCATCTGTTCGACGTCCTGATCGACGGGAACGACGCGGCCCTGATGAACCTGCCCGGCATGCCGGAGCCCGCCCTGTTCCTGGAGGCGGCGCGCCGACTCGACCTGCCCGCGGACAAGATCGCGGTGGTGGCCGCGGCGCTGCCCGGGATCGAACGGGAGGGAAGGGCGGGTTCGGGCTGGTGGTGGGGGTGGCCGGGGAAGGCGGCGGCCCGGGCGAGCCGCATGATCGCGGAGCCGAAGTCGTGGTGACCGGGCTGGGCGAGATCGAGGTGCGCGGCAGGGTCCTACCCTTGACGACGTGACCGTTCTCATCGACCCTCCCCACTGGCCGGGGCCGCGCGGCCTGATGTGGTCGCACCTGGTCAGCGACCGCTCGCTGGAGGAGCTGCACGACTTCGCGGCACGGCTGGGGGTGCCGGCGCGGGCGTTCGACCGGGATCACTACGACGTGCCGGAGACCGTGCACGCGCGGGCGGTGTCGCTGGGGGCCGAGGCGGTCAGCTCGCGCGAGCTGTTACGGCGGCTGATCGCCGCGGGCCTGCGCCGCCGCAAACGCCACTCACCCCGCTGAACCCGCCGTGAGCCTGGCCAGTTCGGCCGTCATGTTGGCGCGGGCGCGTTCCTCCCACAGGCCTGCCGCCTGGGCGGTGCGGTAGAGGCGGGGCGCGGCCAGCAGGCGGCGCAGCACCTCGGCGCGGCCTGCCCTGAACAGGTCGTCGGGCACGTGGGCGTACTCCTGGCGGATGGTGGCCGCGTAGGCGTCGTACCCGGGGCGGCCCAGGACGGCCAGGTCCGCGTCGCACAGGACCGCGCCGTTGGCGTCGCCGTCGGTCAGGGTGTCGTGGGCGGCGGTGAGGCGTACCAGCCTGGCGGTCTCGCCGATCCGGGCCGCGGGCACGCCGCACCTGGGCAGCCGCGACTGGGCCAGCTGGGCGCTGCGTTCCTCGTCCCAGCCCGGCCTGCCGTCGTAGACCGCGTCGTGAAACCAGGCGGCCAGGCGCACCGCCGCCGGGTCCTCGGCCTCTCCCGCCAGCTCGCCGACGGCGTCGAGCACGGCGGTCAGGTGGGCGAGGTCGTGGTAGCGGCGATGCAGCTCGGCCCACCGGGCGATCAGCTCGGCGCCGAGGGCCTGCGCAGCCGGTGAGTCCCCCGCGAGCGCCTCCCACCGCTGAGCCAGTGCCTCCCACCGGCGGCCGCGTCCATCCCGCCTCCCGGCGACCGCTCCCGGCTCCCCCATCCGGCCTGCCGCGTCACTCACCGCCACCGCACCGCCTTCGATCGGTCTGACCCGGCTGCGGCCCCACGCATGATCGTGAGTCGGCGGTGCCGCGAACCCGGCGTGTGGGGAGCGGGGCGTCGATCACCACTCCACCGTACTTTGGTAGCGTCCTGGGCATCGACACGGCACCGCAGGAACCACGGCGCCTGCCCCGGTGGCGGGAGCTGCGGACCGTTCTGCCCGGCTGGCCGCGGCTGGGCGGGGCGCGGCGGGTGGCGGACGCCGCCGACGTCGAGGATCTGCGACGGCTGGCCATGAAGCGGGCGCCCCGGATGGTGTTCGACTACGTCGACGGCGCCGCCGAGGGTGAGCGGTCGATGGCCAGGGCGGTGGAGGCGTTCGGGCGGGTGGAGTTCCGCCCGCGGGTGCTGCGGGACGTCGCCGAGGCCCCGACGGCGGTCGAGATCCTGGGCCGGCGGATCGCGATGCCGGTCGTGCTCGGGCCCACCGGGTTCACCAGAATGATGCACCGGGCGGGCGAACGGGCCGTGGCCAGGGCGGCGGAGCGGGCCGGAGTGCCGTACACGCTGTCCACCATGGGTACCACGACCGCCCAGGACGTGGCGGCCGCGGCGCCCGGCGGGTGGAACTGGTTCCAGCTCTACGTCGTGCGTGAGCGCGCCCGCACTCTGGAGACGTTGTCCCTGGCCAGGGACGCGGGCATGGACGTGCTGGTGGTGACCGTGGACGTGCCGGTGGCCGGGGCGCGGCTGCGTGACGTGCGGCACGGGCTGACGGTCCCGCCGTCGCTGCGCTGGCGCAGTGTGCTGCAGGCGCTGCGGCGGCCGGCGTGGTGGTTCGACTTCGTCACCAGCGAGCCGCTCAGGTTCGCCACAGTGGACGGCGCGCCTGACGACCTGGCCGGGATCACAAATGTGATGTTCGACCCGTCCGTGACGATCAAGGACCTGGAGTGGATCAGGTCGGCGTGGCAGGGGCAGCTGCTGGTCAAGGGCGTGCAGCGGGTGGACGACGCCAAAGACCTGGCCGCCGTCGGGGTGGACGGCCTGGTGGTGTCCAACCACGGCGGGCGGCAGCTCGACCGCTCCCCCACGCCGCTGGAGCTGCTCCCCGAGGTGGTGGACGCCGTCGGGGACCGCACGGAGGTCTTCCTGGACGGCGGCGTCCGCAGCGGGGCCGATGTGGCCGCCGCGGTCGCCCTGGGCGCGCGGGCGTGCTTCATCGGCAGGGCCTACCTGTACGGGCTGATGGCCGGTGGCGAGGCGGGGGTGACGCGGGTGCTCGACCTGCTGCACGCCGAGCTCGTCCGGACGACGCAGTTGCTCGGCGTGGGCGGCGTCGGCGGGCTCGACCGCGATGTCGTGCGCCTGCGCCAGTCCTGACATCTCGCCGAAGGACGCGTATCTGACCGCCGGTGCCGGCTCTCTGCTCCTTCACACGGGGACACGGTCCTCACTGAAGGGAGAACAGATGGCAACCGGAGATTTCCAGGTGATGAAGGTACCGGCCGAGCAGCTGGCCGGTGCTCTCCACGGCCAGGTTGTCGATCCGGGCGCGCAGCCCACGACCGTCGTGCGGCGCGGCGAGGGGTGGACCGTGGACGTGAGCTGGGAGGTCACCGGCGAGCTCGTCGACTGGCTGGCCGGCTGCTGGCAAGTGGAGATCATCGCCGATCTGCTGGGCGGTGGCGAGTCGAGGCATCCTGCGCCCCCCGTGGAGATGACCTTCACACCGGGGTCGGGCCGATATACGGCCTCCATCCCGATGCGCGGTCAGCTCGCCCCCGGTACCTATGATCTCGTGGTCAACCTCACCACCACGACCGCCGCCGGCACCGCGGGGGCGCTCGGCGGGTTCGTGGTGCTCAGCAAGATCGTGGTGAAGGAATGACCCGCGGATGAGGTCAGCGCAGGCGGCGCTCCAGGAGGAGGGCGCCGCGGCCGGACAGCAGGGAGGCACACCATTCGCGCAGGTCCGCCGGTTTGGGGCCGCTCACCTGGCCTGCGTCCAGCAGGTCCGCCCAGTCCAGCAGGGACTCGGCGAGCATGAGCGGCACCTCCCTCCGCTCGTGCACCTCCGCGGCGGCCTCGAAGTGCTCCGCGGCCCGCGGCAGGTCGCCCATCGTCACGCACAGGTGAGCCAGGTAGTGGTGCCCGCAGTGGTGCGCCACCGTGCTGTGGCCGAACGTCTCGCCCTCGGCGGCCAGCGAGCCGTAGAGCTGCGCGGCCAGGTCCGCCCGCCCGAGCCGGGAGGCGGCCACGGCCAGGTTGTCCAGGGCGGGCCGGTGCCCCATGGTGCGCGGCGGCACCGCGCCCTGGTCGGCCAGGATGCGATCGAGCAGCGGGCCTGCTTCCTCGTCACCCATCTCGCAGAGATAGCGCAGCACCGCGTGCACGGGGTCCACGCGGGGCGCCTGGGCGGCGCGGCGCAGCCGGTCACGCAACTCCCACAACCGTCCCTGGAGCCGCCGGATCTCGGCGATCTGCTCGGAGTAGATCGCCACGGCCTCCAGGCGGCGGCCGATCTCCGAGCCGAGCCGCATGGCCGCCGTCGCCTCCGCCTCCGCCTGCGCCAGATCGCCCTGCATGAGAGTCAGCCCGCTCTTGGAGTAGCCGACCAGCCAGTGGAGGTAGGGCTGCGCCAGCCGGTGCGCCAGCTCGTCGGCCTGGTCCAGCAGCGCGGCGGCGCGGGCCGCGTCGCCGCTGTCCAGGACGGGAGGCGTCCGCTGCATGTAACCGTGGAACAACACCAGGTCGTCGCCGGTCCTGCGGGCCGCCTGCAGCATCTCGTCGCCGTCGCGGTGGCGCTGGTGCAGCGGATCGGCGGGGATGATGGTGAGGCTGCGCAGGCACAGCACCAGGGCCAGCGTGCGCGCGTCGCCGGACTTGCGGGCCAGCGCCACGGCCTCGTCGCTCAGCGCGAAGCGGCGCTCCCCGTCGGGCGCCCAGATCAGCTCCGAGGCGAGATGGGCCGCCAGCAGCGCCCTGGTGCTCACGTCGGTGGAGTCGACCAGCCGCCTGGCCTCGGTCAGCAACGCGATGCGCTGCTCGTCGGGGGCGGCCGAGATGCTGGTGAAGCCGCGGTCGCCGCCGAGCGCCGCCGTGACGATCAGATCGCCCCGGCCACACTCCCTGGCCAGGTCCGCCGCCGCCACCAGGGTCGGCCGGGCCTCGGGATGTCCGGCCAGCCACATCGCCGTGCCGCACTCCAGCAGCAGCTCCGCGCGCCGCTCCACGCTGGCGCCGGGGAAGTCCTCGAGCAGCTCCAGGACCCGCTGATACCAGGTGACCGCCTCGCGGTGCGCCAGCCCGGCCAAGGCGTGCTGCGCCGCGCGCACCGCCGCCTCCGCGGCCGCGCCGACGCGGGCCGGGTCGCGGCCGTGCTCGGCGGCGGCCAGCAGGTGCGCGGCCACCACGTAGGGTCGCGACTCCATGGCCGTCGGGTCCGCCTGGCACAACGCGTCGGCCACCCGCCCGTGCAGCAGCCCGGCACGCGGCGGGGAGAGCGTGGCGTAGAGAGCGTTCCTGGTCAGCTCGTGGGAGAACCGGCAGGTGCCGCGTCCCGACATGGTGACCAGGCCGGCGCCCAGCGCCTCCTCCACCGCGGCCACGAACCGCGCCTCGTCCAGGCCGAGCCCCAGCCGCAGCTCGGCCGACTCCATGCGCTCGCCGACCGCCAGCAGGCTGATCAGGTCCCTGGCGTCCGGGTGCAGCTGCGCCAGCCGGGCCAGCACCATCCTCGTGACCGAGTCGGGCACGGCCAGCGCGTCCAGGTCCTTGCCCGCGGCCAGCTCTCTGGCCACCTCGCTGATCAGGAACGCGTTGCCGCCGGTGATCCGGTGCAGCTGCTCGGGGTCGCCACCGGAGCGGACCTCCGACAGCAGGTCGGAGACCTCGTCGAGGCCGAATGACGAGACCTGCACGACGCGGCCGTCGGCGGTCAGCTTGTGCAGCTCCGGCATGGCGGACTCGACCGGCACCGGCCGCGACGTGGCCAGGATGAGCAGCGGCATGGCCTCGGCGTCGTACATGAGGGAGCCCAGCATCTGCAGCGACTCCAGCGTCGCCCACTGCAGGTCGTCGATCACCAGCAGCACGGGCCGCACGGTGGCCAGCCGCTCGATCAGGGTGCGGGCCGCCGCCATCAGCTGGTAGCGCTCCGAGACCGGCTCGGTGGCCGGCGGCACCTGCAGCGACATCGGCGGCGCGCCGAGTGACGGCGCCAGGCGCACCAGCTGGCCGCACTGCTGGTCGACCCCGGCCCGCAGGAGCAGCGCGGGCGAGGTGCGGGCCAGCCGCTCCACGGCGCCGGCGATCGGCTCGTAGGCCTGCCGCGCCGGATCCGTGCACCGCCCCGCCAGCACCGTGAACTGCCGCTTGAGCGCCTGCCTGGCCACCATGGAGGCCAGGCGCGTCTTGCCCACCCCGGGATCGCCCTGCAGGATCACCAGGCCGCTGCCGAACTCGGCGGCCGCCAGCTCGCCGTCCAGCGCCCGCAGCTCCTCGTCCCGGCCCACGAACGGCAGCTCGTGCCCGCTTTCCAGCCAGGTGGGCAGCCCGCCGCTCTGGTGGTGGTCGGCATTCTGCCAGCGCAGCTCGTAGGTGTGCAGCGGCTCGCGCAGCCCCTTGCCCGGCAGCCGCCCCAGGTCCTTGAACTCGTGCCGGCTGCGCCCCTGGGCCAGCCGCCGCACCAGGTCGGTACAGAGCACCTGGCCGCCTTCGGCGATGGCGACCAGCCGGGCCGCCTCCACCGTCGGCAGCCCGCTGACGTCGTCGTGCCCCCAGCACACATCGCCTGCGGCCAGCGCGGCCTTGATGGAGATCTTCTCCATCGCGCGCTCGTTCTCGTCCGCCACCGCCTGCTCCACCGCGATGATGGCGTCGAGCCCGGCGGTCGCCGAGTCGAACACGGCCATCAGCCCGTCGCCCAGGCTCTTGGTGAACGTCGAGCCGCTCGCCGTCACCACGGAGTGCAGCAACTGGTAGAGGCGCCGGAAGACGACGTTGGCCCGCTCCTCGCCGAGCCTGATCCGCAGCGCAGTGGAGCTCACCACGTCGGTGAACAGGATCGTCGCCGTGGTGAGCGTGCCTGGCTCGTGCGGGGCGGTCACGCGCGCAGTCCCTTCCGCCCGACTGTCTTCTGCCGGATATTGTGCCGGACACTGTGGCGGATCTCGCGGGATTTCACGGCCGTCTTCGACTGCTTGATCCGCCAGGCGCGGGCCAGCTCCGCGGGGATGCGGAACGGCGCCTGCCCGCCGGAGTGGCGGTCGACCAGGGCGACCACGATGTCCCGCCCGGCCCGCCGCACCAGCCAGCGCACCGCGGAGTCCGCCTGCCGGCCCAGCCACGGCCGCCGGTGCGCGGCCCGCGCCGCCGCGAACAGGGCGGTGAACCACCACGCGGCCGGCGGCACGCCGAGCAGCTCCGGCACCCGGTCGGCGCCGTATCGGGCGTCGCGGAAGACCCAGTGCACCAGGCTGCGGGGCAGCTTGCGCCAGCCCAGGTGCATGAACTCCTCCATCTCCTCCAGGAGCCTGGCCATCAGCCTGCGGCCCTCGGGGCTGGACTCGTAGAGCCGGCCCAGGCGCTCGCTGACCGGCACCACGTCGTCGAGCGTGAGCGGCCCGTCCTGGCACGCCTCCACGCCCATGAGGTGGCCGAACACGCTCCAGGTGTAGAGGTGGGCGGCGCGCTGCTCGTCCGTCAGCACCACGCCCATGCTCTCCAGGGCCTCCCACGTGACCACGGAGAAGTCGAAGATGGTGGCCAGCAGGAGCTCCTGATTGACCGGCGGCCCGAACCGCTCGGTGTCCCAGGTGTCGCCGAAGCGCTCGTCGACCAGGGCACGCACGAACGAGTGCAGGATGCGCAGCCCGATCGCCGTGGTGTGGCCCGGACGGCCGGGCTGCAGGCTGTCGGTGGCCTTCAGCCCCATCACGTCGACCAACATCTGCCCGGTCTCGGCGACCCGGCGGGTGAGGCTGTGCGTGGCGAGGTTGGACACGCCGGCCAGCACCTTGGCGCTGGACACCTCGACATACGCCATGGGCAGGCACTTGCAGAACAGCGCGGCCGACTGGTAGAGCCCGTAGTCGGCGAACACGGCCTGCCCCTTGGCCAGCAGCTCCTTGTCGTCGCCCCAGTCGGGCAGATCACTGGCGAAGTCGAGCGCGTCGAAGATCCGGGAGGCGGGCGGCTCCCCCGAGGGCGCCCTGGCCTCCCGCTTGGCCCGCCCCAGCTCCTCGATCACGGCCCGCACCAGCTCCAGCGGGCCCCTCCCCTCGGGCTGCTCGCTCAGGTAGGCGGCCACCACCTCGTCGACGGCCGGATCGGCCTGCTTCCTGAGCTGCCGGAACCTCTCCTCCGGCCAGCGCTCGTAGGCGTCATTGCGATCGTTCATGGTCCCCGTACTCCAGATTCGGTCAGAGCCCACCCCGCTTGCGCAGGGCGGCGACGTCCAGCAGCGTGATCGTCCGGCCCTCGATGGCGATGAGGCGCCTCGACACCAGCGACTGCAGGGCCCGGTTGACCGCCGGCCGCGTCGCGCCGATCAGCGCGGCGAGGTCCGACTGCGTCAGCCCCGGCAGATCCACCACGCCTTCGGTAGTGCCGTGCTTGCCGGCCAGCTGCAGCAGCAGCTTCGCCAGCCGCCCGCCCAGGTCCAGGAAGGCCAGGTCGGCCGCCTGGCCGGTGAGCCTGCGCACCATGTGCCCGAGCATGCGCAGGAACTCGTCGGCCAGCCCCGGATGCTCCCGCATCAGCTCCAGCAGCCGGGCCCTGGGCAGCGCGAACACCCACGACGGCCGCGCGGTGACGATCGAGGCCGAGCGCGGCGAGCCGTCCAGCAGCGCCATCTCCCCGAAGGTGTCGCCGCGGCCGAGCATGTTGAGCACGATCTCGTCGCCGTGCTCGGTGGTGAACACGACCTTCACCAGGCCGTCCAGCAGCACGTAGAGAGACTCCCCCGGGTCCCCCTGATGGAAGATGATCTGCCCGGACCGATATCTCCGCGCCAGCCCGGCCCGCGCCGTGCTCTGGATGCCGCTGTCTCCGAGTACGCGGAACAGCGGGATCTCCGCCAGCACGGCGGCGACCGGCTGAATGTCCTGTGGAGCCCCGCTGCGCCCGTTCATGCAAGAACTTTAGGCCGCAATCGACGCCCGGACAGTATCCGGTAAGCGATCTACGAAATGTGACGAGGACCACATTCAGACTGTCACGCCCGAAACAGCCCCGGCCGATCTTCCGGCGGACTGTGGGGTAGCCGGCCGGAAGTGACCCCCCGAGTACCCGGACCGGCAGGGAGTCGGACATGCAGTTGGACACCATCGAACGCCTCGACACGGGCGCGCTCGTGTCGGCCGCGCAGGACGGCGACGCATTCGCCTGGGAGCGGCTGGTCGAGGAGTTCACGCCGATGCTGAAGGCGCGCATCCGCCGCTTCAGGCTCGGCCACGAGGACGCCCAGGACGTGCTGCAGACCACCTGGCTGCTGGCCTGGCAGAACCTCAAGAGCGTGACGGACGGACAGCGAATGGCCGGCTGGCTGGCCACGATCGCCTTCCGCGAGTGCCTGAAGCTCACCAAGAAGACGAAGGAGATCTGCACCCCGGACCTGGACACGCTGGGCAGCACGGACGACGTGGACAAGGAGCTGGCCAGGGCGTGGCTGGCCGGCACGCTGGACGAGCTGGTCGAGGCGCTGCCGGACGCGCAGCGCGTCCTGTTCAGGGCGCTCACGGAAACCTCCGAGCCGCACTACGTGGACGTGGCCCGCAGGCTGGGCAGGCCGGTAGGGAGCATCGGGCCCACCCGAGCCCGCTGCTTCGCCAAGCTACGCGGGCTCCTCCAGGCCCGCGAGATCACCAGGGACTTCCTGGACTGAACTACGTGGTCGCCGAGTCAAGAGGGATCGCCTCCAGGAACGGCTCGAAGTCGAAGTGCGCCATCTCGTACGCGTCCGGGTCCGTCTCGGCCGGGTAGCGGTAGACCTTGCGCCGGACGGTGGGCAGGGCGGGGTCGTTCTTGAACATCTCGCTGACGGCCTGCGGCACCAGGCCGCGGCGCATCTCCTCGGCGAGGCCGTCGGCGACCTTGTCGTCGAACGGCACGTCGTACAGGGCGCGCACGTGCTGGTAGACGCGGAAATAGCTGACGATGAAGCGCATGCGGTCGGGGTAGGACACCCAGTTGGCCACCCCGGCCGTGGACGCCTCCTGGTCCTCGGTGATGAACTCCTCCGCCAGCTTGCGCACCTTCTCGTGCTGGATCGGCGCCCACACCTTCGCCATGTCCACGCCCGCGGGCGCGGTCAGCGGCTTGCCGACCTTGACGTCGCTCAGCGGCGTCTGCACGGCGAACAGGTGGCGGGTGTAAAGCCCGGCCCACAGCTCCTCCAGCGTGCGGGTCAGCCACGGCTGGTCCTCGTGCCGGGCGGCGTACAGGCGGAACCTCGGGAACGGGCGGCGCATGATCATCGAACGCAGCGACCGCCACGACACCCGGGTCAGCCACCGGACCGGCCGGTAGAGCACCAGTTCCAGGGCCTTCTGGGCACGTTTCTGCTCGTACGCCGACAACGCGATGTTGGCGCCCAGCATCAGCTCGGCCCGCACCGCCGGGTCGGTCGCCTCCTTGGCCTCCAGCAGCAGGTGCGCCGCGTCCTTCAAATAGCGGGCGTCGGCCGGCTCCAGCAGCTCCGTCAGGAACTCGGGCGGCGTCGGCGTCAGGTCCGACTCCGGGCTCACCTTCAGGAACCGGTCCGGCGTGTCGATCCACAGGTTGACCGCGAGGCTGGCGGTCTCGAGGAAGATCGCGCGGTTGGCCAGCGCCAGGCCGAGCTGGTAGCTGGGACCGAGCAGGGTGAGCAGCGTGGCGCGGAAGAGCCGGCGGAACCGGCGCGGCACCCGCAGCTTGCGGCCGAAGTCCTCGATGAACGGCGAGTCGGGCGTGAGGTCGAGGCTCTCGCCCACCGCCTTGGAGGTCCAGGTGGCGTAGCAGTACCAGTTGTTGGCGTCCCTGCCGAGGTGCCCGGCCAGGTCGCCGGCGACGCGGTGGTAGGCGTAGGCGATGACCATGGCCTCGAGCGCCGGGCTGCGGTCCTTGTAGGCCGCGATGCGCAGCACGTCGTCCGCGGTCATCGGAGAGTCGGACATGAAGTCTCCCGTTTCGCTGGTCCCGTCGCCTCAAGTCGCTCACGGAGTCAGAGCGTCGTGATGGGCGTCAGATACAGCCCGGCGGCCGGCTTCGTCTCCCGTGGCCGCCGAGGGCACCGAGCGTAGGAGGGACGACTTGCGAAAGGCTTGCAGGGTCCGCCCGGCCGCCTCCCGGTGTGCGCAACGCAGTGGCGGGCGATGCGGCGCCTTTCGCATCGCCCGCCACGGATTCGGTGGGGGAGTTCACGGCTCCTGAACGCAGGCCTGGACGCCTTCCTGGCCCAGGGCGAAGGCGGCGACGCGCTGCTCGGCGTCACCGTGATGCTCCGGCTTCGACCAGGGATGACTGTCGGCGATGCGGGTGAGAGCCCTGGAGAGCTTGTCCGGATCTCGAGGCTCCCACTCGAGCCGGCCTTCCTCGTGCGCTCCGGTGAGCGTCGCACCGGCCAGGCAGTCCGCCTGCAGCTCGTAGCCCCTCCAGACCTGTCCCGGGATGCGTTGCTGGATGGCGTGTCCCCATTCGTGGGCGACCACCAAATACGGGAACGTGTTCCCCTCCTCGCTCGGGATCCCTTCGATGAAGTCCTTGTCCCAGGCGATGTAGTCGGCCCCACCGCCGCAGTAGAGCGCGGTCTGCGCGCCCAGCGGCTCGCCGCCGCACGTCGGCCGGTCGGGGGAGGCGGGATCATACGGGCCCACCACGGTGGGCGGTTTGTAGGGACCGGTGAAGTTCTTCGGCCAGTCCCGCACCCAGAACTCGTTCACCACCTGCACCGCGTCCCGCTCGTCCTTCCTCATCTTGATGGACGTTTCCTCGATGGGTGCGGAGGGCGGTTCCTGCCGTTCCCGCGGCCGCGGCGGGATCCTGAAGCCGTACGGCTTCTCCCCGTCGTCAGCCGTCATCGTGGATTCCGGTTCGGTGGGCTCCTCCTCTGCCAGTGCCGGCGATCCGTAAACGAGAACTGCCAGGAATGCCGGGCCGAGCACCATGAGCCCGTGCTTCTCGCTCATGCCGTCTCCTTCTCCCGTGGCCAGGATGTGCGGTCTTCGCCGTGCGGGGTGCGGAGATCTCCTTTCGAGGGCCGTCCCTCTCATGGTCGCCAGGGCGTTTCGTCGTTGTCGATGGCGCTTGACCCGGTCGATCCGCGTCTTTAGGCATGAGCGGATGATCCGGCATGGGCAGAACACGATGATTTGACCCCAACCGGTACGGGTCAGGGAGCGAGGGTCTGGCCCGCCTCGATGGCCTCGCGGACGCTCTTGGCCAGGGTGTCCTCCAGCGCGTCGCCGTGGGCGGCAAGCGCGCGCATCCCGTCGGCGTCGTCGGTGTGGGCCAGCAGTGCGCGGTATTTGTCGTTGTTGTCCAGGGCCTCGCGGGCCCGCAGGGCGGCGTCGGCCTCCTGGACGCGGCGGGCGTACCGCTCGAGGCCCTCGACCCTGGCGGTGACGGCGGCGACGGACCGGTTCAGCGCCTCCTGCTGGGGCTCCAGCACCGCCAGCAGCTCCGGCGTCACCACGCCCTGCCTCGCCCGGTGCTGCTCTTCCTGCAGGTGCGTCTGCGTCCGCAGCAGCGTCGCGATCTCCCAGAGCTGCCCGGGCAGCAGCACCTCGTTGGCCAGGCCGTCCAGCAGGCGGCGGCGCATGACCTGGGAGGAGTAGACGGTGCTCACGGCCTGCCTGGCGCGTTCCAGCAGGGCCCGCGAGGGCAGGGACAGCTCGGACACGACCACGCACCGCTCCGGTCCGGGCGCGTCCGGCTGGTCCTCGGCGAGCCTCGGGATGAAGCAGTCGAGGACGGCTAAGCGTTCCTCCTCGGTCAGCGCCGGGTCCATGACGAGATCGACCGTGCGCCTGACATGGTCCCGTTCCCTGGCGAGCAGTCGGCGTTCCTCGGCGGCGAACGCTCTGCGGCGTGACACGTCGTGCCCGACGACGATGCCACACAGGATGAGCGGAGCGAGTAGCACGGCGAGGACCACATCCGGGGGGCCGACCCACACGTAGAGGGTGATGCCGGTGACGACGACCGCGCTGAAGGCGGCGATCGACGCCAGCGCCAAGCCGCAGCCTCTGGCCACACCGTCCCCCTCTGAGCGAGTTCGCGTAGTGCCCTGAGTGCCACAATAGCCGCGGATTCCGCGAAGATCAGTGCTTTCTCAGGTCAGCGCAGGTACGAGGCGCCGTTCAGGTCGAGGACGGCGCCGCTCGCCCATTCAGCGGCCGGCGAGGTCAGATACAGCACGGCGGCGGCGATCTCCTCCGGCCGCGCCACCCTGCCGAATGGGCTCTGCGCCCGGATCGCGTCGCCGCGGGGCGCCTTGAGGTGCTCGTTGGTCATGTCGGTCTCGACAAAGCCGGGCGCCACGGTGGCGACCGCGATGCCGCGCGGCGCCAGGGCGATGGCCAGCGACTGGCCGAACGCGTTCAGCCCGGCCTTGCTGGCGCCGTAGGCGGGGCTGTCGGGCTCGCCGCGGAAGGCGCCGCGCGAGGAGACGTTGACGATCCTGCCGCCGGCGGGCATGTGCTGGAGCGCGCACCAGGTGACGTTGGCGGCGCCGGCGAGGTTGACGTCCAGGGTGCGCCGCCAGGCGGCCTGCCACTGCTCGTAGGTCAGGTCGGTGATGGGGTGGTGGAGGAAGATTCCAGCGTTGTTGACCAGGACGTCGATCCGCCCGAGCGCCCCGGCCGCCGCGTCTGTCATGCGCCGCACGTCCTCGGGGTCGGCGAGGTCGGCCTGGACGACGGCGTGGCCGTGGCCGGGCAGCGCGCCGAGCAGGTCGCCGGCCTCGGCGGCCGAGTCCCGGTGGTGGATCGCGACCCGGTCGCCCTGCTCGGCGAAGGCCGCCGCGATGGCGCGCCCGATTCCTCTGGACGCGCCGGTGATGAGAACTCCTCGTCCGCTCATCCGCCGCACAGTAGCCCATGTCCTGATATGTCCCCCCGACCGGGGCCGCACGCCGGTGCGAGCCCTTGGACCCGGGGCGGCGCCCCACGTCCCGTGCCCACACGCCGCACGTGTCAGATGCGGGCGCGGGCTAGAAACGCCCTGAGTGGCGCAGCGGCTGGGGGCGGCCGTCCGGGTCGATGGCGAACCGGTACATCGGCAGGGCCAGCAGTCTCTGGAGCCGCGACAGGGTCGGGGCCGGGTGCGGGCGCAGCCGGCCGGACGGGCGCGGCCCTGTGCGGCCGCCCCGGTGCCAGTCCTCGAGGCGGGACGCGGCGCGCGCGAACGCCTCGAAGGCGGCGACCGGGTCGCACAACCGGTCGTGTTCGTCCGAGGGCAGATCCAGGTGCTCGGCCATGAGGGTCAGACGCAGGTCGCGGGCGAACCGCAGCGCGCCGCCGGGTGGGCGGGGGTCCTCATGCTCGTCCAGGACCGCGCAGCTGAGCTCGGAGTCGTAAGTCCAGGAACGCAGGTTGACGTTGTCGGAGCCGACCTCCGCCCACACGTCGTCCACCACGCACACCTTGGCATGCACGTAGATCGGGGCGCCCGCGTGGTTCTCCAGGTCGTAGACGGCCACCCGGTCGCCGCCGGCCGCGCTCAGCCGCCGCACCGCGTCGGCGCGGCCGATCAGGCTGGCGGGAGCGGCCAGACAGCCGTCCTGGTCGGGGTGGCGCGGCACGACGACGATCATGCGGAGCCCCGGCTGGCGCTCCAGTGCCCGCGCGAACGGCTCGATCACGTCGGTCGACCACAGGTACTGGTCTTCCAGGTAGATCAGCGAGCGGGCGCGGGCCAGCACCTTGAGGTAGGCGTGGGCGATGCTGCGCTCGCCGTGCGGCGCGAACGGGTAACCGCGGCGCAGCGCCGGGTAGGTGCGCAGCAGCTGCACAGTGTGGTGGCCGGCGCGGGGCGGTGGGGGTCCGGGCGCGGGCAGGGCGGGGGCGTCGTCGAGGCGTTCGACGTAGTCGCGCAGGCGGCGCAGCGGATCGCGGGTCTCGGGGGCCGGGTCCTGCCAGCGTTCGCAGAACACCTCCGCCGCCTGCGCCACCGCGGGGCCGCTGATGGAGAGCTGAATGTCGTGCCAGGGCGGGCGGGGGCCGTACGCGGCGGGCATCGGGGCGGACTGCGGGTCGCCGGTGTGGCCCGCGTCGTCGCGGCGGCTGTGGCACAGGTCGATGCCGCCGACGAAGGCCACGTCCCGTTCAGGGTGGCGGTCGTGGCGCAGGATGACGAACTTCTGGTGGTGGGAGCCGCCCGGCTTGGTGCGCGTGTCCAACTGGGCCTGGCCACCGGAGACCTCGATCTCCTCGCCCAGGTGGCGGTTCTCGGCCGAGCTGAAACGCAGCCGGTCCAGGTGGGAGCGCCAGATGAGGCCGCGGACGACGGCGCCGCGTTCGGCCGCGGCCGTCATCGCCGCGCCCACGGTGGGCCCGTCGGGGGCGAGGCGCTCGTCGGGGTCGCCGCGCCAGTCGGCGAACAGCAGCAGGTCATCCTTGCCCAGCGCCTCCAGGCGGGACTTCAGCTCGGCGAAGTAGGTGGCGCCGTGCACGAGCGGGCGCACGTCGTTGCCGGGCGACCAGGGCTCGAGCCGGGTCGCCTGGTTACCCCGTTCCTCCGCGGTGAGGAACCAGTCCTCGATGCGCATCCGCTTCCGGCTACCCCGGCAGCGGATCCCTACGCGGGCTCCGCGCGGGCTCCGGCTCGGGGCGGGGCGGCGGGCCCGTGGTGTCCGCGGGGAGCCGGACGACGAAGACGGCGCCCGCTCCGGGGCGGCCGTCCGCGGTGATGGTGCCGTGGTGGCCGTCCACCACTTCCCGGACGAGGGCGAGCCCGAGCCCGTACCCGCCGCCCACGAACCGGGTGAACAGCCGCTCGGCGTCGGCGGGGTCGAAGCCCACGCCGTCGTCCCTGACCGTCAGCCGCACCACGTCGGCGTCGCTGGAGAGCGTCACCCAGATGTGGCCGCCAGGGCTCGTGTGGCCGAGCGCGTTGTCCAGCAGCGCCGAGACCACCCGCCGGAGCGCCGACTCCACGCCGCGCACGACGTGGTCGGCGGCGCCCTCGCACCTGACCTCGATGCTCACACCCCGCGCCTGGGCGCGGGCGCTCTCGGCCTCGGCCGTCTCCGCCGCCAGCGCGGCCACGTCCACCGGCCCGAACGGCCGGCGCAGCTCCTTGTGCTGGGCCGACCGCAGCAGGTCCTCGACCACCTCACCGAGCTGCCTGCTGCCGGTCACCAGCTGGTCCACCTCGTCGATGAGCAGGATGGGGTCCGTGCCGCCGCGCATCCTGCGCGCCAGCAGCTGAGCGCGGGTGCTGAGCCGGGTCAGCGGGGTGCGTAGCTCGTGGCTCACGTCGGCGGCGAAGCGCCGCTGCCGGGCCAGGGCCTCGCCGAGCGGGGCGATCGCGCGGCGGGAGATGACCTGGCCGACGAGTACGGCGGCCAGCAGGCCGGCGATCTCGGCGGCGGCGAGCGTGCGCAGCAGCCTGCTGCGTTCCGCGGCCTGGTAACGCAGGTCCATCGCGGCCTGGACGACGGCGTCGCCGCGGCGCTGGGTGCGGATCAGGTAAGTGCGTCCTGCCAGCTCGGCCTGCGTGACCTGCGGCTGGCCGCCGCGGCCGACCCGGTCCAGCTCCGCGTGCACCGGCAGTGCCGCCGGGGCGCCCGGCGAGGCGCGTACGGTGCCGCCGCGCTGCTCGTACAACCACACGCAGGGGGGCGGCTGGGCGACGTTGGCGCGCTCGGCCGCGGCGGCCAGCTCGCGCCGCGCGGAGGAGCTCTGCTGATGCGCCATGAAACACAGGACGAGCACGCCGACCAGCGCGAGCACGACCGAGATCGCGCCGGCGACCTGCACGGTGAGCCGCCGCCGCGCACGGCCCAGCAGCCGCCGCTCCGGATCGTGGCCCGGATCGGACGTGAAGGGCCGCCACCGGCCGTTCACAGCTCACCCAGGCGATACCCCACGCCGCGCACGGTGCACACGACCCCCTGCCCCAGCTTGTTGCGCAGGTAGTACACGTAGGTGTCCACGATCGATTCCTTCTGGGCGCCGTCGAAGACCCGCTGCCGCAGCGACCGGCGGGTGTGCACCTGCCGCGGCCGGGTGGCCAGGGCGCGCAGCAGCCGGCATTCCTGCCCGGACAGCGTCACCTGCTCCCCGCTCGGCAGCCGTACGAGGTGCGCCTCGGAGTCCAGCCAGCCCGCGCCGAGCGGCAGCAGGCCGGCCTGGTCGAGGTGCCTGCGGTGCAGGGCCCGCACCCGGGCCAGCAGTTCCTCGACGTCGAACGGTTTGACGAGGTAGTCCTCGGCGCCCGCGTCGAGTCCGGCGACCCGATCGGCGACCGTGCCGAAGGCGGTGAGCACGAGCACGGGCGTGGTCACCGCCTGCCGGCGCAGCCGCCGCAGCAGGTCGATCCCGTCCAGGGCGGGCAGGCCGCGGTCGACGATCAGCACGTCGTAGCCGCGGCTCAGGCCCAGGTGCAGTCCCCGCTGCCCCTCCAAGGCCAGATCGACCGTGTATCCCTGCTCGGTGAACAGGTCGGCCAGCATGAGCCCCAGTTCGCGGTCATCTTCGATCAGCAGCAGCCGACGGGAGGGCAGGTCGGCCGTGCCCGATGTCCCAGCCACCAGACCACGTTTACACCATGGTCGTGGAATTACCAGGTCCACTCTGTCCGGAAACCGGGACAGGGGGGCTGACCTGCGAGGCCATTCGGGATTGGACCGGACGGACGGCGTTTTCCGCGAAAGGTTCAAGCGTCCGCTCGAGGCGATCCGGCAGCGCCAGCTTGTAGAGGGGCAGGGCGGCGGCGGTGGTGAGCACGGCCACGAACGACTCCCGCCGGCTGAACCCCAGTTCCTGCATCGACAGCGCGCAGCCGAAGTATTTGCCGCAGAACCCGGCGGCCAGGATCAGCCCGAACGCCGGCAGCATCGTGCCGCCGGGAGCAGCACGCCGGCGACCATCTCGCCGAGCACCCGCGGCTGCATCACCATGAGCGCCAGCCGGCCGCAGATCGCCGAGGTGATCAGGATGACGACGAGGGCGGGCAGGACCTTGAGCACCAGGGCGAGGTTCGGGTCGGGTGCCGTGACCAGGGCCAGGAGGGGCATAGGGGGTTCTCCGCTCAACGGTCGAGGAAGTAGCGCTCGCACAGGCGCCGCCTGCGCGCGTCCCACACCATGTAGGTGCCGAGGACGAGCTGGACCAGGCTGCGCCAGACGTCCTCCCAGCTGTCGCGCAGGCGCATCCAGGCCAGCGCCGCCGGGCTCGGGCGGGCGGGTTCGGGAGTGTTCAAGGGGGTGAGCAGGCACGGTCCCCGGTTGGGCAGGGACCGGGTGTGGGCGGCGGACGAGGCGAGGGCGTACCTGCGCAGCACCTCCCGGGTGGCGGCGCGCATCATGATCGGCGCCAGCCGCCACGCGGGACAGGGACGGTTGGCGGCGACGCCGAACGGGATGTGGTTGAGCTCCTTGGCCGGCTGCTCGAAACGGCCGGGGTCGAAGCGGTCCGGGTCCGCCACGCCGGCCTGGTGGAAGGCCGGGTAGTTGAAGCAGAGCACGGACCCGGCGGGGATCGTGGTGTGCTCGTCGAGCTCGATGTCACCGGTGGTGACGCGGTGCGCGATGCCGAACAACGGGTAGAGCCGCAGGGTCTCGGCGATCACGTGGTCGAGGTAGCGGGGGCCGGCGTGCCGGGCCCGCTCCTGGACCTCCCGGTGCTGGGCGAGGACCATCAGCACGTGGGCCATGGCCTCCGACAGCTGCACGACGGCGGTGTTGAAGAACGTGCCCTGCAGGTAGAAGGCCTGCTCTTGCGGCGACAGATCGGCCGGCAGTGGGATGCGGACGCGGGAGAGCCGCCCGAGCAGGTAGCGGGTGAGGCGGTGGCGGCGCTCCATGTGGCGCAGGCCGCAGCACTTGAGCGCGGTGACGACGTCGTCGGCGTTGCCGACGATCAGCTCCCTGGCCTCGCGCGGGCACGGCTCGGCGAAGACCAGCTCGTAGGAGAACTCCGCCCAGATCGGCATCATCAGGTCCCGCAGCCGCACCTCGCCGTGGACGCCGTCCAGCGTGCGGGCGGCACAGCGGCGGGCGAGCTCCTCGGCCTCGGCCCGCGGCACCGCGAGCAGGCCGCGGGTGGTCCTGGCCACGGCGTCGTAGCGATCGCCCGCCTCCACGTGCTCCTGGTGCATCTCGGGACCGGGCGACAGCCAGTACCAGAACAGGTCCGACAGCGCCGCACCCCTGCTGCGCCCGCCGGCCATCGGGTGCGAGTAGACCTCCTTGAACCGGTCGACGCCGACCAGATCGCCAGGCACGGGAATGTCCTCGTCACCGTTGATGCGGTTGAAGACCTTCACCCGCAGCGCGACGACGCGGCCGGGCAACCACCACGGCAGGCTCGCCAGCACGGCCACCGCCAAGGCGATCGCGATCAGCATGGCCGCACCATGTCCGGGCCGAGCTCGTGGATGGACGCGCGGCCGCACAGGACGAGCGCGTGCTCGATCTCCGCGCGGAGCAGGCCGAGCACCCGCGACACCCCGCGCTGTCCGTCCGCCGCGAGACCCCAGATGACCGGCCGGCCGACCGCGACCGCGGCGGCGCCCAGCGCCAGGGCCTTGAGCACGTCGGTGCCGCGCCGCACGCCGCCGTCCAGCAGGACGGGCATGGCGCCGCCGACGGCCGCGACGACGCCGGGCAGCAGGTCGATCGTGGCAGGTGCGGTGTCGAGCTGCCGGCCGCCGTGGTTCGACACCATGATCGCCGAGGCGTGGTGGTCGAGCGCGAGGCGGGCGTCGGCCGGGTGCGTGATGCCCTTCAGCACGATCGGCAGCGACGTCATCTCCCTGAGCCGGTCGATGTGCTCCCACGACAGCTCAGGGGTCATGACGATCGGCCGCACCCGGTCCCCGTCTCTGAGGTTCTCGCAGCACAAGTGCTCGGGCAGGTCGTGGAAGCGGTTGCGCAGATCCCGCTCACGCCGCCCCAGCACGGGCGAGTCCACGGTGACGACCAGCGCCTTGCAGCCGGCCGCCGCGGCACGCCGCACGATCTTCTCGGTGAAGGCGAGGTCGGGCTGGATGTACAGCTGGAACCAGAGCTCGGCGCCCGGCGCCGCGGCCGCCACGTCCTCGATGGCGACGGTCGCGGCCATGCTGACGATCATGATGGTCTCGGCGGCGGCGACCGCCCTGGCCGTGGCCCGCTCGCCCTCGGGGTCGGCGAGCCGGTGGAACGCGGTGGGCGCCACCAGCACCGGCATGGCCGCGCGGCTGCCCAGTAGGGTGACGTCGGTCTGGAGCTTCGCGGCGCCGCGCAGCACCCGCGGCACCAGGGCGAGCCGGGCGAAGGCGGCCTCGTTGGCCCGCACCGTGACCTCGTCCCCGGCGCCGCCGGCGAAGTAGTCGTAGTGCGCGGGTTCGAGCCGGGCCCGGGCC
>NZ_JBQQBQ010000025.1:0-142729 GCF_052245915.1 Nonomuraea sp. 10N515B
GGACTGCTTGGGGTCCTGCTGTGGTCCTGCCACCTGCTCCAACCTCTTCCAACGGGTGATCAAACTACCCGCGGCTGATAGGTGTTTCGGACCGGGACTGGTTCATTAGCTCTGACGCGGATGGCCACCGCACCGGCGTGACGCGTGACCAGCTCACCACCGCGCTGTGGCCAGACGAGACGGGCAAGGACGTGCACAACGCACTCCGGCACTTGCGCAGCGCCTTGGTCACCGCCACCGGCTACGTGAATCCGGACTCCAAACGAGCGCCCTTCATCAACGCGTCGACGACCAAGGACAGCGCCACCTATCGCATCTACGGCCAACTCATCAGCGTGGATCTGTGGGACTTCCAGGACGCGCTTGAGCAAGCCCGGACTGATTCAACCGCTCTCGGACGGGCGGCGGAACTCTGCGCCGGCGAACTGGCCCGCGGTATGGAAACGGAGTGGATCGAGGATCACCGCTATCCGCTCACCCGCTCGCAGGCCGATGTCCTCAGCCAGCTCGCACACCGATATACGGCGGTCGAGCCTGAGCGGGCTCTGCAACTGCTCGAACAGGCTCGCAATCTTGATCCGGAGGCGGAGGAGTTGTACGTCCGGATCGTCCAACTACAGCTGCAGCTCGGTCGTCGAGAGGAAGCTCGTAGATCAGCCGAGCTCCTCCGCCGGCGTCTTCACACCCTCGGACTGGCGATCAGTTCGCGGACAGAACAGGCGCTGTCCTCCGCCTTCAGGACGAAGCGATGATTACGGAGCACCCCGTTGCGGGTTGCTCGTCGCGGACAGGATGATTCACCTGTTCGCCGGAACCTCGTGGCCGTACGTGGGTCCGCAGGAGTCAGCACCTGTCGTGGCGATCTGCGGTGACGATTCAAGTGCTCTCGATCGCGCGGCAACCCTGATTCAAGACCTTGGCGGACGACCCGCGGTAGTTGGTGGACTCGCCAGTGCCCGGCAGCTTGAGGAGGCCGCCGGATTTGTCATGAGAGTCGTGGCGTCAGGTCACAACCCGCGGCTCGCCGTTCCCGATGTGGATCCAGCACTCCTTCGAGGAGCACAGTCGACCACGGGGTAAGCCAACAGATGCCTCGGGAGGGTCGTGACTCCGGAGTTCACGACCCTTTCCGCTCCCGTGCTCCGCCAGATCTCCAAGGTCGCGGTGCGAACCGATCGACGGAGTAAGTACGTATTGATGTGTTCCTACAGAGAGAGGCGTTCCAATGGCATTGGAATCCATCAATCCCGAAGAGCTGGACACGCCGGCAACCTACAGCCACGTCGTCGTCGCCACCGGCACTCGAATGGTCTTCGTCGCGGGTCAGGTGGCCGAGGACAAGGAAGGCAACATCGTCGGACATCGCGATATGGCGGCTCAGGCTCATCAGGTGTTCACCAATATCGGGCATGCGCTCGCCGCAGCTGGAGCCCGTCCCGACCAGGTGGCCAAGCTAACGATCTTCGTCGCCGACTACAAGCGTGAACATCTCGCACAGATCGAGCAGGGCAGAGTTGCGCTGTTCGGCGACCACAAGCCAGCAGACACGCTGGTGGGAGTCGCCGCGCTGTCCAGGCCGGAGTATCTCCTGGAAGTGGATGCCGTTGCGGTCATCGATGATGGTGTTTGACAGATTCACGAATCGGTTCGTCTTGACTGGCGCCGAGGTTCAGGCCGTCGGTGGTGCTCAGCTATGGTCCCTCCGTCTTGGCAGCATCAAGGTGTACTTGCGCGCGAAAGTAAGCCTGCCTAAGGTTGGAGCCTCATCTGCGTGGCTCTACGGGGAGAGGTATGGCAGCAGAGACGCAAGCGTTACGAACGGTGCGACGGCCCACCGCCGCCGACGTCGCCCGCGCGGTGGGGCTGTCTCGTGCCACACTTGGGTACGTACTGAACAACACCCCAGGCCAGAGCATCCCGGCAGCAACGCGGCAACGCGTGCTCCGAGCCGCCACCCAGATCTGCTACCGGCCGCCGCCGCCCAGGCCCTCGCCAGAGGATCGAACCGGACCGTCCTGTACGTCCTCCCCGACTTGCCGGCCGCCCTTCCGCTGCAACCGCACCTCGACGAGACGGCGCTGGTCCTCGACCGGGCGGGATACTCCCTGGTCACCTGGAGCCCGCGGCCTCATGGCCGCGCACGTCCCCTATGGGAGACGCTCGATCCCGACGTCGTCATCGGCGTGGTCCCGTTCGACGGGGAGCAACTCAACACAATGCGGGCCGCCGGAGTTCAGCGTATCCTCCCGAGTAGCCCCACGCCCGGTCCTCTATCCGCACTTCCCGGTATGGGAGACGCTCGATCCCGACGTCGTCATCGGCCTGGTCCCGTTCGACGGGGAGCAACTCAACACAATGCGGGCCGCCGGAGTTCAGCGTATCCTCCCGAGTAGCCCCACGCCCGGTCCTCTATCCGCACTTCCCGGTGTGGCCACCGGGTCGCTGCGCCAGGTTGAGCATCTCGCCGAACGCGGACACACGACCATCGCGTTCGCCGGCACTCACGAACACCGGCTCCGCTGGCTCAGTGACGGTCGCCGCCTAGCCGTACGCCACCGCGCGCGAGAGTTAGGCCTCAAGGTCGCCGGAGGCGCGTCCATCACTCTCCGAAGCCCGGCGACCAGGCGCACGATCACTCGGTGGCTGAGCACCGAGGTCACCGCAGTCACCGCCTTCAACGACGACACCGCCGCTGCCATCGTGGCCGCCGCGCTCGATCTCGGCGTGCGGGTGCCCCAAGACCTGGCGGTCATCGTTCACGACGACAGCCTGCTCGCCGCCCTTTACCGCCCACCCTTGTCGAGCGTCCGCATCGACTACCGAAGCATCGGCCACTACATGGCCGAGGTGGCCCTGGCCACCGCGCGGGGTGTCCGACCCGACGAGATTCCCGTCCCCGGCATCCACGCCGAGGCGGTCCACCGGGGCACTACCTGAGCGGGGTGGCAGACGTGATCACGGTCACAGAACTCCTTGAGAGGCTGGACGTCCCTCCGCCTCTCGCCCCTGATGGGGTCCCGGCCGAGCCTTGGGTGATGCTGGACCTGGCCACTGTCCCACCTTCGAGCTTTGACGAGGCGAAGGCGGCACGGCTGAGGGAGCGTGCACAGGTGATCATCGGCGTGCTCTCTGAGAGTCCGGCAAAGGCGGCGATGTCGCTGGCACGCGCCTGCACGTTGACGCTCTCGCCGCTGGCGCTATCCGGCCCCCAATTCGTCACGGTTCACGACCTCAGTGCCGCGATCCAGACAGTGACGACCGCCATTCGCGCGCACCCGGTCGCAGCCATCAGCCTCAGCCGGCTTCTCCACCTACAGTCCCAGCTATCCGCCCCGGACGCGCTCGTGGCCGAGTCCGCCTTCTACTCCGCTCTGCTCGCGGGAAGGGAGTTCACCGACTGGCTGGACAGCCGACCGCGCCGACGGCCGCAGGAGACGGCGGATCCGGTCAGTGTGGCGCTTGAATCGGCCACGCTGCGCATCACCCTGTGCCGCCCGGACCGCCGCAATGCCTTCAACGCCGCCATGCGGGAGGCGCTGTGCGATGCGTTGGCGGTGGCGGCAGGAGATCCATCGCTCAGCGTGGAGCTGCGTGGTCACGGACCGGACTTCTGCGCGGGCGGCGACCTGGACGAGTTCGGCACGAGCCGCGATCCCGCCTCGGCTCATCTGCTGCGCACAGCGCGCTCGGCGGGGATGGCGCTTCACCGGGTCGCCGAACGCACCACCGCATACCTCCAGGGCAACTGCATCGGCGCGGGAATCGAGCTGCCGGCTTTCGCGGGACGGCTCGTGGCACGGCACGATGTGCGCATCCGGCTGCCCGAACTGAGCATGGGACTGATCCCCGGCGCGGGCGGGACCGTAAGCCTGGCCCGCCGCATCGGCCGCTGGCGGACGGCCTGGCTGGCGCTCACAGGGGAGACTCTCACCGCCTCGGATGCCCTCGCGTGGGGACTGGTAGACGAGGTACAACCATGACTTCGGCCTGGGTCGCGTCGGCGCTGGCCGCGCTGACCGGGCACGCGGATGGCCTACCGCTCGATCCTGGGCACCGTACGGCCGAAGCTGCCGCGGAATGGGGAGCCGTGCTGGGCGTCGACGGCACCGTCCTTCTCACGGAAAGAGCGGCACTGACCGGACGCGCACGCCGTGGCCAGATTTCCGTCGGCGGGTCGTGCCGCCTGCTGGAGGGAACCGACGGATGGGTGGCGCTCTCGTGCGCGCGCCCGGACGACCCCGATCTCGTCTCGGCGCTGATCGGCGAGCCGATGACCTGGGAGAGCGTGGGCCTCTGGTGCCGTGGGCGCGCCGTATCCGAGGTGACTGAGCGCGCCCGGCTGCTGGGGCTGGCCGCGGCGACGGTCGGTGAATGGTCGAGCCCCGCTCCGTCAGCGGCTCCCGTGCGAGCCCCCGATCTGCGCCACCTGCTCGTCGTGGACTTCAGCGCGCTGTGGGCCGGGCCGCTCTGCGCGCACCTGCTGGGGCTGGCGGGGGCTCAGGTCGTGAAGGTCGAAACACCCGGGCGGCCGGACGGCGCGCGCTCTGGCCATCAGGGCTTCTTCGACCTTCTTCACGCTGGACACCGGTCGGTCGTCCTGGAGCCGCACGACCCCGCCCTCGATGCGCTGGTCGAGGCGGCTGATGTGGTCATCGAAGCCTCCCGTCCCCGGGCGCTGGCCCGCTGGGGCCTGAACGCCGACGCGGTCGCGGCGTCAGGAACGGTGTGGCTGTCCATCACCGCCTACGGCCGCGATCATGACCGAGTGGGATTCGGCGATGACGTGGCCGCTGCGGCGGGGCTGGTGGCCTGGGCTGACGCGGGGCCGGTGTTCTGCGGCGATGCCATCGCCGACCCGCTCACCGGCCTGTACTCCGCCTGCCGCGTGGTAGCCAGCCTGGAAGCGGGCGGCCGTGAGGTGCTGGACGTCGCCATGGCCTCGGTCGCGGCGAGCACCGTCTCCCGCGGCTCTCCGGCCACGCCGGTCGTGTCCGCCCCCGGTCCCCGGGCTCGCACGGTTCCCCCGGTCTCGGCTGCTTCGCCGGGCCAGGACACGACGTGGCTGCGGGCTAAGCTGGGCCATGTTGATTCGTGACGTCGAGGTCCACGGGCGGCGTGTCAATGTACGGCTGGCATCGGGGCGGATCAGCGAGATGGGCTCCCTTCGCCCCGGCCCTCGGGAGGAGGTGCTCGACGGCAAGGGAGGCGTGCTGCTGCCCGGCCTGACCGATCACCATGTCCACTTGAACGCCTGGGCCGCGGCCATGCAGTCGGTGCAGTGCGGCCCACCTGCCGTACGGAGCGAGCGGGATCTGCGCGAGGTGCTGGCGCAGGCGACGCCAGATGCCGCCGGATGGGTCCGCGGGGTCGGCTGCGTGCTGACGCTGGATGCGCAGGCGCTCGACCTGCTGCAACCTCACCGCCCGGTGAAGCTGCAACATCGCGGCGGCTCCCTGTGGATTCTCAACACCGCCGCCATCAGGCTGCTGGAGCTGGATCGCAAGGACGACCCGAGCATCGAGAGAGCGGCGGACGGCTCCCCTACCGGACGGCTGTGGCGAGGCGATCATCTCGTGCGCGACGTCCGGCGCTCGCCTAACCTGCGTCCCGTCGCCGCGGCCTTGGCTCGCTGGGGTGTCACGTCGGTTACCGACGCGACCCCCGGGCTGGAAGAGGTCGTGCTTCCGCAGCGGGTGCAGCTCCTGGGCGCGTCCCGCGGAAGCGCACCACGGAAGATCATCATCCGCGATGATGCGCTCCCTGGCCTCAGCGATCTCATCTCGGAGATCTCCGCCGTCCACGCCACCCGGCGGCCCGTCGCCATGCACTGCCTGACGACGGAGGCGCTGCTGCTGGCCCTGACCGCACTCGACGAGACCAGCTCGCTCGACGGTGATCGGCTGGAACACGCCGCCGTCGTGCCCGCCTGGGGCGTCGAACGCATCCGCGCGCACGGGTTGCGCGTGGTGACCCAGCCGGGTTTCCTGGCCGATCGTGGTGAGGAGATGGCCCGCGACACTGCACCGGGCGACCTGTATCGGTATCGCAGCCTGCTGGAGGCCGGTGTGATGACCGTGCCGTCCAGCGACGCCCCGTACGGCCCGGCCGACCCTTGGCAGGTGATGGCCGCCGCACGCGACCGGGTCATCGGCCATGAGGAGCGGGTGAGCGTACGGGTTGCGCTGAACGGCTACCTTACCCCTGGAAACCTGCCCCGATCAGGGCCTGCGGAGGTACGGCGAGGCGCCGCCGGCGATCTGGTCCTCCTGGAGGGATCTCTCCAGGAGGTCCTCGAAGAGCCGGACGCCGGGCGGGTCCGAAACACGATCATCGGTGGCCGGATCGTCTACTGAGTCAGTGCCCTTTCCAGGTCCTTCTTCAGCTCCTCGGAGGCGCCCGGCACGAAGGCCAGGATCCGGTTGAGGGAGTATTCGGCCGCCTCCGGGGCGGTGCCGTCGAGGGGGATGCCGGGGAAGTGCTTGGCGAACACCTCGGTCAGCGCCCGCCACACCGCCAGGTCGCCAGTGAGCGTCTTCAACGGAGTGTCCATGGTGTACGGCTCGCGCATGGGCTGGATCAGGTCGCAGGCAAAGGAGTGGGTGCCGCCCGCGATCTCGAAGGTCTGGCCGTCGGGCAGCTCGACGGTGGCCTGGCTGCCGTTCGGGATGGTGACGTCCAGGCTGAAGCCGTCGGTGACGCGCCAGGCGATGCGTGTGCCCCCGTGGCTGAGCGTGGCGTGGGTGAGGCCGCCGCCGGGCTTGGGGGCGATGCGCATCCGCCGGTAACCAGGCTCGAGGGAGGTCAAGCCGCCGACCGTCTTGTGCAGCCAGTCGCAGACCGCGCCGAGGGCGTAGTGGTTGAGCGAGGTCATGCCGGTGGAGTTGAGCGTGCCGTCGGGACGGACGGCGTCCCAGCGCTCCCAGATCGTGGTCGCGCCCATGGTGACCGGATACAGGAAAGAGGGACAGTCCGTCTCCAGGAGCAGCAGATAGGCCTCCTCCAAGTGACCGGTCCTGCTCAGGGCCGGCAGGATGAGCGGGGTGCCCGCGAAGCCGGTCGAGATCTTGAATCCGGCCTTGGCGACCAGCGCGGCCAGGCGCTTGCCAGCGTGCACCTCTTGGTCGGGGTCCAGCAGGTCGAAGCAGATGGCAAGCGCATAGGCCGTGGCCGTCTCGCCGGAGACCCGCCCGTGCTTGGTGACATATTCCGCCCGAAACGCTTCTCTCGTCCGTTCGGCCAATGACGCGAAGTATCCGGCGTCGGCCGTGCCTAGGATGCGGGCGGTGTCAGTCATCTCCCGGGTGGTCTTGGCCAGGTAGGCGGCTGCCACGAGATGCCGGTCGGTCTTGCCGCCTCCGGCGTTGTCCGGGGGCGCGTCGGGGTCGAGCCAGTCGCCAAACTGGAAGCCGCTGCTCCACAGCCCGTTGTCGTCGAGCCGGGTCTCGACGTCACGGATGAAGGCGGCCATGGAGTCGTAACTCCTCCTGAGAATTTCCTCGTCACCGTATTCCTGATAGAGAAGCCATGGCAGGCTGACGGCGACGTCGCTCCACAGGGCGGTGGGAGAAGAGGGGTTGGACAAGATGTCCGGCACCACCCAGGGCACGTAGCCCTTCTCGTGCTGCTCCGCGGCGAGGTCTTCCAGCCAGGAACCAAGGATGCCGCGCACGTCGTACAGGAAAGCGGCTGTCGGGGCGAAGGCGTTGAGGTCGCCGGTCCAGCCGAGGCGCTCGTCGCGTTGCGGGCAGTCGGTCGGCAGGCCGACGAAGTTGCCACGCATCGACCAGACGGAGTTCTGGTGCAGGCGATTCAGCAGCTCGTGCGAGGTGTCGAACCAGCCGGTACGGCGCATGTCGCTGTGCACCACCACCGCCTTCACCTCGTCGAACGGGCCATCGATCTCGGCGTAGCGGAAGCCGTGGAAGGTGAAGCGCGGCTCCCAGATTTCCTGGGCGCCGCCGCGCAGAGTGTAGCGGTCAGTGGCCTGGGCCGTGCGCAGGGTTTCGGTGTCGAGCTCGCCGTCCCGCAGGATCTCGGCGTGGCGGATCGTCACGCTCTGCCCGGCCTCGCCGGTGACGGCCAGCCGTACCCAGCCGGACAGGTTCTGCCCGAAGTCGACGATCGTCTTGCCGTCCTTGACGAAGGTCGCCACCGGGGTCAGCTCTTCGATCCGCCGGATCGGGGTGTCGACCGTGGGCACCAAGGTGCGGAGGTCCCAGTCGAAGGGCTCCACCGGCGACCAGTCGCCGGTGAAACCGGGCAGATTCCAGCCGTCCGGCTCGAGCCGCGCGTCGTAGGTCTCACCGTCGTACAGGCTCGCGGCCAGCACCGCACCGGTGCCCGCCGTCCACTGCTTGTCGGTGACCACGGTCGTCGTCTGCTCGCCGTACGTGAGCTCCAGCCGCATGTACAAGGCGGGCCGCTGGGTGTAGTGATGCCGCTTGCCCTCGTAGCCCAGGCGCCCGGCCGCCCAGCCCTCGCCGACGATCGCGCCCAGGGCGTTGACTCCTGGGCGGACCAGCCCGGTGACGTCATGGGTGCTCACCTGGAGCCGGTGCCGGTAGGAGGTCCACCCGGGCGCCAGCACCTCATCGCCCACGCGGATGCCGTTCAGGTACGGCTCGACGGTGCCCAGTGCTGTCACCTGGAGCCGGGCACGGTCGGGTGGCGCGTCGGCGGTGAACTCGCGCCGGAAGTAGGGCACCTCGACGGAAAACGGCGCTGTGACGAAAGACATGAAGGCAGGCTCCTCAGCTGACGGCTTCGGCACGGTAGGAGATCTGCTGAACCACGACCTCGCCGTCGACCGGCTCGACGCCGAACGTGCGACCGGTGAAGCCACCGGCCACTTCCGTCGACAGATAGCGTCCGTCGAACGTGCCAAGGACCTGGGAGGTCCCGTCGGCGGCGAGAACGGTCAGTTCCACGAGGTCAGGCTCCGACGGTGGCATGGGACCCGTCGCCACCGGTTCCCGGACCGAGATGCGCAGCCGCACACTGTCGCCCGGCGGAATCGGGACCCGCGCTACGGTCGTGCTCGCAGGCCCGATGACCACGGTGGCCTCAACCGTCTCGGCGTCGGCCGTCAGCCCGTACCGGTGGGAATCGTCGTGCCGAACGAGGAAGCGCCCAGTCCCTCTGGTGGTGTCGAGTTGGGTCTCCGCGGTCCACTCGAGGTCTCGTGCTCGCGCCGACAACACCGGCCTGGGGTCTCCCTGTGCAGGCGCTGTGAGCACCAGGCGGCCAGGAGCCTCCCACCTGGCGAACGTGTGTGGGAACAGGTTCGGCGATACCCAGCGCGGGTCGAGTTCGCCGGAGTCGAACCGATCGACGAACGAGTGGTCCGGAGGGCTGGGGGTGAAGCGTTCCTCGTCGACCACGGGCCAGCCGTCGACCCACTCCACGCCCGCGATGAACGTCTCACGGCCGTTGACATGGAACATCGGGGTCCGGCCCCGAGGGCGCACCCCGAGATACACCATCGCCCAGGAGCCGTCGGCCAGCTGGACGAGGTCGGCGTGGCCGGTGTTCTGTACGCGATGGCTGGAGCTGCGATGGGTGAGGATCGGGTTGGTGGGCGCCGCCTCGAAGGGCCCGTCAAGCGAACGGGAGCGCGCGATGGTAACCGCGTGGCCCCGCTCCGTGCCGCCTTCGGCGAGCATGAGGTACCACCAGCCGTCACGCCGGTAAAGATGAGGGCCCTCCGGAAAGGCCAAACCTGTCCCGTTCCAGAGCAACCGTGGCGGAGCGAGCATCTTGCCCGTCGCAGGGTCGATCGGAGCGCTGGCGATGCCGGTTAGCTCGGGCGCGGCTGATGCCCAGGTGAGGTGGCACGTCCCGTCCTCGTCCCAGAAGAGATCGGGGTCGATCCCGATAGCGCCGTCCACGTGGACTGCCTCGGACCATGGGCCCGCCGGATCGTCGGCCGAGACGATCAGCTGTCCCCGGTGGAACTCCACAACGTTCGTCGTGACAAGCCAGAACTTCTCCCCGTGGTAGCGAAGAGTCGGTGCGTACACTCCTGTGCTCGCCGGGGCGGCGTGGACATCAAGCTGATCGGAACGCTGCAGCGCGTTGGTCACCAACGTCCAGGTCACCAAGTCGGTGCTGCGATGGATCGGCACGCCTGGCGCGAACTCGAAGCTGGAGTTGGCGACGTAGTAGATGTCGCCCACCCGGCAGATGGTCGGGTCGGGGTGGAACCCGGCGATGATGGGTGTCGTCGTCATTCTGCAGCTCCTCTATCACCGGACGACAAGGCCCCCGACTGTAGGCATCATAACTTTCGCGCGCAAGTACTTGTGCGCGAAAGTTTAGGAGAGTTACGGTACCGCCAAGCTTGCACGCGAAAGTGACGAAACTCCTGGAGGGGCCAGGATGGCCTATCCCAGCCACAGGCCCACCAGCCCGTCGTGGGACGCACCCCCGAACACGGGGCCGCAGGGCTCGGCCCGCACAGGAGCCCGCCTTCCGACGCCGGCCTCAGCCAAGTCCGCGCTAGCTCGACAACGTCGCAGGGGCCGATGCCCTGACGCCCTAGACCCATCCGGTCCGCCACTGGAGGCACCGTGACCACCCCGAACCCCCCTGCCGAGTCCACCGTGAGCGCCGATCCGCCGGAGAACCTGCCCCGCGTCGGCGGCTGGACCATCGCGGTCTACGCGCTAACGATGTTCGGTTTCCAGCTGACGTTGCTGCTGCCGGCTCTGTTCAGCCTCGCCTACAAAGTGCAGCTGATCGACCCGGCGAACAAGGATGCGAGCCTGGGCCTCGTCGTCGGCCTCGGAATGCTGATCAGCCTTGTCGTGAGCCTGCCTGTGGGCGTGATGAGCGACGGGACCCGGCTGGCATGGGGGCGGCGGCGGCCCTTCCTCGCGGCGGGTCTCGTGCTGTCGGCACTCGGCGCGATGATCATCGCTGCCGCCCCCACGGTCGTGGTCATGATTTCCGGCTATGTCGTCGTGGGAATAGCCAACGCCGCGGTCAGTGCCGCGATCAACCCGTTCCTGGCCGAACGAGTGCCCGCGGAGCAGCGCGGCAAAGTCGGCGCACTCGGCGGAGTGGCCTCCGCGCTCGCCGGCGTCGGCTCGACGCTGCTGGGCAGTTTCCTGACCGGCAACATCTATGTCCTGTTCCTGACCCCGGTGGCTGTTCTCGGCGTCACCGCCCTGGTGTATCTGCTGGTGATCCCCGATCGGCCGGCACCGGAGAAGCTGGGGGTCGGATCGATCCTCGACGTGTTCAAGAACCTGTGGTTCAACCCGCTCAGGCATCCCGACTTCGCGCTCGTATGGATCGGAAAGTTCTGCCTGTCCGTCGGGTCCACGTTCTTCACCACTTACCAGTTCTACCTCCTGCTGGACCGCCTGGGCTTCACGCCCGAGGAGGCCGGCCGTCAGCTCGCGGCGGTCGGCGGTCTCAGCCTGCTGGCCATGGTCGGCTTCTCGATCGGCGGTGGCGCGCTCTCCGACCGCACCAAGCGACGCAAGCCCTTCATCTACCTCGCGGCTGGCCTCATCATCGCCGGACTCGTGGTCGCTTCGACCGCGTCCTCGTTCCTGCTCTTCGCCGTCGGCGGAGTCCTACTATCGGCGGGCACCGGCGCGTTCAGCTCGGTCGACCTCGCCCTCGCCTCGGATGTCATGCCCGAGAAGGACGAGGCAGGCAAGTACATGGGCATCTACTACCTCTCCTCCACCCTCGCGGGCGCCCTCGCCCCGCTCATCGCCCCACTGATCCTGGGGCTCGGCGGCGGGGGAAACTATGGCGTCCTGTTCTTGTCGGGCGCGGTCCTTACGTTCGGCACCATCGTGACCGCCGCGAAAATCCGCAGCGTGCGCTGATATTCCATGCCGTGAGCACGGGCAACGCTACACATCGACACGATCACATCACGGGCGGAGGCCAGCGCAAACGCACTCCGAAAGCGAGTCCATGGGTATCGGATGGTGCTCGATCCGACACGTCTCCGAGCCCTGTGCCAGCTCCCCGTTGCAGAGCACTGTAGCCTGGGCGAGGAACCCGTGGTTCGGTTCTCGTCTGATCGAGTTTCCCGACGAGCGCGGGATCGAGGACGGTATCCAGGATCACGGCCGGCGTAGGCAGTTCGGCCCTCAACCGACCGGCCTCGGCAGGTGGCCGCATGTTGGGACTATGGCCAATACCGAGGATCGTTCGCGATTGCCGCACGTGCTTGGGCGAAGGCCGCGTGAAGTGTGTTTTCTGGTGCGGAATCCCATGAGCGGGTAATGACGACCATGGCGTCGGGATCAGGCGCGCCAAGGCAGTGCGGGGCCAGCGCGGCGAAGAAGCTCCTCGGGTCGAGCAGGGTCTCCGGGGTGTGCACGCCGGATTCAGCGCCCGGGAGCAATCCGAGGGCGACGCCCATCGGAACTCCGGTCACTTCGCCCATGGTGGTGCCCGGGAGCTGCGCCAGCGCGCACCCAACGGTGGCCGGACGATTGTCGCGCGTACCGGTCGCCAGCGCGAAAACCGGGGGTAGCCGTCCAGGCGCCAGCGCCCGTTCGAACGTGCTCGGCAGCCAGCGTTCGGCTCGCTCGATGACCGAAGCGGCCCGGAGAGGCGACAGGATGCCCCGGTCCACGGCGATACCGATCGCAGTAACCGCTGCCATCACCCCTGGACCAGCAAAGGCGACATTGACAGTTGTCGCACCTGGATACACGCGCGCCAACGTGATCGCTTCCGGGTGTCCGAAGGTCCTGGCGATTCTGCGGCCGACGCCGGGGTAGTCGAGCCGCTCCGAACGCAGCGGGCGTTCGTCGACAGCCCTGCCGTCCCGGGTCACCCGGATCGTTCCGGTGATTTGCTGGACACCGTGCACCACCGCCGCACCTGGCTTGCCGTTGTGCGTGGGCTCCGGAGCTGCGGCCTCGAGATTCCAACCCGTGATGACTTTCTCCACGGTGTCCAGTTGCTGGCCGGCGAGGACGGCGAGGATATTGGTGATTCCCGGGCTCGCGCCCATGCCCACCAGCGCGGTGACGCCGGCCGATCGAGCCAGATCGTTCAGTTTCAGCATCGGGGCGGTCGGCTCCCAGTCGTCGCAGATGTCCAGGTAAGAGCAGCCCGCGTCGATCGCGGCGCGGAGGATCGGTACGCCGAAGCGGAAGAACGGCCCCACGGTGTTGATCACCACGTCGGTGTCGGCCAGTGCTTCTCTCAACGCCGCGGTATCGGTCACGTCTAGTAGCCTGCCGCGCACGTGTGGCCCCAATGCGGCCGCAGTCCGTTCGGCCCGGCGCTCGTCCAGGTCGGTCACCGTCAGTTCGGTGACCTGCTCAAGACCGGCAGCTACGCGACAAGCATGCTTACCTACCCCACCGGCGCCACCCAAGGCCAGTACTCGCACAACGGTACTCCTCGCTAATATATTTACTGTTATGTCAGTCAATAAACTAGGGCGGCCAAGCAAGGCTCGTCAACGCATGCGAGAGATCCTGAGCGCCATGGCCGGGGTCGTGGCCCGCGACGGACTGACTGGCATCACCATCGCCAACGTCGCTGCAGCGGCCGGACTGCAACGCACCCTCGTGCTGCACTACTTCGGCAGCAGAGACGAGCTGATGGCCTCGTTCATCACCAATGCCGTGGCCGAGTACGGCGACCGGATGGTCGGCGACGATCCGCGACACGCGAAGGAGCCGATCGAAGACCGGCTTGATCGCCTCTTCGAGCCCGGCGCCTACCACAGCCATGAGGACTTGGTGATCTGGGCCGAATTGGTGGCCAGATCGGCCCGCGACCAGACCGTCCGGCAACGCCTGCACGAGCTGTGGACCGGCCGATGGCTACCCGCGATCGAACAACAGCTTGGTGTGGCATATCCGCAGGCCGACGCTGAGCGCATCGAACAGGTCGCTTACGCTCTGGCCTGTCTTGTGGAGGCGCACTGGTACTTCCACCTACAGGGAGTCGACTCCAGTAGCCGCACACGGCAGGCACAGCAAGCCGCCCGTACCCTGCTCGCCACTCTCGACGACTGAGACCGCCCATCGAACCCGGTCCACTGCGATCGAACGATGCGCACGAACCAACGGAACTGCGAGAATTTTCCCATGATGGCAAGCAGAGGGGTGGGCATCGTCGGCTTGGGTCGAATGGGGCTGACCCTGGCGGCTGGGTTCTGCAGATCCGTCGGGTCAGGCCGACTGTTCGCTGCCGGGCGGTCGGAGAGGAGCATTGCACGGCTAAGGGACACGGTGCCTGATGCGACGCTCGTCCCGCTTACAGAGCTGCCCAACCGGGCAGACGTGATTGTGTTGTGCGTGCGTAACGCAGATTTGGCCGCTGTGCTCGACGAGTTGCGGCCGCAGTTGGCAGGCCATCACATCGTGCTCACCCTCAACAATGGGCTGCCACTGCACCTCCTGAGTGAAGCGGTACCCGGCCAAGTGGCCAAACTGATTCCAAGTGTCGGCAATGAAATCGGCGCAGGCGCAACGCTCCTGATGCCTGGTCCGCGGTTGACTGAGCACGCCACCGAGCATCTTCTGGAGATGCTGCGCGGGTTCTCACACCCGTTCTTGATACGAGAGCAGCAGGGACGGGCTGCGACCGACCTCGCTTCCTGCGGTGCCGCTCTGTTGGCCAGCGTGGCCCAGTCGATGATCGCTGCCCAGAGCGAGCGTGGCGCGACACTCCCGATCGAGCTTGCCGAACAGCTTGTTGTACAAAGCGTGCACGCCGTCAGCCAGCTACTCGAGCATGGATCATCCCTGGATGAGATTGTGGCCCGCGTCGCAGTTCCGGGTGGCAATACGGCGGCCGCGATCCAGGCCAGCCGCCACGATCTCTCCGCGGCATGGCGCGCAGCTTTTCAGGCCACTGCGGACAACGAAGCCTCGAAGCCGATACCGCCAATCCTCGCGCATAGCGAGGCGGAATAGCCGAAGCACACGTTGAACGAGCCCGTGCTCACGGCTGCCCGGTCGCGCCCGTGGACCGCACGGTGGATCGCCACCCACGAAAGCCGGTCCAACCGCGAACAACGAAACGGGCAGAATTCGCGTAACGCACTCTCGGGTCCAAAGAAAGGCGTCGCGGTTCCCGACTCAGATCTTGTTGGCTTTCGCGACGGCTCCGAGCCAGCCCAGGCTGGGCTTGGGGCGGCGCTCGAAGGTCTCGTGGTCGACGGCGACGAGTCCGAAGGTGGGTTCCCAGCGGCCCCACTCGTAGTTGTCGAGAAGGCTCCAGTGCAGGTAACCGCGGACGTCGATGCCGTCCTCGATGGCATCTCGGAGGTGACCGAGAGCCTCCTGGGTGTAAGCGATACGGCGTTGGTCATCGTCGGTGGCGAGGCCGTTCTCGGTGATGAGGATGGGGACGTCGCCCACGACATCGTGGGTGTGGCGTACGGCGATGCCGATGGCGTCAGGGCGGTACTCCCAACCCATCAGAGTGTTGTCGGGATGGTCGGGATGCGGTTGGATTCCGTCCTGGTCGACGAATTGGCTGGTGTAGGTCTGGACACCGACGAAGTCGTCATGGCGGGCGGGTTCGAGGTACATATCCTCCCAGATCCACTGCACCTCGGCCAGCTTCGCCTCACCGCCCGGGGCCGCCTGGAACGCTTGGTTGCCGATCGTCCAACCAACCTTGGCACCCACCAGGTCACGGATCAGCGGCGCGACGGTCTTGTGCGCGCTGACCAGGGCGGCGCCGATCTCCTCGTCGGGCAGCATGCCTGGAGGGAACTCCTGGCCCGCGCCGATTCGCCGGGCGCCGTGCATGAGCGCCACGACGTTGGGCTCGTTGAAGGTGCAGACCCACTCCACACCGTCGAGAATCGAGCAGACTTGCTCGGCATACCGCGCGAACAGATCGGTCGCGTCGGCTGCGAGCCATCCTCCTGCTTCGCCGAACCAGACCGGCTGAGTGAAGTGATGCAGGGTAACGATCGGTGTCAGGCCCAAGCTGCGAGCGGTGTCGATCATCCGCCGATAGTGGGCGAGCAGCGCTCGGGAGAAGCGTCCGCGCGTAGGTTCGATCCGGGCCCATTCGATGCTGAACCTGTAGGCGTTGAACCCGGCCTGGGCGAGCAGCCGCATGTCTTCCTCGAAGCGGTGGTAGCTGTCGAGCGCGTCGCCACTAGGTTGCACGCCGGGCCGGGACTGTTCGAGCTGCCACCAGTCGCTGTTGACGTTGTTTCCCTCGATCTGGTGGGCTGCGGTCGAGGCGCCCCACAGGAAGTCGGCTGGGAACTGGCGCGGCATGTGCATAGGTCTCTCATTCTTTGTCGGCAGGGTTCTGGGAACTTCTGATCTGGTCAACCTTTGATTCCGGACGCGACGACGCTCCGGACGAAATAGCGCTGCGCGAACAGGAAGATCAGCATCACTGGGATGACGTAGAGGGCAGCGGCGGCCGCCTGCACGGTCGGCAGGGGGTTGCCGCGCGGGTCCTGGTACCAGGCCGTGATGGCCACGGAGAGCGTCGTGTGATCGATGTCCAGCAGCAGCGCCGGCGCGATGTAGTCACCCCAGCTCCAGGTGAAGGAGAGCAGGAACGCCGTGATCAGCACCGGACGGGACAGAGGCAGGAAGACCTTGAAGAAGATCCTTCCCCAGCCGCAGCCGTCGATGATCGCCGCGTCCTCCAGTTCGCGCGGGATCGCCGCGAAGAACTGCCGGAACAGGAACACCAGGAAGGGCGAGGCGGCCAGACCCCACAGGACCCACGGCCAATAGGTGTTGACGAGCCCGAGCCGCGAGAACAGCACGTATGTCGGCAGGAGCGTCAGGATCTGGGGCAACATCATCGTGGCCAGCAGCACGAGGAACATTACGCGCTTGCCGGGAGCCCGCAGGCGGGCGAATCCGAACCCGACCACCGCGCTGGACGCGGTGATGAGAAGCGCGTAGGTCGTGGCCAGGAACAACGAGTTCATGGCGTAGGCGGGGAAGTTGATGTCGGTGAGCGCGTGGGCGAAATTGCTCCACTGTGCCTGCTCGGGCAGGATCTTGGCGGGCACCGCCGCCCACTCCTCGCGGGTTTTGAGCGCCGCCAGCAGCAGCCAGAGGATCGGGCCGACGAAGATCACAGCCAGTGCCATGAGGAGGACATACACGCCGCCCGCGCTTCGGCGCCTGCGCCTTGGCCGCGCCCGGGACGGGTGAGCTCGGCCAGCGTGAACGGGGCGGCTGCTAACGGTCTGCATCGCTGTTGACCTCGTAGTGGACCCACCAGCGGCTCGACCGCTGTACCAGCAGGGTGAAGGTGAGAATGATGACGAAGAAGACCCACAACATCGCCGAGCCGTAGCCGAAGCGGTTGTTGAGGAAGAACTCCTCCCACACCTGCACCATGTACAGGTGTGTGCTCTGCGGTACCTGACCGACAATCGAGATGCTGTTGGTCTCGGCCAGCAGCAACGGTTGGACGACGATCTGGAGGGTGGCGATGATGCCGGTGACAACCTGGAAGTACAGCACCGGCGAGATCATGGGTACCGTCACGTGGCGGAACGCCTTCCAGCGCCCGGCACCGTCCACCCGGGCCGCATCCTCGAGTTCTTTGGGGACGCCCTGTAGAGCAGCGAGCATGATGACCATGCCACCGCCGAGACCCCACAGGGTCAGGACGATGAGCGCGTAGAAGGCCATCGGGTCGACCAGCCAGGTGATCGCGTCAAGCCCGGCGACTTCGAGGATGGCGTTGAGGATGCCCGCGTCGCGGTTCAGGACGAGTTTCCACATGATGGCCGTCGCGACGACCGGCACGACCGATGGCAGGTAGAAGACTGTGCGCCAGAGCCCCACCGCCTTCAGCCTGCGGTTGAGCAGCACGGCCAGGCCGAGCGAACCGGCGACGCTCAGCGGCACCACTATCGCGGTGTAGCCGATCGTCCTGAGCAGAGCCACCCAGGCGTATTCGTCGCCGAACAGCTCGACGTAGTTGCGCAAGCCGACCCAGCGCCAACGCGGCGAGCTGCCGTCGAAGTTGGTCAGGCTCGTGGCGAACGCGAACACCAGCGGTGCGGCGGTCAGGAGGAGGAAGCCCGTCACCCAAGGGCTGACGAACAGGTAGAAGGTTCGCCGCGGGTAGCGGGACCAGTTACGTTGTGCCATCCCGGTCTCAGCCGATCTGCTCTTTGCCCTGCTTCAGCAACTTGTTGATCTCGGCAGTAGCCGCCGCGCATGCGGCGTCGACGGTCTGCTCCTTCTTGATCGCGCGCTGCAGCTGCTTGTCCAGCGCGACGTTGCACGCGTCGGTCGTGACGTACGGGGATTCCGGCAAAGGGACCGCGTACTGGAGCTCGTTCTGGGCGACGGTGTAGGCCTGCTTCTGGTACGGCAGGTCCTGCGGCAGCTTCGAGGCAAGGGACTTCAGCCCCGGGATTCCCCACCCGCTCGTGGCTCGTTTCTCGGCGGGCGGGCCCGCCAGGAAGTACTCCATCAGCTTCCAGGCCTCGTCCTTGTGCTTGGCCTCCGCCGGAATCCACGCTCCCTGGCCGGAGTAGCTGGGGCTGACCCGCTTGTCCCCCATGATCGGGGCGGGCGCCATCCGGATGCTGCCGTTGATCTCCTTGTTGTCGACGAAGTTGCCGCCGAACCAGTAGCCGTCCTGCGTGATCGCCATCCGCTTGGCACTGAAGGTGGACATGTCCGAGCCGTCCGGCAGCGGGTTCAGCGAGGTGGGACCGACCCCGGCCTCGCCGAAATCGACGTACCACTGGATGGCGCGGCGCGCGGCGGGCGTGGTGAAGTCGATCTCGGTCAGGTCCTCGTTGAACAGCTGGGCGCCTTGCTGGAGGACCATCGTGGCGATGGGGCTGATCAGGCTCCACGCCCACTCGAGTCCGAGGCCGAACACGAGGGTCTTGCCGCCGTCCTTGACCGTCAGCCGCTTGGCGATGGCCAGCAGCTCGTCGTAGGTCGTGGGCTCGGTATCGCTCAGGTAGGGCACCTTCGCCTTGTCGAACAGGGCGGTGTTGTACCAGAGGGTGGCGTCCTGGCTCCAGTCCTTGACGATGCCGTAGTACGGCCCCTGGCCGATCTTGGTGCCGTCCCAGCGGAAGCTCTCGTTGACGGGCTGCAGATCGTCCTTCTTCAGCACCTGGCTCTTGTCCAGATATGGGGTCAGGTCGGTCGCCAGACCGCGGGCGTTGGTGTTCGCGCTGCCGACAGCGGCGCTGATCGTGATGTCGGGCGGGTTGCCGGAGGCGAGCATCGCGTTGAGGCGGGCGAGGTCGTACTCCAAGAGCTGGATCTTGATGCCGGGATTCTTCGCCTCGAAGTCGGCGATCTGCTCCTTGGAGAGGTCCTCGGCACCGAACATCACGGTGAGGGTCACCGTGCCCGCGCCAGGCGCGCTTCCGCCGCTTGACGACTTGCTGGACGGGCCTGCGTTGCATCCGCTGAGCAGGGGCACACCCGCGATTGCTGCCGCACCTGCGAGCAGCCGGCGCCTGCTGAGCGGTTCAGATCTGGTCATGTCGACCTCCTGGCCACGTGCGATCCGGGCCCTTCCGAGGAGCCCGGGGGCGGATTGAGGTGACAGTACAACCAAACCCGAACACATGCTACATTTTCGTTCGGGTCAGTTTTCCTTGAGATCAACTCGGTGTAACCACGCGCCCACCACCACGGAGAACCCGATGACAAGCCCACCGCATCAGGACGCAACGGCAGCCGCGCTATGGTCTCTTCTGTGACCCCGGCGAAACCCGCCCGCATTCGAGGGCCGTATGCCAAGTCGGCGCAACGCTGGCAGGAGATCCTCGAAGCAGCAACAACCGTGTTCGCCACTCACGGGTATCGCGGCGGCTCGTTGCGCGACATCTCACGGCAGCTCAATCTGAGCTTGACCAGCATCGTTCATCACTTCGGCACCAAGTACGAGCTTCTCGAAGCGGTGCTGGAACGGGCGGACAAGACCGTGGGAACGGGGTTCGCCCCCTTCGACTTCGAGGCGGACTGTGAGAAGCGCGGGATCGTCCTGGCCACCATGGATCGCGTGCGGTCCAACCTCGAACGACCGGAGCTGCTCAGGCTCCTGGCGATTCTGGCCGCCGAGTCCTCCGCTCCCGAACATCCCGCCCACGAGTGGTTCGTCAACAGATACCGCACCAAGAGAGCCTCCCTCGCCGAGGCGTTCGCCTTCGACCAGAAGCAGGGCCGCATCAACACCACGCGTGACCCCGAGGTGCTGAGCGGATTCCTCATCGGCGCATGGGACGGGCTCCAGTTGCAGTGGCTCATCGATCCGTCCACCGACATGGTGCGGGGCATGCGCACTTTCTTCGAGTCGACGGTTCCCGAGGCACTGCCACACGAGACGTGAGCAAAGACATTTAGGAGTTCGACTACTTCACAAGTGCGACGCACCTCCTTTTTTGGCATGTCTATTTCACAAGCAATTCGCCTATTGACAGCAGAAATAGCCCTTGTTTCGATGTGCGACTAAATCGGGGATTAGCCAAGGCTTGTGCCTCTTTCAAAGATCACAGGACCGGAGGAAAATCCAGTGGACCGCCATCAATTAAGCGACGACAATAGGTGTCGCGGGATCCAAAAGTTCAGAACGTTCGTAATCGCCGCAACGCTCGCGCTCATCGCCACGGCCTACATGCCAGCAACGCCGGCGAACGCAGCAGGCCTCAGCCTGCGTGAGAAGGCCACCGGAGCGGGAGTTCTCATCGGCTCCGGGGCGGTCAACCCCGCCTATCTCGATGACCCGCAGTTCGCACGGGTGCTCCCACAGCAGTTCAACAGCCTGTCACCCGAGAACGAACTCAAGTGGTCCTTCGTCCAGCCACAGCAAGGCGCCTTCGACTTCTCGAAGCTTGACCGACTCGTCGACTTCGCGGAGGAGCACGACATGGCGGTGAAGGGTCACGGCCTCATCTCCGGCTGCTGCAATCCGGCCTGGCTGGAGCAGATCCAGGACCCGAACCAGCTGCGCGCCGCCATCACCGCGCACTTCCAGGCAATCATGACTCGATACGCGGGGAAGATGGACCGGTGGGACGTGGCCACCGAGGTATTTTCCACCTTCGGCGGAACCGGGCTCGCGCAGAACTACTTCTACCGGGTCCTCGGCCCCGACTATCTGGCCCAGGTATTCCAGATCGCGCACGCCGCGGATCCCAACGCCAAGCTGTTCATTAATGAATCGCTCGTGGAATATTACCCGGCGAAGCGTCAAGAGCTTTATGCGCTCGTCTCCGATCTGGTCGCCAGAGGCGTGCCCATTCACGGCGTGGGCCTCGAAACGCATCTGACCCTGTCCGCGCCCGAGCCCGGCGTGATCACCGAAATCGTCAACTCGTACAAGGCGCTCGGAATCGAGGTTGCCATCACCGAGATGGACGTTCACCTGAATCCCGGTCCGAGTCACGATGCGGACCAGGCGCAGATCTACTGGAGCGTCGTCTCCGAGGCTCTCGCAGCCGGGATCCGCGACATCAGCTTCTGGGGCTTCACCGACAAGTACGCCTTCACCTGGCTCCCGGGCGCCAAGCCGCTGATGTTCGACGACAACTACCACCCGAAGCCGGCCTTCTACGCCACCTGGGCCGCGGTGGCGCTGCACGCCTGCGGCTCGACCCAGGGAGCTTCCGGGTCCCTCCAGGAAGTTACGCAAGCGCTCATCACCGCCGGCGCCATCGACGCCGCCGACGCTTCCAGGCTGACCAAGAAGGACCTCAAGCTTCAGTGGAATCAGCTGCCGAACTGAGGACGGTCAGCCTCGAACTGGTGGAGCCACCGGGTCCGGTGGCTCCACCCCCTTCAGATCGCGTTGGCGCGGGCGATGCCCCCGAGCCACGTGAGGCTCGGCTTCGGCCGGCGTTCGAAGGTCTCCCGGTCGACGGCGATGAGCCCGAAGGTGGGTTCCCACCGCCCCCACTCGAAATTGTCCAGCAGGCTCCAGTGCAGGTAACCGCGGACGTCGATCCCGTCATCCATGGCGTCGCGCAGGTGGTTCAGAGCCTCCTCGGTGTAGGCGACGCGCCTCTGATCGTCGGCAGTGGCGATGCCGTTCTCGGAGACGAGGATTGGGACGCTCCCCACGACATCGCGGGTGTGGCGTACGGCGATGCCCAGGGCGTCCGGCCGGTAGGCCCAGCCCATGAGGGTGTTGTCCGGGTGGGGCGGATGCGGGACGACGCCCTTCTCGTCGACGGGCTGGCTGGTGTACGACTGCACGCCCACGAAGTCGTCGTCGCGAGCAGGCTCGAGGTACATGTCCTCCCAGATGTGCTGAATCTCTGCGTATTTCGCCTCCGCGCCGGGAGTCGGGACGAGTGCCTGGTTGGCGACGGTCCAGCCGACCTTCGCGCCCGTGGCCTGCCGTACCAGCGGCGCCGCCGCGCGATGCGCAGCGATCAGGGCCGCGCCGATCTCGGGGTCGGGCAGCGCCCCCACGAACTGGTACTCCTCTCCCCGAGCGATACGGCGCAGCTGGCCCTGGTTGAGCGCCAGGACGTTCGGCTCGTTGATGGTGCAGACCCACTCGACGCCGTCGAGGATCGTGCACGTCTGCTCCACGTAGCGGGCGAACGCATCGACCGCACCCTCTCCGAGCCAGGCCTCGCCGTGTTCGCCCAGCCAGATTGGGTGCGTGAAGTGGTGCAGGGTGACCACCGGCGTGAGGCCCAGCTGTACCGCTGTGTCAATCATGCGGCGGTAGTGGGCGAGCGCCGCCCGCGAGAACCTGCCCGGGCTCGGCTCGATGCGCGACCACTCCAAGCTGAACCGGTAGGTGTTGCAACCCGCTTCGGCCAGGAGTCGCATGGCCTCCTCGTAGCGGTGGTAGCTGTCCACCGCGTCGCCGCTGAACTGCACGCCGTACTCCGCCGTGGCGAGCTCGAAATGCCACTGGTCGTTGTTGACGTTGTTGCCCTCGACCTGGTGGGCGGAGGTCGCGGCCCCCCAGAGGAAGCCGTCGGGGAATGAGCGGGTCACGCGGAGTCTCCAGTCTTCGCGAGCAGTTCGTCGAGCAGCGACAATGGGAACCGGCCGCCGCTGTAGGCGACCATCTGCCGCAGGGTGAGGTCGAAGGCTGGGGCGAGCACTTCCTCGTCAAGGCCTCCGAGCGCTTCCCGGAGCAGCGCTCCTCCCACGGGGTGGTCAAGCCATTCACGGACGGTGTTGTCTTGCGTGATCGGCGCGACGGGGCCCAGCTCCCGCCTCTGCCGTGACGCGGGCCCTTCGGATGCGGCCGCGCCGACGGTGACAGTGCTGGTCAACGGACGGTCCGGGCCGGGGAAGTGGTGCTTCCCGGTGAGCGTGGCCTCGCCACGCAGCTGGATGGCGGCCGAGGAACCGCCGACGAAGAACTTGATCAGTCCGGGCTCCACCACCCATCCCTCGTCCACGTCCCAGAGCGCGAACATGCTCGCGGGGACCTCGACCGTCACCCGAGCCGCGGCTCCGGGCTCGAGGTGAAGGCGGCGGAAGGCGAGCAACTGGCGCCCGCGCCGTGCCGTACGCGCGATGACGTCACGTCCGTACACCTGGGCGACCTCGTCGCCCGCCCGATCGCCGACGTTGGCCACGGTGAATGACAGGCGCACCACGCCGTCCGTCGGCACCTCCAGGGTGTCGATCTCCAGGTCGCGGTAGTCGAACCGGGTGTAGCTGAGCCCGTGCCCGAAGGGGAACACCGCGCCGATCGAGCCGTCGATATACGTGGGCTGCTGCAGCGTCCGCCAGTAGGGCACCGGAGCCGCCCCGGCGGAACGCAGCATCGCGATCGGCAGGCGGCCCGCCGGGTTCACGTCTCCGAACAAGACGGACGCTACCGCGTTGCCTGCCTCCTCCCCGCCGAAGAACGAGCTCACGATCGCGGGCACGGAGTCGGCCATCCACCCCAGCACGTACGGCCGGCCGTGGCTGAGGACAACGATCGTCGGCGTCCCGGTGGCCACGACGGCCTCGACCAGTTCACGCTGCACGCCGGGAAGAGCGCACTCGGTGCTGTCCAGACCCTCGCCGACCGTGCCGTAGCCGTTGATGCCCGACTGGTCGCCGACGACGACCACGGCCACCTCCGCGTGGCTCGCCGCACGGATCGCAGCGTCGAAACCGGAACGGTCGTCGGTGGCGACCGGACAGCCGGGCTCGTACAGCACGGTCACGTCGTCCCCGGCGCGCCGTCTGATGCCCTCCAGGAAGGTCACGACCGGCACCGACTCGACCATCACCCTGGCATCGTCGGGGCTGCCCTTGCCGGCGAGGTCCTCGACGTCCTCGGGACGCGCCTGCGGGTCGGCGGCCAGGTGGAACCGCGTGGTCATGCTGTCGAGAACCTGGTAGCTGTAGTTCCCGAGCTGACCCATCAGACGGTCCGCGTTCGGACCGATCACGGCGATCGTCCGCAGCGAAGGGCTGAGCGGGAGCAGAGACGTATCGCCGACCGGCTCGTTCCTCAGCAGAATGACGGACTTCTCCGCGATCCTGCGCGCGAGCGCCCGCTCCTGATCGGAGTCGAAGGTCTCGGGCACCAGGTCCGGGTCGGCGTAGGGGTTCTCGAACAGGCCGAGGCGGAACTTGGCGAGCAGCACGCGCGAGACGGCTCGATCCAGGTCGGCCTCGTCGATGACGCCCGCTCGCACGCCTTCGACGATCTGCTCGGCCGACACCTTGTTGTCGAGGTTCAGATCGACTCCGGCGCGCAGCGCCTGGGCCAGCGCGTGAACCTCGTCCTCGGCGACTCCGTGCTTGGTGTGCAGCTGTCCCACCGCAGCGAGATCGGAGATCACCAGACCGTCGAAGCCGAGGTCCTCGCGCAGCAGACCGGTCAGGTAGGCCTTCGATCCCGAGACCGGAACCCCGTCGATGGCGTTGTAGGAGGGCATCACGCCTCGCGCGCCGCCCGCGCGGATCGCCATCTCGAAGGGCAGCCCGTGGATCTCGCGCAGCTCTCGCGGGCCGAGCTGCGCCGGTTCGGTGTTCCGGCCGCCGTCGCTCGCGCTGTAGCCGAGGAAGTGCTTGAGCGTGGCGATGAGGGGAACGCGCGCGTCGGCGTTCTGAAGTCCGCGCACGAAGGCGGTCGCCATGGTGCCGACCAGGTACGGCTCCTCGCCGTACGTCTCCTCGATGCGGCCCCATCGCGGGTCGCGGGCGACGTCGGCGAGCGGCGACAACGCCTGCCGTACCCCGAGCCGGGCCATCTGCGTCCCGATCGTCCTGGCCATCTCCTCGATCAGCCCGGGATCCCACGTGGCCGCCTGGGCGATCGCGTCGGGGAAGGTCGTCGCGTCACGGACCTTGAAGCCGATCAGGGCCTCCTCCGCGAGCAGGACCGGGATGCCCAACCTGGTGTCTTCGACGTGCTTGCGTTGCAGCTCGTTGGCCCTGTGCACCGCCTCGCGGGGTGGGAGCCCGAGTGTGCATATGCCTGCCGTGGCGTTGCCCCACCCAGCCCGGGGCGGAGTGTGCACATCGACGGCCGATCCGAAGGGCGCCTGCGTCTGGGCGGCCTTCTCCTCGAGAGTCATCCGGCTCAACAGGTCACGCACTCGCTCCTCCGCCGGGAGGGATGCGTCTCGGTAATTCTCCATCTGCCTTTTCATCTCTACTGGTGAGCGCCGCCGTCGATGCGGATCTCGGTGCCGGTGATGAACGAGCCGTCGTCCGAGACCAGCATCGCCACCACACCGGCGATCTTCTCCGGTCCGGGTATCCCGCCCGGCAATGCCGGGGTGAGCTTGCCGAACAGTGACCAGTCAGTGTCCGCTGGCATGAGCCTGCCGATGTTGTCGGTGATGCCGCTGCTGATCCCGCCCGGCACGATGTTCACCGCTCGCAGCCCCTGCTTGCCGTACTCCAGGGCGATGCTGTGGGTGAAGGAGGCGACGCCGCCCTTGCTGGCCGCGTACGCGGCCATCGACGGGTGGGCGAAGAAGGCGGCGGTGGAGCTGAAGTTGACCACCACTCCCCGGCCGGTCTCCAGGAGGTACGGCAGAGCCGCGCGCGTCATCAGGAAGGTGCCGGTCAGGTTGACGGCGATGATGCGGTTCCACAGCTCCAGCGAGCACTCGTGGGTGTGCGCGCCCCGCAAGATGCCCGCCGCGTTCACCAGGGCGTCCAGGCCGCCCAGATCGGCGGCGGCCGTGCGCACCACGCCCTCGACCGACGCCTCGTCGGCGACGTCCACGGTGGCAACGGTGAGCCGGTCGGTGGCTGCCAGGGACGCGGTCTCCGCCAGCCCTTCCTCGGAGACGTCGGTGGCGACCACGCGAGCGCCCTCGGCCAGGAGCCTCAGGGCGGTAGCCCGGCCGATGCCGGAGCCGGCACCGGTGATCACGATGCGTCGGTCGATGAGCCGTTCCATGGAATATCGCCTCCAGAGCTACTTTCGCGCGCAAGCTTGTCGGTACGCTAACCAGCATCACTTTCGCGCACAAGTACTTGCGCGCGAAAGTTACCTTGCCTACAGTGAGGCCCCCACCCGCGTCCGTCAGTTGGGAAGGATCCATGCCCTCGATCGATATCGGCTCCCTGTCTCTGGAGCAGAAGGCCTCCCTGCTCTCCGGGGCGGACATGTGGTCGACGCACCCCCTGCCCGAGGCCGGGCTCCTGGCGGTCATGCTCTACGACGGGCCGCACGGACTGCGCTACTTGGAGGATCGCGGCGACACCGCCGACATCTACGGCAGCACGCCGTCCACATGCTTCCCGCCGGCCGTCGCGGTCGGCGCGAGCTGGGATCCGGAGGTTGCCGCCCAGGTCGGCGCCGCGCTCGGCCGTGAGGCCAGGACGCTGGGCGTGCACGTGGTGCTGGGGCCAGGGGTCAACATCAAGCGCTCACCGCTGTGCGGGCGCAACTTCGAGTATTACTCGGAGGACCCGCTGCTGTCCGGCGTGCTCGGCGCTGCTCACGTGCGTGCCCTGCAGGAGCAGGGACCGGGCGCGTCGGTCAAGCACTTCGCGGCCAACAACCAGGAAACCGAGCGGACCAGGGTCAGCGCCGACATCGACGAGCGGACGCTGAGGGAGATCTACCTGCCGGCCTTCGAGCGGGTCGTGACCGAAGCCCGGCCGGCGACGGTGATGGCCGCCTACAACAAGGTCAACGGGGTGTATGCGGCGCAGAACCGGTGGCTGCTCACCGAGGTGCTGCGTGAGGAATGGGGCTTCACCGGCACCGTGATCTCGGACTGGGGAGCGGTGCACGACCGTGTCGCCGCGCTCGCGGCGGGCCTGGACCTGGAGATGCCGGGTGACGGCGGAGCGAACGCCGCCCGGATCGTGGCCGCAGTGCGGACCGGTGAGCTGGACGAGGCGTTGGTGGACGCGGCCGTGGCGCGGATCGTCGAGCTGGCCGAGCGGGTGGCGCCGGCCACAGGCGACCTGGACGTGGACGGCGGCCATGCGCTGGCGCGGAAGCTGGCGGCCGAGTGCGTGGTGTTGCTGAAGAACGACGCCGAGGTACTTCCGCTGGATGGGGAGACCCGGCTGGCGGTGATCGGAGCAGCGCCGCGTTTCCAAGGCGGCGGCAGCTCGCGCGTCAACCCTACGCGCATCGACACGGCGCTGGACGCGATCATCACACTCGCCGCTGGTCCCGTGGCCCACGCCGTGGGCTTCACCACCGACGGCTCAGGTGACGCCGCCGCGTTGCGAGCCGAGGCCGTCTCGATCGCCTCTTCGGCCGAGGTGGCGGTGGTCTTCGCCGGGCTGGGCGACCACCAGGAGTCGGAAGGCTATGACCGGGAGAGCCTGGAGCTGCCCGATGTACAGATCGAACTGATCCGCGCGGTGGCCCAGGCGGCGCCCCGCACGGTCGTGGTGTTGTCGCACGGCGGCGTGGTGTCGCTGGAAGGCTGGCACGACGACGTGGACGCCATCCTGGACGGCGGGCTGCTCGGTCAGGCAGGCGGCGGGGCGCTCGCGGACGTGTTGTTCGGCGTGGTCAACCCGTCCGGCCGGCTGGCGGAGACCATTCCGCTGCGCCTGCAGGACAACCCGAGCTATCTGAACTTCCCCGGCGAGGCGGGCCATGTCCGCTACGGCGAAGGCGTCATGGTCGGCTACCGCTACTACACCAGCGTAGATCGGGCGGTTCGCTACCCGTTCGGCCACGGCCTGTCCTACACCACGTTCGCGACCGGCGACCTAACGGCGACGGCGACCGGCGACGACACCGCGAGAGTGAGGGTCACGGTGACCAACACCGGCAGCCGTGCGGGCAAGCACGTCGTGCAGGTCTACGTCGCCACATCAACGGGCAAGGTCCGCCGCCCGGCCCGTGAGCTGCGTGCCTTCACCAAGATCACGCTGGAGCCCGGCGAGTCCCGCACAGTCGGCTTCGAGCTCGACCGCCGGGCGTTCGCGTACTACGACATCACACAGTCCCGATGGGTGGTCGCTCCCGGCGACTACCGCATCCAGATCGGCGCCGACGCCCACCACGTGCTGAGCGAATCCGTGATCACCCTGACCGGTGACAAGGGCCTCACACCGCTGACCCTGGAGTCAACCGTGGGTGACTGGCTCGACCACCCCATCGCGGGGCCGGCGCTGCTCAGGAAGATGAACGAGCGCATCCAGGACATGACAGAAGAGGAGGCCGCCTTGGCCGCGCAACACCCTGACGGCCTGAGAATGGCGGCGGCGCTGCCGATGAGCAAGCTCATCGCCTTCACCGGAGACACCTTCCCGGCCGATTTCCTCGATGACCTGATCCGCGCCAGCAGGGTCGCATGAACCGCCTGCCCATGAGCGCGCTGCGCCGCGCTCCCGAGATCGTCCTCGACGGAACGTGGGACTTCCGGCTCCTGCCGCACGAGCAGGACTGGAAGCCCGTCCAGGTGCCGGACCTGTGGACGATGCGGGAGAAGCACGACCCGCCGCACTACCTGAACGTCGCGATGCCGTTCGAGGAGGTGCCTCCCGTCGTCCCCTCGCACAACCCGACCGGCCAGTACCGGCGGACCGTGGAGCTTGCGCCGCAGCCGGGGCGTCGGACGATCCTGCACGTAGGCGCGGCCGAGGGCCACCTGAGCGTCACCGTCAACGGCCATGCCATCGGGACCAGCACGGACTCGCACCTGGCGGCCGAGTTCGACATCACCGAGGCGGTGACCGCGGGCGTCAACGCGATCGAGCTCGTGATCGCCAAGTGGTCGGCGGCCACCTACCTGGAAGACCAGGACCACTGGTGGCAGTCCGGTCTGACCCGGTCGGTGTTCCTCTACACCGTCCCCGACGTGCGCCTGGTCGATGTGGCCGTGGTCGCCGACTACGCGGCCGGTCGCGGCAACCTGCATGTGACGGTCGCGACCGCCGGTCTGGATCACCTCCACGAGGTCGGGTGGTCGGCACGCATCGGAGTGCTGGGCCGGACGGAGACCTGCCCGATCGCACCGCGGGTCGTCCAACCCGCGTTCCCAGTGCCGTTGGCCGACCGTTCCATCCGTCCCGAACCCCTCGGCATCCCCGACGGGCTGCTGGACCTGCCCAGCGTGGACTCGGCAGGTGGACCCGTCCCCGAAGAACTCAGGCCCATCGTCGACCTCATCAAGGCCCAACCGGCGAAGGCGGGGACCGCGGCGTTCTCGCTGAAATCGCTCGACGTGGCTCCCTGGACGGCGGAGACGCCGCATCTGGAGGACCTGCTGGTCGAGCTGGTCTCCCCGGAGGGGGAAGTCGTGGATGCGGCCCGGTTCCGCGTCGGCTTCCGGCGAATCCGGATCGAGGGCCGCGACCTGCTGGTCAACGGCGAGCGCGTGCTCATCCAGGGCGTCAACCGGCACGACGTGAACCCCCGGACCGGGCGGATCGTCTCCCGCGAGCAAATGCTGACCGAGCTATCCTTGCTCAAGCGGTTCAACGTCAACGCGATCCGCACCTCGCACTACCCCAACGATCCAGTCTTCCTGGATCTGTGCGACGAGATCGGCTTCTACGTGGTCGACGAGGCCGACATCGAGGGTCACGCCTTCATCACCACACTTCCCCACGACCCGCGCTACCTGCCCGAATTCGTCGAGCGAGTCTCCCGGATGGTCCTGCGCGACCGCAACCACCCGTCGGTGATCATCTGGTCGCTCGGCAACGAGACGGGTTACGGCCCCAACCACGACGCCGCGGCTGCCTGGATACGCCGCGTGGACCCGACCCGGCCGCTGCACTACGAGGGCGCCATCGCCCACGACTGGCACGCCGGGCACGCGGCGACCGACCTGGTGTGCCCGATGTACCCTTCGTTCGAGGCGCTCGAGGCTTTCTCGGCCGACCCGCGGGCCGACCGGCCGGTCATCCTCTGCGAGTACGGCTACTCGCAGGGCAACTCAACCGGCGGCCTGCATCACTACTGGGAGTTGTTCGAGAACCTACCCGGTCTGCAGGGCGGCTTCATCTGGGAGTTCAAGGACCACGCGCTCGACCCCGATGGCGACGGCCGCCATCGCTACGGCGGCGACTTCGGCGACGAGCCCAACGATGGCACCACGCTCCTCAACGGCGTGGTCTTCGCCGACCTGACGCCCAAACCGGCGTTGTACGAAGCCCGCGGCCTGTTCAGCCCGATCCGGGTGGCCAGGGACGGCGAAGCGCTGCGGATCCGCAACCGGCAGACCTTCGCCGACCTCAGCGCCTACGAGCTGCAGGTGCGGGTGGAAACAGAAGCCGGACCGGGCAGCTCGGTCACTCTCCCGGCACGGGCGGTGGCTGCGGGTGAGGAGGCCACGATCGACCTTCCCGGCTCCATCCGAGCTTTGCTCGACGGCGCTCTGGCGCTCACGGCGAGTCTCCACACCCGCCGGGACGCGCTGTGGGCCCCGGCCGGGACGGAGATCGCCGCGCACCAGATCACCTTCCCCCGCACACCACCACCATTGCCCCGTAACGGCACGAAAGCTGAGCTGCGCCATCCGCTGCTGCGCCATGCGCCGCGGCTGTGCCTGTGGCGGGCCTTGACCGACAACGACCAGTCCCATGCCTTGGATAACCGGTTCGTCCGCTCCGGGTTCTTCCGGCTCACCCCGGTGGACGCCGACCGCTACGCGACAGCCTATGGCGACGAAGTCGTCCACACCCGGAGCGTCACCCAGGTGGGCGAGGGTGACTACGTGCTCGACGAGCGGGTCACTCTCCCTCACGACAACATCGAGGTCCTGCGCGTGGGCATGGAGTTCGAACTCGTCGACGGCTTCGACCGGGCCCGCTGGGTCGGGCTGGGCCCGTGGGAGAACTATCCCGACCGGCGGGCCTCGGCCCTGCTCGGCGCCTGGGAGAGTGACATCGACGACCTCGCCGTGCCGTACCTGAAACCACAGGAGAACGGCGGCCGCGGCGAGGTCACTGAGCTCGTGCTGTCCGGGCCCGCCGGAACCGTGCGCACCCAGCACGCCGTTCCGCTGCACATGACTGTCAGCCGCCACACGGTGGAGGAACTGGAGGCGGCGACGCATTGGTGGAAGCTCCCGCCGACCCGTAAGACCGTCGTCCACCTCGACATCGCACAGCGCGGCGTCGGCACCGCCCTCTTGGGGCCAGACACCCTGCCCGCGTATCGTCACAGCCAGCGTGAGTACACCTGGCAGTGGCGGCTGACGCTCGCCAACCCGTGAGATAGTGGTACGGCTTGCGCGTGCAAGCCGTACCACCCCGGAGGGAAGCTACGTGCCGGAGCGAACAAGGCGGGTCACCGCAGAGGACGTCGCCCGCTCTCTCGGGGTGTCCCGCGCCACCGTGGGATACGTACTCAACAACACCCCGGGGCAAACCATCTCGGCCGCCACCCGCGAACGGGTCCTCGCTGAGGCCGAGCGCCTGGGTTACCGGCCGCATCGGTCAGCGCAGGCGCTCGCCAGCGGCCGCAGCATGATCGTCCTGCTGCTGCTGCCCGACTGGCCCATGGAGTACTCCCTGCGTCAGCACCTGGACACCGCCACCCGCGTGCTCGACGAGGCCGGCTACTCCCTGGTGACCCACACCCGCCACGACAGCGGCCACGCCCGACCCCTGTGGGAACTGCTCAGCCCCGACGTCATCATCGCCTGGACGCCCATCACCGCGGCCGAACGCGCCTCCATGAAAGCGAGCGGCATCACCAAGATCCTGCCCTCGCCCCGGCAGAACCGCTCCTTCCTGGCCTCGCCCGCCCTCACCGCGGGCACCCGGCTGCAGATCGAATACCTCCACGAACAGGGCCATCGACGAATCGGTTTCGCGGCGAGCGGAGACAAGCGGTTCAGCCTGCTGTCGCAGGGCCGGGTGTCAGCGGCGCAGCAGGCCGCGGAACGGCTCGGGCTGGATCTCCTCGACGTCCGATCGGTCGATCACCGCGACGGCAGCGCGGCGCGGGCCGTCCGGAAATGGCAGCACGAAGGCGTGACTGCCGTCGCCACCTTCAACGACGATCTTGCCGCGATGGTCATGTCGGCTGCGCTCCGAGCCGGTCTGGCGGTTCCCTCGGATCTGGCCGTCATCGGACACGACGACACTCCGCTGGCGGGCATGCTCTACCCGTCCCTATCGAGCGTGAGCATCGACAACGTCGGGCTTGGCCATTACTTCGCCGACCTCGCCCTGCGCGCCGCCCGCGACGAGCCGCCGCCGGAGAAAGGGCCCGACCTGCAGGCCCGGGTCGTGCCACGCGAGTCGACTCAATCGACCACCCAGGTGACAGCATCGCAGACATCGGCCCGCGAGGTGCGGTAGGCGTTCACTGGTTGGCCGTGATCGCCGTAACCGAAGGACAGGCCGGCGACTATGACGCGCTCTTCGGGGATGTCGAAGAAGGCACGGATCGCCGGCGACTGCATCGCCAGCGCCGCCTGCGGCACCAGACCGATCCCCAGCGCCTCCGCGGCCAGGGTCAGCGTCGTGATGTAGCCACCGACGTCGAGGACGCCGTACGTCCCGAGAGCCGCGTCGGAGGTGACGATGGCAACGTGCGGGGCCCCGAAGAACCGGAAGTTCTCCAGCGCCTGCCTACCGCGCGCTTCCGTGTCCGTCCGCGCTATGGCCAGCGCCTCGTACAGGCCGTGGCCGGACTCGCTGCGCCGCAGGCGATAGATGCCTCGATACTCGCTGGGCGGCGGTATGTCCGAGCGCATGGGGCGGGTCGATGCGGCTTCGTACAACACCGCGCGCAACCGCTCCGTCGCCAGCCCGCTCGTAACGATGACCTGCCACGGCTGAGTGTTGCACCAGGAGGCGGTCCGCTGCGCGATCGAGAACATGCGATCGACCAGGCTTCGCGGCAGTTGCTCCGGATGGAAGGCCCGGCAACTATGCCGCCGCCGAAGGAGCTCTTCCAGGAGTTCGGCTTCCATCAGACCAGGCCCTTGAGCAGCCGGCGCATCAGCTTGCCCATGTCGTTGCGGGGCAGGGCCGCACGGAACACGATGTGCGCGGGGACGCGGCTGGACCGCAGCCGCTCGCCCACCCAGGTCCGCAGTTCCTCCGCGCTGGGGGCGGCACCGGGACAGGGGACGACCGCGGCGGCCACCACCTCGCCCCACTGATCGTCCGGGACACCCCACACGGCCGCCTCGGCGACGCCGGGGTGGCGGATCAGCACGTCTTCGATCTCACCGGGCGAAAGGTTCTCGCCTCCTCGGACGATCACGTCGTCCAGACGCCCCTCCACGAACACGTAGCCGTCCTCGTCGATCCAGCCGCCGTCCCGCGTCCTGAACCAGCCGTCCGTGTCCGTGAGAGTGCCGTGCGCGTACTCGCCCGATACCTGCGCCCCACGCACCCACAGCTCCCCGCGCTCAGCTTCGTTGCCGTCGGAGTCGCGGACGACGATCTCAACGGTGGGCAGTGGCCTGCCCACCGAGCGCAGGCGGCGGCGGATCTCCGGGGCGTCGGCGGCGAGCGCCTGCCGGTGCTCCTCCGGGCCCAGCACGGCGATCGACGAGGACGTCTCGGTCAGCCCGTAGGCGTTGACGAAGCCGACGTGCGGAAGCAGGTGAAGGGCCCGCTCGATGACCGGCGCGGGCATGCGCCCGCCACCGTAGGACAGGTGCCTGAGGTACGGCAGGCCGTCGCCGTCCTCCTCCAGCACGGAGACGATGCGGGCGAGCATCGTCGGCACCACCATGGCGTGGGTGACCCGCTGCTGGCGTGCCAGCCGTACCCACTCGGCCGCCTCGAAGGCCGGCAACTGGACGATGCGACGGCCCGCGTACAAGGCGGTGAGCAGGCCTGCGACGCCGGCGATGTGATACGGCGGCACGCTGATGAGCGTGGCCTCGCCGGGGTCGGCGGACAGGAAGTCGACCGAGCCGAGCACATACGAGGTCAGGTGCCGATGGCGTAGCACGGCGACCTTGGGAGCGGCGGTGGTCCCGCTGGTGTGCAGGAGCACACAGGGCAGGTCGGGATCCTGGACGGGTTCCGGCGCCGCACCGGCGAGGTCCATGGCCTGCGCGGGGGTGTGGATCTCCAGCCCGTCTACCGTCGCGGCCACCTCGGCGGGCCGTCCCTCGGCGATGACCAAGGCCGGAGCCTGGCCGCGTAGCAAGGCCTTGAGCGGCTCGTCGGCCAGGCGGTAGCTGACCGGGACGAAAGGGCGGCCGGTCCACGCGGCGGCGAAGAGCGCCACCGGCAGGGCCGCAGTCGCCATGGTCGCGTAGACCACGCCGGGCGGCGCGTCAGCCAGGTGTCCGGCCATTTGCGACGTGGAAGCCAACAGGTCGGCATACGTGACGTCCGAGCCGAGGGCGATCCGGCTGGGGTCGGCGCTGGCGGCCATCTCCAGGAAGGTGACGATGTTCACTGATCAGTCCGAGGAAGGCAGGGCCCTGGCGGCCTTGATGGTCAGAGGTTCGTCACCGAGCGCCAGTTGACCACTCCCGGCCTTGGTGACCAGCACCTCCAGCTCGCCCGTGTTGTCGCTGTAGCGCTTGCCGATGAGCAGGTCGTGCCCGTCACCGGGACCGGGGGCGGCGAGCTGGTCGTGGGCGATCACCGGGACGCCGCCGCAGCGCAGGTCCACCTCCTCGGCGGGCGCGCGGATGACGATGATCTCCGCTTCGGAGACGGCACTGCGGAGCCGTAGACCCGGATGAAGTTTCATGGACGACCTCCTCAGCCGTAGAGCCCTGGCCGGTGCTCGGCCACCTCGGGGAAGGACGGGCCGAGCGATGCGCCGCGGGCGGGTAGCCGTACGGTGGCCAGCCCGGTCGCGGTGACCACTCCGGCCTGATTGACGTTCTCGAGCTCGACCTGGATCTCCCCGCCGTCGATGCGAGAAACCGCTCCCCGCACCGTGTTGGTGTCTCCGACGAGGTTGGGACGGCGAAGCCGGGCGTCCAGCCGGAGCAGCGTGCCGTGGTCGCCCATCCAATCGGTCACGGCCTGGATGAGCCAGCAGATGCGCTGGGGCCCGTAGTCGAAGCTGGCGGCCTGGGCTCGGTTGCTTCTGGCGTAGTCGGGGTCGGCTCGTCCGCCGGCGCCCAGGTCGATCGCGCCGGCCTCGACATACCGCGAGCGGTGCGGGCTGAGCGCGGCGTGGGCGAACAGGTAGAGCTCGGTGGTGGTGTAGGTGCCCCTGGGTAGTTCCGGCATGGGGTCACCGGTGCGGACGTCCTGATGGTAGAGGAGCTCGGAGCCGCGCCGTACGCGCTCCCAGACGAGCGGGTCGGGGGCGATTCGCGGGCCGGGTTCGCGGGTGGAGCTGACTCCTTGCCCGGGATTGGCGAAGCGCAGCATGTCGGTGTGCATGGTGGCGATCTGCTCACCACGGGAGTTCCAGTACTCGGTACGACCCGTGCACACGCAAGCCTCACCGATCTGCGACATGGTCACCCGCTTGATCGACTCCGGTGTCTCGATCCCTCGCACCCGGTCGCCCGGCCAGATCTGCCGATGCCACTCAATTCGCGAGCCCAGGTAGAGCATGGTCAGATCGCTGGTGGAGATGTTCTCCTGCGGGATGTGCCCCCAGATCGCGGCGTTGGCCCCGAACTCGATGGAGAACAGGAACGCCGGGGAGGCCACGACCTCTCGGAAGCGCGGGTTGTAGTCGCCCGCGCCCTCGCTGAAGCGCCACAGCCACTCATCGCTGACGGCCCGCCACGGCCTGCCGGGAAGGGGGGCGCCGAGCCCTTCCCGAAAGGCCTTCTCGAACTCGTCGAGCGTCGTGATCCTCACCATGTCACCGGGAGGTCGGTCATGCCGCCGGTGAGCACGCCTTCCAGGTAGACCGGGTCCCCAGCCAGGGCGAGGCCGGGCAGCCGCTTGATCAGTACCCCGATGCCGACCTGCAGCTCCATCGTGGCCAGTGCGGCACCGATGCAGCGGTGCAGCCCGTGACTGAAGGTGAGGTGCGGGTTGTGCTTGCGGGCGAGGTCGAAACGGCCCGCGTCGTCGAAGACCCGCTCGTCGTGGTTGGCCGAGCCGAGGTCAACCATGACGGCCTCGCCCTGCTTGATCATGACCCCGGCGAGCTCGACGTCCTCGGCGGCGGCGAACGGCACCAGCCCGACCCTGCCCTCGACCTCCTTGCCCATCGCCATGCCCGCGTGCCGCAAGATCTCCTCCACCGCAGGCCCGATCCTGGCATCGATATCCTCGGTAAGGTAGGCGCGCTGCTCTGGATTGAGCAGCAACGACAGGACCCCCTGCTCCATGAAGTTGGCGGTGTTGTCGAAGCCGCCGAGCACCAGCAGCATCGCGATCTCGACGATCTCGCCGTCGGTGAGCCGGTCGTCGGCCTCCTGCGCCGCGGCCAAGGCGCTGAGCAGGTCGTCCTGCGGTTCGGTTCGCTTCGCAGTGATCAGCTCCGACAGGTACACAAACAACGACGCTGCGTGTTCGATCACGATGTCCTCGGCCATCCCCGAGGTCGACAGGAGGGCGTGACTCCATTCGACGAACTTCGCCCGGCCCTCGTCCGGCACGCCGAGCAGATCTCCGATGACCTGAATGGGGAGCGGCAACGCGTATGACTCGACCAGGTTCGCGCTGGTCCGCCCGGCCGTCATCTCATCGATGAGCCGATGGGCGAGCGCTTCCGTCGAGGGCCGCAGCTTGTCGACCCGCCTCATGGTGAACGCCTTGGCCACGAGCCTGCGCAGCCGGGTGTGGTCGGGCGGGTCCATGAACTGCAGGGTCTTGGTGAGGAATTCAGGGAACTCGATCGCGTACGGCACAACGCGCCCGTCGTGGAAGGGTTTGCGGACGAAGCGCCGGTCCTCCAGCATCTGCCGGCACGCCTCGTAGCTGTGAATCACCCAGGCGTCGCCACCGTACTCAAAGGTGAGGCGGGTCATGGGACGGTCGGCGTGGAGGGCCCGGATGATCTCCATGCCCTCCGCGGCCGTCACCGGGCCGAAGGGGTAGGTGGCTGTCACGGCTTGGCTCCCGTCAGGTCAGTGATCTCAGTCAGCCGCTCGGCGACCGTCTCCGGTGTCAGCTTCGGGTCGTGGATGCCCGGCGTGTTGACCACGACCAGGCGCGAGACGTATCCGCCCGCGGCGTTGAGCACCTCGCCGTTGAGCTCGCAGTCCTGGTGGACCAGGTAGGCCCCGACGGGGGCCACGAGCTCGGGTGGCATGTGCTCGTGCATGAACTCGGCCGTGCCCGGCGGGAGCGCGGGAGCGGCGAGGTCCATCAGGCGCGTTCCCGCACCCGGCGATACGGCGTTGACCTTGATGCCGTGCGCTTCGCCCTCGAGGGCCAGGTTCCGTGTCAGGCCGTAGACGGCCCCCTTGGCCGCGCCGTAGTGGAGCATCTGCGGCTGGCCGGTCATGGCGCCGGAGATCGTGTTGACGATCCGGCCGCTGCCCGAGTCGATCAGGTACGGCCAGGCCGCCCGGCTGAGCATGAGGCTGCCCAGGTAGTGCACGTTCAGGAAGTCCTGGTAGACCGCGGGCTCCAGCTCGCGGAAATCGCCCAGGCGGTAGATGCCCGCGTTGTTGATGACCGCGTCGAGGCGGCCGAAGCTCTCAACCGCGAGGGCGACGATGGCCGCGGCGCCGGTCGTGACGGACTCCGCGCTCGCGATAGCGCTTCCGCTGTCCGCCTTGATCTCCGCGACGACCGCGTCGGCGGCCTCGCTGGAGGGGCCGTGTCCGTCTTCGTCGCCGCCCAGGTCGTTGACCACGACGTGGGCGCCCCGCGCCGCGAGCAGCTTGGCATAGGCGCGGCCGATGCCGCGGCCGGCGCCGGTCACGACGATGACGCGGCCGGTGAAGTCGAGCATGTCGGTCTCCTCAGAGGGTGGTCAGCGCCTGGATCTCGGCTTGGGTCAGTCCGGCTTCTGCCAGGACCTGCGCCGTGTGCTCGCCTGGCACCGGGGGCTCTCCGGACGATCCGCCTCCCAGGCGCTGGACGCCCTCGACGTCGAGGAAGGTGCCGCGGGCCAGGTGGTGTGGGTGATCCAGCGCTTCGGTGGGGGTGAGCACCGGGGCGAAGCAGGCGTCGGTGTGCTCCAGCACGGCGCACCATTCGTCGCGGGTGCGGGTACGGAAGATCGTGGCGAACCGCTCGCGCATCGCCGGCCAGGCGGCGCGGTCCAGCTGCGCGGGCAGGTCCTCGCCGTCGAGGCCCAGCCCGGTGAGGAGCGCCCGGTAGAACGGCGGCTCGATCGCGGCGACCGAGACGTGACATCCGTCAGCGGTCTCGTAGACGTTGTAGAAGTGCGCGCCGCCATCCAGGACGTTGGTCCCTCTGCGCTCACTCCAGCTGCCGTTGGCGATCAGCGGGTGGAACATCGCCATCATGGCGGCCACACCGTCGATCATGGCCGCGTCCACCACCCGTCCCTCACCGGTGACCAGGGCGGCAAGCAGGGCGCTGACCACGCCGACGGCCAGGTACATCCCGCCACCGCCGAAATCGGCCACCAAGTTGAGCGGCACGGCGGGAGGTCCGTTGGCGGCGCCGATGGAATGGAGCGCACCGGTGAGTGCGAGGTAGTTGAGGTCGTGCCCGGCCACCAGCGCGTAAGGGCCCTCTCGGCCCCAGCCGGTCACGCGTCCGTACACCAGCGCTGGGTTCCTGGCCAGGCAGACCTCGGGACCTAGGCCCAGCCGTTCCACCACTCCCGGCCGGAATCCTTCGATGAACACGTCGGACTGCTCGATCAGTCTGAGGACGGCGTCGATGGCTCGCGGGTCCTTCAGGTCGAGGGCGACCCGCGTCCCATGACGTCCCTCCGGTGATCGGCCCAGCGCTGCGCGTCAGGCCGATCTATCCGGATCACGTCCGCCCCGAGATCGGCCAGGATCATGCCGGCGAAGGGCACCGGGCCCTGCCCGGCCAGCGCCACGACGCGCACGCCGTCCAGCGAGGGCTTCATGGGCGTGCCTCGCCTCCTGGCACGTCGACGCGGGCGGTCCAGATCGAGCCTTGGCCCTCCTGGCGGGACTTCTCGTGGTCGAAGACCTCGAAGCCGCAGGCTAGGTAGAGGGTGCGGCGGTCGGGTCCGCCCAGGCCGCACGCCGTGCTGACACCGGCTTCGGCCTGTGGCACGGTGACCTCGGCCAGGACCTGGCCGCCCTCGGCGACGCGGATCGCCCGGCCGGTGATGACCATCGCCACCCAGGCGGCGCCTTCGGCGTCCAGGCACATGCCGTCGGGCATGTCGCCGAGTTCGGCGAAGACGCGGTGGCCGGATAGGTCGCCGGAGATGTCGACGTCGAAGGCGGCCAGCCGGTTGGCGAAGGCCTCGGCGGTGACCAGCGTGGCGCCGTCCGCCGACAGGGCGATGCCGTTGGCGCCCATCAGGTGCTCCGAGCCCTTGGCGATCCTCGCGGCGCCGTCCGGCTCGACGATGATGATCGGCGCGGGTGCGGGCTGCTCCCCGGCCCACAGGTCGAAGCCGAGCTGGGTGACGTAGGCGCGGCCGGTCGCGTCGACCACCATGTCGTTGATCGGGCCGGCAGCCAGCTCCCGCAGGTCGGCATGCACGCTCCCCACGCCGTTCTCGACGACGAGCACGACCTTCTCGAACATCGAGTTGACAAGCATGCGGCCGTCGGGCAGGAAGCCGGTGCCGACGGGGACGATGTCGGCGCCGTCCAGGGCCTGGCGGTCGTTCAGGTCGAGGAGCGTTTGCGCGTCGCCGTTCCCGTCGAGAGCGACGATGCGGCGGTTGTACATGTCGGAGAAGTGGAAGCGGCCCTCGTGCCAGCGGGGACACTCGGTCCAGCTGAAGCCGGTGGCCAGTCTGGTGGCGTTCATGGAGTCCTCACAGATGGGCTGGGGAGGTGCCGATGACTCCGCGGGCGGCGAGGTCGTCGATCTGGTCGGGTGTGAGGCCGAGGTCCTCGGCGAGGATCTCGGCGGTGTGCTGGCCGAGGGTGGGCGGGGGCAGGTGGGACCAGCGGTCGATGCCGGAGTAGCGGTAGGGCACGACGGGAAGGTGAATCGGGCCGGTGACCGGGTGGTCGACCTCCTCGAAGAGGCGCGGCAGGCTATCGTGAACGAAACGAGGGTCGGCGAGCTGGGCAGCCGGGATGCCCCGCTCGCGCAACGCGGCGACCAACTCGTCGGCGTCCTGCTCGGCCGTCCACTCGGCCAGTTCACGATCCAGCAGGTCGTGCTGGGCTTCGCGGCCCGCCAGGGACTCCAGCGCGGGGTCGGCGAGCCAGCGAGGCAGCTTGACGAGGTCGCGCAGCGACGCCCACTGCTCATCGGTCGCCACGGAGACAGCCACCCAGCTCTCGGTGCCTGCGCAGGGGTAGGCGCCCTGGGGAGCGATGCCGGGGCTGCGGTTGCCGTTCCTGCCGGGCACGCGGCCGGTGGCGCTCGACTCGACGATCTGCTCGGCGGCCATGGTGATCGCCGCCTCGGCCAGCGGCGCCTCCACCAGGACACCCTTGCCCAGGCGCAGGGCGGCCAGCAGGGCGAAGACGGCGTTGGCGCCGCCCATGGGGTCGGACGGACCGCTGGGGTTCGTGGGCGGCCCGCCCGCGTACCCCGTCGTCCAGCACAGGCCGGAGTACTGCTCCACGGTCTGCGCGTAGCCGACCCGCTCGCGCAGCGGCCCCGTCAGCCCGAAGGCCGGCATCCGCAGCATGGCCAGCGAAGGGTTGAGGGCGTGGACGCCGTCCCAGTCCAGGCCGAGGTTGTCCAGGACGCGTGGCGCGAAGTTCTCCAGCAGCACGTCGGCCTTGGCGATCAGCCGCTTGAGCAGGCCGAGCCCTTCCTGGTCCGTGAGATCGAGCGTGATGCCTCTCTTGTTGTGGTTGGCGCCCAGGTAGAAGGGGCCACGCTCCCACCACGACTCTTGCCTCGGGTCGCCGTTCAGCAGGCGTGCTCCGTCCACTCGCCGGGTCGATTCGACTTTGAGGACGTCGGCGCCGAGAGATCCGAGCAGGGTCGCGGCGAAGGAGCCTGCCCACCATGTGCCGAGGTCGAGAACGCGTAGGCCGGACAGGGGCCGAGGCGCCGGCTTCTTGCCCCGGTGTGGAAGGGGGGCGCCGCCGGGGCGTGGTCGCCGCCCGTTGATGAGGAAGGGGACGTCGGGATGGCCGTCGCGGAAGAAGCCACGCTCGGCCAGGTGGGGATCGTGGACCACGGTCTCACCGTTGTGGACCGGTGAGGCCGGAATCCGCAGCAGTGCGGCCTGCTCGAGGATGTGCGCGGTGGTGTGGCGCCGGGTCCAGCTCTGGACGATCTCGTTCCACTCCGCGGCGCGCCGGTAGCGGCCGTAGTGCGTGGTCAGCTCCTCGTCGGCGAGCAGGTCCGGCCGTTCGACGAGAATCATGAAGTCCTGGAGGTTCTGCGCGGTGGCGAGGTTGAAGCCGACCCAGCCGTCGAGCGTTGGCTCCACCGACGGGCTGAGCCGGTGGCGCAGGATCGCCGGTTCTCGAGGGTCGCCGCGCAGGGCGGCGGCCGCGTCCACGAACAGGTTGGTGACGTAGGCGTGCACGTCGAGCAGCGCCACGTCCAGCTGGGCCGGACCGCCGCCGTGGACTGCGGCCAGCGCGCCACCCGCCGCCAGCGCCCCGGCGACCCACTCCGCCGGGTGCCCGGCGGCCATCAGCGGAGGGGCTTCCGGCACCCCGCGCAGGCGTAGCGACCCGCTCTCCGCCTGCAGGGTGAAGTCCGTCCACGGCCGCTGCGGGCCGCCGCTCCCATAGGGCGAGATGTCGACGACGATCGGCGCCTGACCCGGCTCGTCGGTCTCCCGGATGAGCACATCGGCGGGGGGAAGGCTGCTCACCACCCGCTTGCCGGACGATAGGAAAGCGCCCAGTGGCCCTTCCAGCCCGCCGGTGGTGAAGACCTCGGCGCCGCAGTCGGCGAACAGCTTGCCCGCGTAGGCACCCGCGATCGTCCGCGAGTCTTCGGCGACACGCAATCCCGCCAGCGGGCTGCTCATGACCGGCCCGCCAGCATCCCGCCCAGTCCCAGCAGCCGCGCCGAGGCTCCACCGAGGATCAGCTCGGTGCGTTTGCCCTCCAGGAAGTAACGGTGCAGCGGATAGTCCAGGTCGGTCCCCAGTCCTCCGTGCAGGTGCTGGGCCGTGTGGAGAACCCTGGGACCGGCGTCGCAAGCCCACCAGGCGGCGATCTCCACTTCCTGGCTGGCGTCGCGCCCCTCGGCCAGCCGCCACACCGCCTGCCAGGCGGTCAGCCGCATGCCTTCCACCTCGATGTAGGCATCGGCGATGCGCTGGCTGGCCGCCTGGAAGGTGCCGAGAGGACGGCCGAACTGCTCACGGGTCCGCAGATGCTCGGCGGTTAGGTCGAGCGCCGCCGCGGCGCAGCCGGCCTGCTGCGCGCAGTACGCCGCCGTGATGCGAGGCAGCAGCCACTCCAGCACCTCGGCGCTCTCGCCTGGATGGCGCAGCACGTCCTCGGCGGCGACCGCGGTGTCGTTCAGACGCAGCACGAACTCCGGGTCGCCGGTCAGGGTGTCCTGGCGACGGAGCTCCACCTCTCGCGCGGCCGGATCGACGAGGAACAGACCGTCGCTCGCGGCCACGAGGATCCGCTGCGCGCGCTCAGCCAGCGGGACGAAGGGGTGTTCCCCGCAGAGCCTCCACCCGTCCTTGTCCGGTATGGCTTGCGCCCTGCCATGTTCCAGAGCTGCGGGCAGCACGCTGTCGCCCGCGCAGACCGGGGGGATCAGCCGGGCCCGCTGCTCCGCCGTCCCGAACTCGGCGACCGGAGCGGCGCCCAGCAGGACGCCTTCGATCAGCGGGACACGCGCCTCGACCAGCAGGCAGAACTCGATGAACGAGGCGCCGGAGCCACCCAGTTCCTCGGGTAGGGCGATGCCGAGGAGGCCGGTTTCCGCAAGGGTCGGCCACACCCGTTCCGGTGGCCCGGAAAGGATCTCCGCGGCCAGCTGCCGCAGGCTCGACTGGTCTTCGTCGAAGGTGAAGTCCATGGTGGCTCCTAGCGCTTGGCGCGTGGCATGCCCAGGCCGAGCTGGGCGATGAGGTCACGCTGGATCTCGTTTGCTCCCCCGATGAAGGTCATGACGTGGACGGACCGATACGACTTGGACAGCGAGCCGTCCAGAACCGCGCCGGGCGCCTCGCGTGTGAGATAGCCGCGCCTTCCAGCCAGCTCCATCAGCACCTCCGTCAGCTCGATGTGGAGTTGACTGCCGAAGACCTTGGCGGCCGAAGCGTCCGCGGCGGCCAGTCGCCCGGAGTCGACCGCTGCCGCGGCCTTGGCGTTGAGCAGCCGAAGAAATTCGATCTTGGCGCGCATCCTGGCCAGAGCCATCCGCACGTGAGGCTGGTCCAGTAAGCCCTCCTGTGCAGCCCAGCGGATGGCCCTGTCCAGCTGCGCGGCCAACCCGGCCGAGGGCGCGAGCGCGATTCGCTCGAAGTTGAGCTGCCCGGTGATCAGTGGCCAGCCCTTGTTCTCGCCCCCGATGCAGGCGTCGATCGGCACCCGGACCTCGTCGAAGCCGACGGCGGCGACCGAGTGGTCGCCCATGGTGCGCAGTCGGGTGGAGCTGATGCCTTCGGCGTGGCGGGGCACCAGAAACACCGAGATGCCCTTGTGCCTGGGCGCCTCCGGGTCGGTCCTGACGGCCAGCCAGATGTAGTCCGCCGCCTCCATCATCCCCGTCCACAACTTCTGCCCGGTGATGACGTATTCGTCGCCGTCCTTAACGGCGCGCGTGCGGAGCGAGGCGAGATCGGTGCCCGCCTCGGGCTCGGAGTAGCCGATGGCGAAGTGGATCTCACCGGCGAGGATTCCTGGGAGCAGCATCGCCTTCTGCTCGTCCGTACCGAAAGCGGCGATGGCCGGTCCCACACTGTTGATCGTCAGCAGCGGGGTCGGCACGTTGTAACGAGCCGCCTCCTCGGCGAAGATGGCCTGCTCCATCATCGTCCTGCCCTGCCCGCCCAGCTCCCGGGGCCAGCCGATGCCGAGCCAGCCGTCCCGGCCCAGCTGACGCACCACGGCCCGGTAGGTCGGCGTCGCCTCCGGCACGGAGGTGCCATTGCGCAGCTCGTGGCGGATTTCCGGGGTCATCAGGCCCTCGAAGTAGGCACGCAGTTCGTCACGAAGGGCAAGCTGTTCAGCGGTGTAGTCGAGATACATTCAGACGTCCGTCCGCCGGCGATATACTGTCGCTTGGAAATAATGTCGTCACGACAGAGTAATGTCGACGGCCTTTCGAGGGAAGAGCTCAAGCGAACATGACTTCACATCCGGGCCCAGAGCCGAGCCTTGCCCTCGTTCTCGAGGCGTTCGGCTTGATCGTCGGCCGGTGGACCACGGTGGGGATGCAGGACATCATCCTCGAGCGGGCAGGCGTCGAAGCGGACGCCGCCTCGATGACGCTGCTGTGGGAACTGTCGCGGGCGGGAGGGACGGCACGGCCTTCCCACCTCGCCCAGATCACGCGCACCAGCGCCTCCAACATCAGCAAGGTGCTGGGCAGGATGACGGCCTGGGGGCTCGTCGAGAGGACGACCGAGCCCGGCGACCTGCGCGCGGTCGCCATCACGTTGACGCCTGCCGGACAGCGAGCCGTAGAGGCGATCAACCGGACCAGCGTGGAGATGCTGGGCGAGGTCATGAAGGACTGGCCCCAACAGGACATCGACCAGTTCGGCCACCTGCTGAACCGCTTCGCCCAGTCGATCCGGGCGTCCTTTCTCGCGTGAGCCCGTCATGATCGGACGAACTCGTCGATCTGCTCGCCCACGTAGGCGATCTGGTCGTCGCTCAGCCCGTGGCTGCAGGAGACGAGGACGCCCCGCTCCAGCACCGCGTCAGCGCCCGGCAGGCCCGTGCCGGGCTGACGGAACCTCGCGTCCTTCATGAACGGCTGGCGAGCCGCGTTCCCGGTCCAGACGGTCCGGGTGTCGACACCGCGCGGCTCTAGGAAGGACTGGAGGTCCGAGCGGTCGAAACCCGCGTCGGGGTGGATGAGGAAGCAGTAGCAGAGCCAGGCGGTGTCCAGGCCGTCGGTCTGGCGGGGCGGGATGAAGTGCTCAGGGTGGCGGGCCAGGATCTCCGTGTACGCCGCGAAGATCTGCTTGCGGCGGGCGACGTTCTGGGGCAGCTTGCGCACCTGTTCCACGCCGAAGGCCGCGCAGAGCTCGGTGGGCAGGAAGTTCCAGCCGGGCTCGTCGAAGATGAACATGTCGTCGTAGCGGACGCCATCCAGATCGGCTCGCAGGTTGCGCTCCCCGCCCCGGCCGGAGCCGTACAGCTGGACCTCTGAACGCCGCCCCCAGCCGCGCAGGGTCAGGCAGCGGTCGATCCACCCGGGATCGTCCAGCAGGACCATGCCGCCCTGGCCGGCCGCCGTGACGATGTGCGATAACGAGAAGCTGGTGACGGAGATGTCCGAGCGGCGCCCGGTGGGGGTGCCGCGGAGCGTGGCGCCCAGCGCGTCGCACGAATCCTCGATCACCTTCAATCCATGTCTGTCAGCGATGCGCCGGAGTTCGTCCCAGTCGGGGGCGTTGCCTGCCAGGTTCGGGATCAGTATCGCCCCGGTGGCGGGGCCGATCATCTCCTCCACCTTGGTGACGTCGATCTGGAAGGTGTCGGGTTCGATGTCGGCGAAGACAGGGACGAGTCCGGCTCGCAGCAAAGCCGTCAGGTCGGTGGAGAAGGTGAGGGGGCTTGTGACGACCTCGGCACCTGACGGAAGATCCAGCAGCTCCACGGCCAGCATGAGCGCGGCCGAGCCGGAACTGACCATCACCCCGCGCCGCTTGCCGAACAGCTCGGCCACCAGCCGTTCCATCTCCTCGACGTGCGGGCCGATGCGTAACGCATTTTGCCCCTGCGTCAGGACACGTGTGACAGCGTCTATCTCGCTCTGGTCGTAGACGGCAGCGGAGTAGGTGACCCGTTGCATCGCACCGGCCTTCCGTCAAGGGCTTGCTTATAGCCTCTAAGCAAGAGTAAATATCACCTAGGTTAGGGACGAACAAGCCTTAAGGGATGAGGCCTCGTGAAGTTCGCCATCTTCTTGAACCCCCAGATTCCTGGCTCCGGGTACGCCGCTGAGGCCAACGCCCTGGCCAAGCGTCCGATCGGCCGTGATACCGAGTCGTACCAGGCACTGCTGCACGAGGTGCGGGAGATCGCCGTGCACGCCGACCGCATCGGGTTCGACGCGCTGATGATGACCGAGCACCATTTCCACTCCGAGGGGATGGAGTTCTCGGTCAATCCGCTCATGTTCCTCACCGACCTGGCCGCGCGGACCGAGCGGATCCTGCTCGCCCCGCTCGGGCTGGTGTTACCCGCCTGGGACCCGATCCGGGCGGCCGAGGACGTCGCGCTGCTCGACCAGTTCTCCAAGGGGCGGCTGCGGCTGGGGGTGGCGCGCGGCTACCAGAACCGGTGGATGAACGTGCTGGGCCAGCGCTGGCACGCCGCCGCCGCGCGCTCGGACGGCTCGTCGGCCGACAACCGCAACTTCGACGTCTTCGGCGAAGTGCTCAAGATCATGAAGATGGCGTGGACGCAGGAGACGCTGCGCTACAAGTCGGAGGTCCTGGACTACCAGGTGCCCTACCCCTACGAGGGCATCGAGGGCTGGCCCGCCACCGAGTGGACGCGCACCTTCGGCGCGCCGGGCGAGCTTTCCGACGACGGCAGGGTCCGGGCGGTGTCGGTCTGCCCGCGGCCGTACCAGAACCCGCATCCCGAGCTGTGGCAGCCCTTCACCGTCTCCGACCGGTCGGTGATCCGCGCGGCTCAGGAGGACATCATGCCGTGGATGTTCACCCCCAACCCGGACGACCACGCGGCCAAGGCCCAGCTCTACCAGGAGGGGTCGGCCAAGTGCGGGCGTCACTACAAGCTGGGCGAGCACACCGGCATCCTCAAGGTGGTCGGCATCGCCGACACCCGTGAAGAGGCGATGGCCCGCTACGGCGGGGGGGTGCCCAAGGACTTCGCCGCCTTCTTTGGGCCGTTCGGCTACCTGGAGGTGCTCCGTACCAAGGAGGACCCGTCTCACGTGCCGATCTCCCCTGACAAGGGGGACATCAAGCGCATGCACCAGGTCGAGATGGCGCTGTTCGGCTCCCCTGACGACGTCAAGCACGGCATCCAGCGAATGCTCGACCGCATGCCCGATTTGGAGTGGTTCGGCCTCTATCTGCAGGGCCAGCAGGGCGTGCTCCCGCTCGACACGGTCAAGCGCAACCTGGAGCTGTTCGCCACCAAGGTCATCCCCGAGTTCCGCGGCTGAGGAGACATGGACGCTGTACTGGACGGCCTGCGCGTCGTGGACGCCGACACCCACATCACAGAACCGCACGACCTGTGGACCTCCCGCGCGCCCGCGGACTACCGCGACCGCGTGCCCCGCGTCACCGAGATAGACGGCGGACCGAAATGGGTCGTCGACGGCGCGGTCCTGGGTCGGGCAGGCGCCTCGGGCGTCGTCACCAGGGACGGCGAGCGCATCCGCGGCACCGAGTTCATCGGCTGGACATTCGACGACGTCACCCCGGCCGCCTACCAGGTGGAGGCCCGCCTGGAGCTGATGGACCGGCTCGGCGTGTGGGCGCACATCATCTATCCCAACACTGCCGGCTTCGGCGGCCAGCGCTTCGGCGACATCAAGGATCCGGTGCTGAAACTGCTGTGCGCGACCGTTTACAACGACGCCATGGCCGAGATGCAGGACGCCTCTGGGCAGCGGCTCTTTCCCATGGGGCTGATCCCCTGGTGGGACATCGACGCCTCGGTGGCCGAAGTCCAGCGCATGCACCAGCTCGGGCTGCGAGGCGTGAACACGACCAGCGATCCCCAGCAGGCCGGACTGCCTGACTTCGCCGATCGTGCCTGGGATCGCCTGTGGGAGGTGTGCGCCGATCTCGGCATGCCGGTCAACTTCCACATCGGGGCGGCCCACGACAGCCTCAGCTGGTTCGGCTCCTCGCCCTGGCCAGGCTTGGGACCCGAGCAGAAGCTCGCGGTGGGCTCGGCGATGATGTACCTGACCAACGCGCGGGTGCTGGCCAACTTCATCTACTCGGGTGTTCTGGAGCGTCATCCCCGCCTGAAGATCGTCTCAGTCGAGAGCGGCATCGGCTGGATCCCGTTCTTCCTGGAGGCGCTGGAGCACCAGCTGGGCGAGACCGCTCCAGGCAGCATGGACTATCTCAGCCTTTCGCCGCGCGAGTACTTCCGCCGGCAGATCCACGCCTGCTTCTGGTTCGAGAGCGACGACATCTCCCACACCATCGACCGGGTGGGGCCGGAGAACGTCCTGTTCGAGACCGACTTCCCGCATCCGACCTGCCTGTATCCCGACAGCCTGGACATCGTCGGCCCGGCCGTGGCGCAACTGCGTCCCGACGTGGTCCGGCGAGTGATGCAGGACAACGCCGCCCGCCTCTACAACCTCCCGCTGCCGTCGTGAGCCTGCGCGTCATGGAGGTCTCCCGCACGGTCGCGGGCGGCTACTGCGGCAAACTCCTGCGTGATGCGGGAGCCGAGGTGATCAGGGCGGAGCAGGACGAGCCGCGCTCGCCCTTCCTGCGCTTCCTGCACGAAGGCAAGACCTCCGGCTGGTCGGCCGAGGTGGACGTCCTCGTCGAGGACGTGGGGTTGGACCTGAACACCGTTGATCCCGACGTCGCGGTCGTCTCCGTCTCGCCCTTCGGCCGCTCCGGGCCGTGGGCGAGTCGGCCTGCCAACGAGTTCACCCTGCAGGCGTGGTGCGGTTCCACCGGGTCCCGCGGCCTGCGGGAGCCCGTCTGTTCAGGCGGCAGGCTGGGCGAGTACGCGGCCGGCGCCTACGCCGCGATCGCCGCCCTGACCGCCACCCCCTCCGCGCGCGTGGACATCTCGATGCTGGAGACGATGCTGCTCACGCAGAACACCTTCGGCTATCTGTTCCCCCAGCTGGGGGCAGAAGGGCCGGCCAGATCGGTGGAGCTGCCGTCGGTCGAACCAGCCAAGGACGGCTACGTAGGCTTCTGCACGGTCACCGCGCAGCAGTTCCAGAACTTCCTCCTCATGATCGAGCGGCCCGACTGGATCGACGACGCGGAGCTCGCCACAGCCGCGGGAAGACGGCGGCGCCGCACCGAATTCCTCCAGGCCGTGCACGCGTGGACCACCACACGGACCGTCGCGGAGATCCTGGAGCTGGCCGAGGCGCTGCGCATCCCCGCCGCGCCGGTGACCACCCCCGCCTCCGTTCTGGAGGTCGAGCACTTCCGGGAGCGCGGCGTGTTCGTCCCGAGCCACGACGGGCTCCCTTGGCCCCGCGTGCCCTATAGCCCCGCGGGGCAGGCCGGATTCGTCGACGTCCGAGGGATCAGGGTCGTCGATATGACAGCGTTCTGGGCCGGTCCGTCCGCGACCAACCTGCTCGCCGCGCTCGGAGCCGACGTCGTCAAGGTGGAGTCGCCCAGCCGCCCTGATCCCATGCGCTTCACCACCGCCCGGCCCGGCGCCGAGTCCTGGTGGGAGTACGGGCCGATCTTCCACGGCGCGAACACCGGCAAGCGCGGCCTCGCCCTGGACCTGCCCGCCGGACGCGACCTGCTACGACGGCTGATCGAGGTCAGCGACGTGCTGGTCGAGAACTTCACCCCCCGAGTTCTGGAGCAGCTGGACCTCACCCCCGACCGGCTGCTCGCCTGGAACCCCGACCTGATCGTCGTCCGTATGCCGGCGTTCGGACTGGACGGGCCGTGGCGTGACAAACCGGGCTTCGCCCAGACGATGGAGCAGGTCTCCGGGCTAGCGTGGATCACTGGCGAGGCGGACCTGCCGCCCATGACGCCCAAGGCGGGAGATCCCATCGCGGGCCTGCACGCGGCTTTCGCCACCCTGGTCGCACTCAACGGGCCGCGGGGCGTCGTGGTAGAGGCGCCGATGATCGAGGCGATACTCAACGTCGCCGCGGAAGCCGTCATTGACACCGCCGCGACCGGCGTGACCCGTTCGCGCACCGGCAACCACGACCCCGCCGCTCTGCTCCAAGGCGTCTTCCCCTGTGCGGGCCCGGATCAGTGGCTGGCCCTCAGCGTGCAGACGGAAGAGCAGCTCGTACGACTCACGCAGTTGCTCGGCGGCGACCTCGCCGGCCACGACCGGGACGCCACGGTCCAGCTGTTGCTCGACCACGGCATCCCGGCTGCGCCGGTGCTCGCCCCAGCCGAGGCGGCCCGTAACCCGCAACTGGAGCACCGCCGCTTCCTGGAACGGCTCACCCATCCGATCGCGGGCACGCTCGACCTGCCCGGCCTGCCGTACCCTCGGAGCCAGCCCTGGCTCAGCCGTCCGGCGCCTACCCTCGGACAGCACAACGCCGAGATCCTCACCGATCTGCTCGGCGTGAGCGACCTGGAGCTCGCCGACCTGCGTGCACGGGACGTCATCGGCGAAAGCCCACGTCGATGAGCTGGGGTCACAGCGAGCCGCTCGGCGATCTGGCCACCGGCGTGGCGATCGCCGGCATCGGCGAGGCTCCGCATACCCGGGCCTCCGGGCGCGCCGCCTCCGAGATGGCGGCCGAAGCCGCCGCGGCGGCCATCGAGGACGCTGGGCTCACCCCCGCGGACATCGACGGCATTATGTGGCATCCGGCCTTCGCCGACCAACTGGACGCCGACGCCTTCAGGCGGTACTTCGGGCACACCGGCCCGCTGTGGAGCTCCACAGAAGGCGGTGCGATGGTGTGGGCGGGCACGGCGCCGCACACCGCCGCCCGCGCGCTCGCCGGCGGCAGCGCCCGCCACATCGTCAACGCCTTCGCCGTCGCGTGGGCGACTCAGCGCTCCGCCATGGTAGGCGGCCCCGGCCAGAGCCACGCCCAGAAGGTCACCAAACGACAGCTCGAGGTGCCCTTTGGCTGGTTCCCCCAGCCGGTCTACTTCGCCACCATCGCCCGTAGGCACATGCATGAGTACGGCACCACCGTCGAGCAGCTCGGCCATGTGGCCGTCACCACACGCCACCACGCCAACCTCACTCCTGGTTCGGTGATGCACGACCGGCCGCTCAGCCTCGAGGAATACCTCTCCTCCCCGCCGGTGGCTGAGCCGTTCCGCAAGGAGGACTGCTCGCTCATCTCCGACGGCGCGGGCGCGTACGTCATGACCACGGTAGAGCGTGCGCGGGACCTGCGGCAGACGGTGGTGGAGGTCGCCGGAGTCGGGCTGGGCACCAGCCACACCGGCAGCCACTGGGCTCAGCAGCCCGCCTTCACCCACACCCCGCAGGTCTTCGCCGGACCCGCCGCCTTCGCCATGGCGGGCATCACCCCGTCCGAGGTCGACGTCCTGGAGCTCTACGACCCCTTCACGATCGTGACGCTCATGCAGCTCGAAGACCTCGGCTTCTGCGCGAAAGGCGAGGCGGGTCCGCTGGCGGAGAGCGGCGCTCTCCGGGTCGGGGCGAGCCTGCCTACCAATACCCACGGCGGGCTCCTATCCCACTCCTATGTTCTGGGCATCGCCCACGTCACCGAGCTGGTCCGCCGGCTGCGCGGCTCGGCCGCTGAGATCGGGCTGTACGGCGGGTACACGGGCGCCCAAGCCAGCACCCTCCTTCTGCGGAGAGCACGATGACCTTTCCCCTTCCCCGCCTCGACGAGCCGCTGACCGGCGAATTCTGGCGCGCCGCCGCCCAGGACCGGCTGGCCTTCCCGCAGTGCGCGTCGTGCGGCCGCTTCTGCTGGTATCCCGAGCCGTGCTGTCCCGCCTGCGGCGGCACAGATCTGCCGTGGATCGAGGTACGGCCGGCGGGAAGGCTGTTCTCCTGGAGCGTGGTGCACCATGCTTTCCTGCCCGCGTTCGCCGCCCACGTCCCCTTCGTCGCCGCGATCGCGGCTATCGACTCCGCACCCGGAGTCAGGCTGGTCAGCCGCCTGCTCGGCGACGACCCCGCGATGGACGCACCGGTGCGGGTGGAGTTCGGCTGGCTGGGCTTCGGCGAGCACAAGGTCCGCGCGCCCTTCCTCAGGAGGGTGTCGTGACCGTTTCCTGCTCGGGCAGGCTGGCGCTGATCACGGGAGCCAGCCGCGGCATCGGCCAGGCTCTGGCGGTACGGCTGGCTGCCGCGGGAGCACTCGTGGGCGTCGTCGGCCGGACCGCGCATCCCGGTGAGGGTGCCTATCCCGGTTCCTTGGCGGAGACGGTCAAGATGATCGGTGACTCCGCGCTGGGTGTCGTGGCCGACATTGGCAGCGCGGAGGACAGGCGACGTGCAATCGAGGAAACGGAACGGCATTTCGGCCTGCCGGTCACCCTCCTGGTCAACAACGCCGCCGCGCCCCGCGTCTTCGAGTTGCCGTTCCATCGGATGACCGAAACCGCGTTCCGCACGGCCATGGAGGTCAATGTCTGGGCGGCCTGGGACCTCGCGCGCCTAGTCATCCCGGGCATGATCGAGGAAGGCGCAGGCTGGATCCTCAACATCACCTCAGCTCAGGCACGTCACCGCACCGGCCCGCCGTACCTGACCACCAGATCCGGCGGCGCCTGCCTGTACGGGGGGACCAAGGCGATGATCGACCGGCTGACCACCGGTGCGGCGATGGATCTGTACGGCAGTGGCATCGCGGTCAACGCCCTGGCACCCGAGGGAGCGGTTCGCACCGATCACGCAATGGCTGTCGCGGATCTTCCCGCTCATCGGATCGAGCCTGTCGAGGCCTTCGTCGAGGCGGCGCTCGCCCTGCTCACCGGCCCGCCCGATCAGCTGACCGGGCGGGTGACGACGAGCCTTTCGTTGATCCTGGAGCTCGGCCTGCCCGTCCGTTCCCTTGACGGGCGCGAGCTGGTGGCCGGGTGGCAACCCGGCGAGATCGACCCCGTACGGCTCAGCGGCTCGTGAGCCTCCGGAAGTTCCCGGCGGCCACCGCCGCCAGTTCGTCGCCGGTCAGCGGCAAACGGAGAAACGCCTGCAGGGAACTCTCCGTGCGGACCCGCTGGGGGCGCGCCGCGTCGGCGACCGGCTGGAGCAGTTCGGCCAGCACGAAGTTGCTCCCATAGAGCACGCGGTCGACACCGATGCGGCGGATGTGCTGCGCCATTCGCTCCGGCTCCACCTTGCCGTCGGCGACCTCTAGCACGCGCAGTGACAGGTCGGCGCAGACGTTCTCGAAGCGACGCGCCAGCTCGACCACCTCCACATCAGCGCCCTCCCCGAAGACGGGGCTGTGACCGCAATGAGCGAAGATCAGCTTCAATGACGGGAACTCGGTCAGCGGCTTCTCGAATCCGGAGGGCCTGCCGAAGGCCGCGCCATGGCCGGAGGACTCCGTGAGCACCGGGACGCCACGTCTGGCGCACCAGTCGAAGAGGGGGCGCAGGCGTGGATCGTCGCCCCGGATCCGCATGTCCCTCGGCACGATCTTGACGCCGCTCGCGCCCTCCGCGACCCGCGCCTCCAGCTCCGCGAGCATCTCCTCCTCGCCCATGAGAACCGCATCGACCCCGCAGAAGTAGGTCAGGTCCGGCTGGCCGGCGACGGTCGCGCCGGCCCAGGCGTTGTTGTCGCGGATCCGATCCACGATCCGCAGCCGCAGTTCCTCCGCCGCCGCTTCACGCCGCGTCCCTTCGTCCGGCAGCGTGTACTGGCCGTCGCGCCAGTACTGGCCCGACCAGGTGAACATGAGGATGTTCGCGCCCGAGACGGCGTTACTCGCCATCATCTGCCGCAGTTCCCCGACGGTCCCGTACGCCACCGGCTCGGCCGGATGACCGGATCGGGGGTTGCGGCTGAGGAAGTAGCCGAAGGCCTCCCGGCCGTGGTCCTGGGACCGGAAGACGTGGGTGTGCGCGTCGATGATCTCCATCAGAGTCGCTTCACCGCCTCGGCCTCGCGGTCCATGCCGACCGGTGGTCTGGCTGTGGTGTGCACCACCCCGCCGTCTGAGACCACCGTGTGGCCGGTCATGTAGCTGGACAGGTCCGAGGCCAGGAACAGGGCCACGCCTGCCGTCTCCCTCGCCTCGCCCAACCTGCGCAGCACCGGCGCCTCGGCCGCGCGACGGCGGAACTCGGCGATCTTCTCATCGGCGGGCGGCCGCTGGGCGGGATTTGCGTGAGTACCCGGGACCACGCAATTCACCCGGATGCCGTACCTGGCCAGCTCCATCGAGGCCGACTTGGTGAAGTGCGCGACCGCCGCCTTCGCCGCGCCGTATCCGCTGATGTTCGGCGCCCCGACTATGCCACTGGAGGAGCCGAAGTTGACGATGGCCCCCGCCACACCATCCTCGATCATCGCCAGGGCTTCGGCCTGGCAGCACAGGAAGGCGCTCAGGAAGTTCAGCTCCCAGCGCTCCTGGACGTCCTGCACGGTCATGTCGAGGAAGGGCTTGACGCCGGCCGCTCCGCCAGGGTTGCCGACCACGTTGACCGCCACGTGCAGGGGGCCGAAGGCCTCTCTCGCGGCCCGCACCGCCGCCTCGACCTCGTCCTTCCGGCGCGCGTCGGTCTGCCGGTAGACGGCTTCGCCACCTCGTTCGCGCAGCTCCGCGACAAGCTTCTCGGCCGTGTCGTGGGCAACGTCGGCCACAGTGACTCGACATCCCGCCTCGACCAGGCGCTCGCTCACCGCCGCCCCGAGTCCTGCGGCCCCGCCGACCACCACGGCGCTCTTGCCGGCCAGACCTAATGAGTCCTTATTCACTTTTCCTTAATAGCTATAAGTAGAGACGTGCACAAGGCCTAGCTGGCCCTGCGTCGCAGCATCTCGGCGAAGTTCTCCAGGAAGTATTCGAAGCCCGCGTCCGCGCTCCCGTCCACATCCAGGACGACGAAGCCGGAGATGGCTGCACGGAAGAACTGGTGTGCCGCGGGCACCTCCTCCTCAGGAAGCCCGTAGGAACGCAGCACCGCTCGAACCGCCTCTGCCGCCCGCTCTCCCACCTCGTGGTATTCCTCCGTCCGCGGCGCCCGCTGCTGCAGCGCATAGCGGTGCGGGTGACGACGGACGTAGTCGCGGTAGGCCTCGGCGAGCGCACGGAGCGCCCCATCGCCCGACCGGCCCAGCACCGCTGTACGCAGTTCCTCGCTCATCTGGCGCATGCCGTACAGGCCGACCGACCGTTGAACGGCGGCGAGATTGTCCACATGGGCATACAGGGCTGGCTGGGTCACTCCTAACCGGCGAGCCAGGTTCGTCATGGTCAGCGCCTCGACGCCCTCATCGTCGACCAGCTCGACCGCGGCCCTGGCGACCGTGCCGGCATCCAGACCAACCCGCCGGCGCTTGCGCGGCGAGCCCTGAGCGACCTCGGACCCTTCCATGGCGGGCTCCTCTCCTCGATAAGGAGCTTAGAGCCTATAAGCATCGGAGCGGCTCACCCTTCTTCGCCAGCAGACCGCGCCCTACAGCGCGAGACGCCACGCCGCTTGCGAGCCGGTTGGTCGGCTCGTCCGCGACGGGCTGGAACTTTGTGGCCGGTCTGGGCGAGAAGACGCCAAGATGCTCTTTCTCTGGGACGCCACGGACCTTGCGGCGCCGCGCCGGCTCAGCCCGCCGATGTCACTCCCGGAAAGTCGCCGTCCCAGGAAGGAGCTGCAGCGTGTAGTAGTTGAGGGCGGTTGAAGCACCATGTTGGCGACGTCATCGCTCGGAGCCGACCTCGCGGGGCCAAGCTCTCTCAGTGCAACCGGCCGGAAAGCAGCGCTCTCCAGAGTTCTTCGGCGTCTCGGCACCTAAGCCTCGTGCTTTCGGTAACGGCAGCACCCTGAGATCGGCGAATGAAGTACTGCCCGCCCGCCGCGCAGAGCTCGTACACAGGACTGGTGCAATCACACGTCCACTTGAGCACCCGGACCCGTTGATCCATACGGACCGGATCCCAGTCCAGCGTGGTGAACTCGTCAGCAAGCTCCGCCGCGTGAGGGCTGATGCAATCTCGCGACGCCACGGTCAAGCCGCCGCAGCCCAAGGGAGCGGCTTGTGGCCGACTCCACCAACAGGCATGGAGGTAAGCGTCGCCGCTTGTCCGACCTTCTCCGGACGCCATTCGCGGACGTCAACCAAACCCGGTTCGATCAGCTCAAGCCCATCGAAGCACCGGATCGCACCCTGAACGGGTGGACAGCTGGCAGCAAGGTAGCTGCCGGGAGCCATGATTTCCTGGAGAGACCCCATCCCCTCGAACTGAGGGCGCATCAGCAAGATGGATAGAGGACGGTCGAGGTCTATGAGGCCTTGGGTCTCGCCACGCCGGAAGCCCGAGGGAATCGAACCCGCGAGGACAGCATGAACACCTTGCCGTCGTGCGAGCAGTGCGCGGGCATGGGTCACGATCATCGGATCGTCGTCGACATAGATCACTCGCGCATCCGGGATGATCCTTTGAGCGACATCATGCACGTTCTCCTGCGTCGGAACCGGCGCCCATGGCGATGAACTGCCTGATGCCTGCCGTACGCGCGAGATACCGCACCACACGACGAAAGAAGGCTCGGGTCTCCCGCACCCGGTCCACCAGGTCCGGGATGGTGAGCTTGAGCTCCTCCGCCGCTGCCCTGTCGGCCCCGTAGTAGGCGTTACCGCCTAGGAGGTAGTCGTAGATGCGCGCCTCGTTGGGCTTGGTGATGTCGATGAGCGGACTGGTGCCGTTGTGCTCACTCATGCCCCGACTCCGCATCCATCCAGCTCGGCCCAGACCTCCTTGCCGTCACCGGCCGGTTCGATGCCCCAGCGGTCCGAGTACGCCTCGACAAGCCAGAGCCCTCGCCCGTCGGGCGCCTCTGTTGTCGGCACCTGCTGAACCGGCAGATTCTGGCCGTCTCGATCGTGGACCTCAAGCCGAAGCGTTTCGTCGGCGAAACGGAGGACGAGGCAAACAGGAGCACCGCCGGCCTTCGCGTGCTTGATCGCATTGGTGGTCAATTCGGAGACCAGCAGTTCGACGCGTTCAGCGAAGTGAAGGATCTCCCAATGGATCAGCATGCGGTGCGCCCACGCCCGCGCGGCGGGCACCGAGGCCGGCACCGGCGACAGGGTGTAGGAGCGCGACCGAGTGTCGTTCGACAGGCTACTCGTCATGCCCTGCAGGAAACGCTGAAGGGCCCATCCCCTCCACAGCAAATCCGTGCAGGAATGGCGCATCAATGCTGCATTAGGGCCTGCGACCTGCGGAGAAGCGAGGAATACTGGTATGAGGACTTCGCTTGGGAGCGATGGCGATGGCTAAACGCCGACAAAGGTTAACGCAACGGCGCAAAACACTGGGGCACTCCCAGGAAAGCCTCGCGCATGCGGTGGGTGTGGAGCGGTCGACGGTCGTGCGGTGGGAGAGCGGCGAGACCGAACCGCGGGCATGGCACCGTCCCAAGCTGGCCGAGGTGCTTCAGCTGCCGCTCGGCGAGTTGGACGACATCCTCGCTCCCACGCCAGACGACGAAGCAGATCGGCTCGCTTTCACGCTGCGCAACCCCGCTTCTGTCGACCTCGTGACGATCGCCCAGCTGGCGCAAGAGATCGAGCGTCTCAGCGCGGAGTATGACGCTGCCCCATCCACTTCGCTCCTGGCGGCCGCCGGCCAGTGCCACAACCAGGTGACGCACCTCTACAGCTTCGCGCGTGCCGGTCGAATCCGTCGCACGCTCGCTTTCTCTGTGGCCGAGTCGGCGACGCTCATGGGTCAGCTCATCTGGGATGCCTCGCAGAGGCGCGACGACGTCGTTCCCCTGCTGTACTTCGATCAAGCGATCTCAGCGGCGCGGGAGATCTCTGACACGGTGCTGGAGGCGCATGCCCAGCTGAGGAAAGGGTTCGTCGCGCTCTACGGAACCAAGGACCCACGCGAAGGGCTCAGGCTCTGCCGTGAGACCGCGCTCGTGAGCAACGCCACGAGCAACGTCCTGACCGGTCTTGGGCATCTCCATGTCGGTGAAGCCCACGCGATGCTCGGACAGCGACGGGACTGCGAGAAGGCGCTGGGGGCCGCGGCGGACAGCTTCACCCGGATCCACACCGATGACGAGGCCCTCCCTATGTACTCGTCCTCACAGTTCGACCGGATGGCAGGCTCGTGCTACCTGTTCCTCGGTGCGAACGGCAAGGCCGAGGAGATCCTGACCCGTACTGCTCGGAGCCTGGTCCAGTGGAAGAAGTCGCGCTCCATCGTGCTCGGCCACCTCACGCTGGCGTACATCAGGCAGGGCAAGCTGGAGGAGGCCTGCGGCACGCTGCACCAGGCGATCGACCTGATCGAGGAGACTCGTGGCGGGGGTGGCATGAACATCGCCTTCTCCGCCGGGCGGGAACTGGCGCCCTGGCGCCCTGGCGCCATGAGCCGTGGGTGCAGGAGATCAGTGATCGGCTGTTCGGGCTGATGACCACATGATGGGGTGGGCACATGAGCCTCGACCATCAGAAGAACGCCGTCAGGGAGCGGATCTGGTCGGCCCTGGTCGATGCTGGGATCTCCACTCCTGACGCTCGTGGCTACATCCCCGACTTCCTCGGAGCTGAGCGGGCGGCCGAACTCCTCGCGTCGACACCGCAGTGGCAGCGCGCAGAGACGGTCAAGGCCAACCCAGACACCGCGCAGCTTCCTGTCCGGGCCCGGGCGCTGGCCGAGAACAAGTTGCTCTACATGGCCGTACCGAAGATCGCGACCCTCCAGCCGTTCTACCTGATCGATCCGGGTCGTTCGCAGCTGTCGCCGGCGGAGGCCGCGACGAGCAAGGCCGCCGCAGCGAGCAGCCCGCTCGTCGGCACGGACGAGATGCGGCCGATCGATCTTGTTGTGTGCGGGACCGTCGCGGTCAACCGGCAGGGAGTGCGGCTGGGCAAGGGCGCCGGTTACTCCGATATCGAGGTGGCGCTTCTGATCGAGGATGGTCTGGTCAATGACGACACCATCATCGTGACCACCGTCCATTCACTGCAGGTTGTCGACGAGCCGCTGCCAGAGGCGGAGCACGATTTCCGTGTCGATCTCATCGTCACGGAAAGAGACGTCATTGTCTGTCCACGCTCACCAAGACCGAGTGGCTTGATATGGCCCAGCATGCCTGCGGAGAAGGTGGCCGCCATTCCTGTCCTGGGAATGCGAGCGCAGAGACGCTCCAACTAGGTCCACAGGTTAGTCTCCAATTAGGCATCCCGTTAGGGCACCGATCTAACTGGGAGGGTGCTGGGTGCATGCTCCCGCAGGTGGCTGCCCATCCACCAGGGTGGCGCCTGCCTCCGACTTTGGTACGGGTAACCCGTCCATAGAAGGAGGAGCAGGCACAGTAAAGCCTCCGACAGTCAGCAATTGCATTCCACTAAATCACCAAGCCATCTAACGCCATCTATTTAATATTCTCATTCATTTGCTATTCGCAAGGCCGGCCACTCCGACCTGAGAATATAGCAGAATATCCTCTCGAATTCCATTGATTCGATCTCCCATTCGCGGTTTAATTGAATTGGCCAAGAAAGGCGGCGCCCGGCACGGGAGCCGAAAGGGATCGGAGCAAGTCATGGCGAAATTCGACTCCGGAAAGTTCGTACCCGCGAGCGTGCCCGGCGCGACCCTCACACCGGAGGACATGGCCCGTGTGACGTCGGAAGACTGGGAGCAGATCCGGAAGCTCGCGCGCGGCTACTGCCGTACGGTCGACGCCACCCGATCGCGCAAGCGAATGGACGGGAGCGCAACCATCGTCAAGGGCGGTTACGCCCCCTACGGCACCGACGACGTCTCGGACGACGTCAACCAGGATGCGATTCTCCTGTTCGCTCAGCGTCTCCGCGACATCCTGAGCTCCTGCGAGCCGACTGCCGACGGATGGGTCTACGTGCGCCGGGACGGCGGAGAGATGCTCATCACCCGCACCACCCTCCAGCGGTGGGCAGTCCGCGATGCGGCGGCGCGCAACGGCTACCGCGTGGACGTCCCTCCGAGCGAGATCGACGCCACCCCCGGCGTGCAGCTCATGCGCGGGCTCCCCCACGTGGACAACGTGGCTCGGGCAGCCGTCGCCTTCTCCGCCGCTCAGCACAGCGCGGAGATCTTCCGGCAGGCGTACGGCCAGGGTGAAGGGTTCCCGACGCTTCGCCGGATCCTGCGTAAGGCGGAAGCGGCAGAAGACCTCGGGCGCGCGGGCATCTTCGCCACGATCGCCCAGGAGGAGTACGGCGGCGCGTACGGCTCCCGCCGCGCGGTGATCCGGGTGCGAGACGCGGCACGCGCGGAGGTCAGGGAGCTCTCTGAGCGCCTTGACGACGCGCGCAACGCCATGGTCTACACGAGTGCCGAAGCACCCACGAACGACTGATCCAAAGCACCTGAGCGCCCCGGCCGGCACCGGTCGGGGCGCTCGCATTTCTAGGTAAAACTGCAGGTCAGCGGACGCTTGGGCGGTTTGACGCACCGTATTTAAGTGACAGCAAGAAGCGACCGGCGGCGCCGCTCGCAGACGCTTCGCCGCGCCTTGCGGCCCACGCTTCAGCCCGGCGCTTCTCCTATGGGCTGCCCCATGACCTGCCGTCCCGATACGGGCGGCCCCCGCGTCCCCGAAAGGAAGACAGCCATGCCCGTCTTGGACGGCCTGGAGCTGCCAAGGGGCTGGAGGATCTCCTCCCGACTCCTCGCAGCGTGGCCCGTCGACAACGATCACCAACTGGAGCTCTGGCCAACCGGCCGCACGGAAGACGGGCGGATCCGGTGGCAGTACCGGCTCTCGCGACAGAACCACACGATCTTCACGGGATCCGACGTCACGTCGGGAGCCGGGGTGGTGTTCACTGCTGCAGAGCTGGTCTGTGCTGCCCGCACGGTGCTGGCGTACCTCACGCTTCAGGAGGGGGACACGGATCGCGAGTACTTCGACGCCTACACCAGCACCCAGATCGCGTGGCGCGACCAGTACGCCGAAGAGCTGTCCGTGCACGCCATGGATGATCTCTGTGGCTACTGCGGCGGCGATCACCTCTCCCCCGGTTGTCCGAACCGCGAAAGCGGGAGCTGACATGTCCGCCCGGTGGTTCGGCCTTTGGTGGGGCGGCAACGGCTACAGCCGACCGGAGGACGCTGATCTTGAAGAGTTCGTGTCCCTCGCGGACGCGAAACACAAACTGGCCGAGCGTTTCCTCCACGGCCACTGGCAGACGACCGTGTTCGCGTTCGTCCACAAGGAACCCACTCGCGTGCTCACGCCCTGCGTGACCGATGACTGCGAGATCTTGCTTTACCGCTCCCGGGACGGGGGCGAATGGCCCGACATGAGGATCTTCCTCGGGCCGCGCGGCGGCGTCCGCTCTGAGCGCTGCTGATCTCCCTTCTCCCCTGCCCCGGTCGGTCCGGCCGGGGCTTCGTCATGTCTGGAGGACACCCATGCCCGCTTCCCCTGACTCCAGCGCCCTCTACCTGCGCGATACGGCGGACTTCCTCTCCGTCGTCCCGTACCTTCTGGGGTTCCATCCGACGCTGAGTCTCGTAGCCGTCGTCTTCGATGCCGACGTGTTCAAGGGGGTCGTGCGCTTCGATCTCCCCGAGTGCTCCGTACAGAGCCCGGATCTGGCCGACGCATGCGCTCGCATCATCGCTCAGCACGCTCTCCCGAACGTCCTGTTCATCGGCTACGGGCCTGGCTGGCAGGTCACCCCGATCATGGATGCCGTCTTCACAACCGCCACCGCATCGGGCATCGAGATCATCGATGCGATCCGGTGTGAAGACGGCCGGTACTGGTCCTACGTATGCATGGACCCTTCCTGCTGCTCCCCCGACGGCGTGCCGTACGACACGACCAGCAACCCCGCCGCGCTGGCCGCTGTCCTGGCCGGATACGCCGCAGCACCGGACCGAGAGACCTTCCGCCAGCGCCTCGCCCCTGTTGTCGGTCCTGATCGCGATGCGATTAGCGACGCGACGACCGCCGCGCGCGCCCGTGCCGTGAACCAGCTCGACAGCACCGACTGGTTCGGGGAAGGCCTCCAACGGATCCGCGAGGGCTTCGATCATGTCCGGGCGGGACGACCGATCCCGGCGGATGAGGTCGCGTGGCTGGGCGTCCTGCTGACCGGCATATTCGTTCGGGACATCGCCCTCACTCTCTGCCACGAGTACGGCGAAGAGCTCTCAATGCAGCTCTGGGTGGAGCTCACCCGGAGGGTAGAGCCGGAGTTCGTCCCCGCCCCAGCCGCCAATCTCGCCTTCCTGGCGATGCGGTCGGGTGATGGAGCACTGGCCCGCGTCGCAGTTGATCGCGCGCTCGCGGTCGACCGCGAATACTCCTTCGCCAACATGATCCTCTGGGCACTCAACGAGGGCATTCCCCCGGAGCCGATCTCCGCCGTCGACTTCGCGGAAATGGCAACTCGAATCACTGAGATCGCCGCTGAGTATCCCAGCAGGGCACGCCCGGTACTCCCCCCCGCTCCCCGACCAGAGCTGATCAATCCTCCCTCAGGCGCCGGGCTCAGCCCGGCGCCTCCGTCATGTCTGGAGGAGACATGTCCAAGGAATCCCTGCAGTGGCTCAACGAGAACACGCTGATCGGTTTCACCGACAAGCGCAGTACGGCCTGGCACTACCGCGCCAGCCTGCAAGGCGCAGAGCCCAACCACTACCCCGGAGCGATCCCCGTCGGTGACGTCGAGCGACGCCTGTTCGGGTGGGACGCGCTCTCCCGAGCGATCTACGTCGACGACCCCGTGACCGGCGGGCTGTCCGAGATCCCCGAGCGTCAGGCGATCGTCCGCAGCGACAACGGCTACGTCATGGGGATCTTCTCCGACAGCTACGAACCGCATCCCTACCGCGAATGGCTGCTCGGCACGATCGCCCGGCTGCTCGACGACGACCTGTCGATCGGGTCGGCCGGCCTGCTCCGCTCCGGCGCCGTGGCCTGGGTGTCGGTGGAGGTGCCGGAGAACATCCGCACGCCGGAAGGTGTGGAGTTCCGCCCGAACCTCTTCGGCGCGACGTCCTTCGACGGCTCACTGGCCACCACCTTCAAGCGCGCGGTGACCAACATCGTGTGCGACAACACCATGGCCGCCGGTCTGGCCGAGCGCGGGCAACAGGTCAAGATCAAGCATTCGCGCCACTCCAAGCTCCGGCTCGCGGAGGCCCGCGACGTGCTCAACATCGTCTACGACGTGGCCGACGCGTTCACCGCGCAGGTCAAACAGCTCTGCGCAACGACCGTGAGCCCCGCTCAGTGGGCGCGCTTCCTGGACGAGTACGCGCCGATTCCGACGGATCGCGGCCGGTCCAGGACCCTCGCCGAGAACAAGCGCGAGAGCCTGCTCAAGCTCTGGCGGTACGACAACCGCGTGGCGCCCTGGGCCGGTACCGGCTGGGGTGTGCTCCAGGCCGTGAACACGCACGTCCATCACGAACAGATCGTGCGCGGCGCTGGCCGCGTGGAGCGTAACTATCTCCGCGCAGTGACCGGGGGCGTCGATGAGCTCGACCGCGAGACGCTCCAGACCTTGGAGAAGGTCCTCGACCGACCGGTGTTCCTGCGCGCCGCGTGAAGGTCCTCGGGTACGGCTGCCTTCGCTCCCCGGCAGCTGTACCCATGGCAGGATCGCCTTGCCAGCGACTACGCGGAGGGCGCATGAACGACGAGACAGCGGCGTTGCTCTTCGATGCGGTCGGCCGACTGGAGCTGAACATCCTCGCGCGCGAATGCCCGGCGATCGTTGTCCTCCAAGGCAACCGGCTCCTTGCGCTCAGCGATCATGACTATCTCCGGGACGACGAGACGGCCCGTTCATTCGAGACCAGAGCAGCCGCGAAAGCCCGAGAAATTGACGCTGTTCGATGGGTGCTGGCCGTACCTCAGGTCTGGGTGGTCACCTCCGGCGAGATCCTCACCCGCGCGGTGTCGAATCACCCCCTGAGAGAGGGGGAGCAGGAAGCGATCACCTGGATGAGCTTCGACCAGGAGGATGGTGTGGATTACGGCCGCGTGCCCTACACCCGCCGCCCGAGCGCGGAGCCAGTGTTCGGGGAGCCCGAGATCATCACGGTCGCGGTGCGACCTGACGCTTCGATGCCGGGAATTACGCTTCTCGATGCATTCGCATCTTTTGAGTAGAAGCGTGTTCGCAGCCAGTAGCCTAGGTGCTCATGAATAACACGAGCCTCGTAACTGAGGCTGTCGTGCTGACCCAGGTGAACAAGTGGGTCGGAGTCATCATCGCCGTCATCGCGACCCTCGTGGTCGCTCCAGACGGCAGCCGCATGCTCTTTAGCCGTACGTCCACGTGGATGCGGGCCCAGGTGAACCGTTTCCGGAAGAGGCCGCCACAATCCATTGGAGTTGTAGCTGGAGGCATGGGCGCGACCTTCGGCAATCTGACCATGACGGCCACGGCCCGCGCGTGGCATCCGAACGCCCCAGTGGATGAGCGCATCGAAGCTCTGCGCAGTCATATCTCGGATATCGAGGGTCGCCTGAACAAGACGAAGGAAGAGGTCAGCAGGGAACGATCAGCCAGAGAAGAAGTCATCGCCACCCTCACCACTGAGTTCCGCAGCAAGCTGGATGAGTTGCACCAGCTGCTGAAAGAGAAGGATCATCAGGCGGCGACCATCAACGCCCGAGCAATTCCTGTCATCGGCGCCGGCATCTTTCTCAACGGTGTTCCCGAAGCCCTGGCCGAGATTCCATGGCACCTCGGTTGGATCTTGCCCTTCGCAGGGTTCGGCCTCATGATCATTGCCGTGATGGACGCGAGGCGGCAAAGCCAAATCGCATGACAGCACTCGCAGCCGGAAGGGCCAGCAGTTGCTGGCCCTTCCGTGGGACTGCTCTTCCCATTCGGCCAAGAAAGGTGGGAGCGGTCCTCTCCAGGGTACGCCTGGTCAGCCAGGCCGTACCGCTCCCGCGTACTCCGCTTCTTGCTTGGCCGTCCAGCGTCCGACCTTCACCGTGCTACCGGTGTATGGCGCATGGACATACCGCTTGCCGTCGATATTGATCACCACGTGGTGGATGGTTGAGGGGCTCCTCGGATTGGTGGCGAAGAAGATCAAATCTCCTGGCTTGAGCTGGGAGCGAGCCACTCGGGCGCCCGCACTCCACTGCGTGGAGGTGTGACCCCCAACCTTGACGCCTGCCTTTGCCCAGGCGTACTCGGCTAGCCCGGAGCAGTCGAAGCCCTTCGTTCGGGCTCCCCTGCCGATACCCAGACTCGGACCGCCCGGCCCGCCGCCGCCCCAGGAGTACGGCAGGCCGATCATCTTGAGCGCTGCCTGGACTGCCACGGCGCCGCGGCCGGACTTGCCGATGGCTTCCAAGGTCTTGGGATCAAGAACCTTGTCGATCTTCTTGGAGAGCTCGGCGCACAGCCGTTTCGCTGCGGCGTCGATGATCTGCTCGGCGAGCTTGGCCAGGTCGTCAGTCTTCTCGGCACTTGGCAGCAGACCGCTCTGCAGCCCGGCGGCCACGTCCGCGATTACCGCTGAGCGGGGGAAGCCCAGAGAGATCGCCGCCTCCAGGCTGGTCCGTACGATCTTCGCGTCTTTGGCCGAGAGCTCCACCGGGTCGCGGCTGACGGACGGAGCCTGAGGCTTCCCGCCGAGCGCGCTTACGATCTTCTCGGCTCGGTCCTCGTGCTTGGCGTATGCATCGGGGAAGGTGGAGCGCTGAACCGTCTGGGCTGCCACCGTGAGGGGCTTGTTCTCCCAGTCCTTCACCTTCACCAAGCGCGAGAAGAATTTGCGCGCGGCGTACTTCGGATCGGAGACCTGAGCGTGGGAGCCCCATCCGTGCTGAGGGTGCTGCTGGAAGATGCCGAATGCCTGGCCGTGGTCTCCGACCACATCGTTCTTCAGATAGGACTCCTGGAGCGCGGTGGCGACGCCGATGACTGCAGCCCGTTTCGGCAAGCCGAGATCGTCCGCCGTGTCGACGATCGTTCGGGCATTCGTGGCTTGCTCGGAGGTGAGGCCCAGCCCCTGCGGCTTCACCCTGGCCGGCTGCCTGGTCCGCTCCGGGGTTTGCTCGGTGTAGGTGCAGGCGATAGAGGCGAGCTTGTCTGGATCAGCCTGCGCCTTGGCATACTGGCCACCTCCCGCCATGCCCGCGATCAGCGCGACGGATGAGACGAGGCCTCCGCCCGCGGCAACAGCCTTGAGGATTCCAGCTTCGAGGATCACTCGTCCACCTCCTTCATCGGCCCGAGGCCCGGCCAGTGCAAGGCCAGCTCGGCGAGCCGTACGCGCGGACCGTCCTTGTCGGTGGGGAGCCACCGCGCACCGGCCGGTCCGTCGTCGACCGAGCCGGCGTCGGCGCCGGGGTAGCCGGTGGCGATGGGGACGAACATGCGCGCCGGATGGTGCTTGAGCTTCTTGCGGAGATTGGCCTCACGCCGCTCGCCCTGCACCCAGAACAGGACCGGGGTCACGATCCGGCTGGACTCGGTGAGCTTGATGTAGCCGTCGAGCTTGTGCGCGACGCGATCCAAAGGCTCGGTACCGGTGTCGTACTCGAGGAAGAAGTCGACGCTGAGACCGTCCTCCCGCCACCGGCCGTAGGCGTCCGGTCGAGCGAGCGCTCCCCACTCCGCCTTGCATCGGTTCTCAGGCCACCAAGTGGTCAGCTCGCTTTCCGGATGACGGCATGCGTAGCCGTACAGGCTGGCTGCGATGCCGTTCGTGCCGACCGTGTGCCCGAGGCTGGAGGCGAAGGCAATGCCGATCGTGCGGTCGCGGCGGTAGCCGGAGTCGGCGAGGTCTACGCCGTCCTCCGAGGCGAGCACCGCGGCGGCGGTCTCCCCGATCACGTAGTGGTACGGCGCTGTGCCCATCGAGGGCGGGAGGTTGGGCCGGAAGCGCTCCAGCACACCCATGCGGGACAGGACGAGCAGCCGCTTCCGCGCTGAGTCGGCGGTGTCGAAGTACATCTCGGCGATCTGTGCCGAGGTCAGGACGCGGAAGTCACGGATCATGCGGATGAGCCGGCGGTCGCGGTCGGTGAGGCGGACCGCGAGCGCGTTGAGCATGCGTGGGGTGAACTTGGTGGTGGACATGGTGATCTCCTTCAGAGGGTGTGCCGGGCGTCCGGCTTGGGGGTGCTGGCGCTGGCCGTACGGCCGTGCGCTTGTGCGGCGACCGCCCGGATCCGCCGTGCGACGTCGGGGTCTGGATCAGGAAGTGGGCGCGTGCGCAGGGTGAAAGGCGGGGCTTCGGCCGAGCGCACGACGAGGCGGGCAGCGGCCTGGAAGGCGTCGAAGCCGCCCAGATCGTGGCTGGTCAGGTAGGGCGTGAAGTGGTGCTCTACCTCGCGGGCGTCCTCCGGCGAGAGTGAGAAATAGATCTTGTTGCGGGCGTCGGAGGAGATGGCTTGCCGCAGCTCGCGGGGGAGTTGGGCGAGATGCTGATGCGCCAGGATCAGCGAAACCCGGTAGGCGCGGGCCTCGGCGAGCATGTCGGCCAGGGCGTGCGGCAGGGTGAGGAAGTTGTGACACTCGTCCACGTAGACCGCGGCGGCGTTGCGCGACTGGCCGATCTTGGCCCGTCGGGCGGCAGCTTGCCAGACCTGGGCCAGGATCATGGAGCCGAGGAGCCGGGCGGTGTCGTCGCCGAGCACGCCCTTGGGCAGCCGGACCAGGAGGATGCCGCCGTCGAGGACGTCCGCGAGGTCGAAAGTGGAGCTCGTGGCGCCGAGCACGTCGCGGACGAAGGGACGGAGCAGGAAGGCCCGCAGCTTGTTCATGATCGGGGCGGTGACGTGGGCCTGCGCTTGCTCCGACAGCGCGGAGTACCAGGACCAGAAGCCTCGGAGTAGCGGATCACCGATCGTGGCGATCTGCCGTTGCCGGAAGGCGGCGTTGGACAGAAGCTCGGGGACGTCGGCGAGGGTGCCGCCGTTGCTGGCGAGCGTGAGGGCGCAACCGCGCAGGATGTCGTCGGTGCGTGGACCCCAGTAGTCGGCGTAGATCTGGTGGAAGATCCCGACGAGGTTGTCGACACCCATGGCCAGGTCGCCGCCACCGAGCACGTTGAGGGACGGCCGCGGGTGCCGATCGTCGGGGTCGATCAGCACGACCTTCTCGGCATGATCTTCGGGGATGAGTCCGAGGAGGTCGCGGACCAAGTCCCCCTTGGCCTCGATCACCACCACGCCGCGGCCGGCCTCGATGTCGGAGAGGATCATCTGGGCCAGGAGCGTGGACTTGCCGGTGCCGTTCGGCCCCATGACGTGCACGTGGTGGAAGGAGTCCGGCACCCGAAGGGCCACAGGGCGCTCGTGACCGGAGTCGGAGAAGCCGAGCACCTTGCCGGTGCGGGAGACCGCCGGCGAGGGTGGCACGCTGTTGGCTCCTGCTCGCTGGAGACCAGGAACTGCGGCATCGAGCGGCAGATGGGCGAGCGCGGCGAGCTCCGGCACCGACAGGAGGAAGCCGCGACGCATCCGACGCGACGCGAGCCGGTGCGCCGGAAAGAGCAGGCGGCTCCGTTCGAGCCGGTTGTGCCCGCTGAAGAGTGCGAAGGCCGCGGCGATGGCGTGCGCGCGCCCGGTGATCCCGTTATGGCGGACCTCGGCGAGGGCTTTGGAACTCGCCGGATCTGCCTGTACGGCGTAGCGGATCGCGACCTCGTACCTGGGCCGCTGGGCCTTCTCGCGAATCACCCGAGCTTCTGCTGACTCTGCGAGGAGCGAGACACGGTCCGGCCAGGGCGGCCGTATATGCGCAGGTCCAGGGACGATCAGGTCCAGGAGGCCGCGAATCAGGTTGGCCGGGAGTCGCCATCCTCGAAGCCGACGCCCGGTGGCGGGGCGAGCGAGGATCTGAACGCTGGCATGCTGCCACGCGGGCATACCGACCGCGGCACCGTTGATCGCCCGGAGCGGGTCGCTGCTGAAGTCGTGACGAATGGGGAGGCGCTCGGTGCGGGCGAGCACGAGCTGACCACCGGCGGCCTGGCCGGCGAGGGGGACAGGCTCGGTCGGCTCGCGGATTAGGGTGCGAGCGGAGGGCCAGGCGGCTTCGATCGCGTGCTCGACGAGTTCCTGCGGGATGCAGCCCGGCACCCAGAGCCGGATCCGGATTCCGCCGACACCGAAGAGGTATTCGAAGGCCAGGTGCGGCTGGCCGAGCAGCAGGCGCTTCCAAGCCGGCCGGAGTAGCCCGATCAGGTTGCCCCAGAGCGCCTCGGCGCCCGGCATATCGGCCACGGGCGGGGCGAGGATCTCGACGCAGCGGGCTCGCCGTGTGAGGTAGCTCTGGCGGAGCCGTACAAGAGCTGCTCGGAGCAGAACGAGCAGGATCTCAGCACTCAGGACGATCGCGGCGAGCTCCCATGCATGGACGATCAACCACCCGAGCAGCTCGTCCAGGACAGCGGTGGGGTCGTTGAGCCAGTCGTAAATCACAGGTCCGCCTCCTCGTACTCGGCGAGCTCCTCCGGCGAGGAGGTGACGAGGTCGTGCTCGCGGGCGCTGGAGATGACCTGCAGGGGGCAGCGCTGGCCGCTGACCCCTGCTGTGAGCAGGCCCGTGCCGCGTTCGGCGGAGAGCAGGAGCTGGCGCTCGCCGTCCGAGAGCCGGAACGCCTCGGTGACCTTGTCGATGGCCTGAGGCGCCTGGCGGAGCAGGATCTGGGTGGTGGAGTTGGCGACAATGGCCTGGCCCATCTCACTGCCGAGCAGGTCGGCTGCGTCCTGGGTGACGACCGACAGACCGGCCCAGTGCTTGCGCGCTGCCTTCGCCATCCGCAGCAGACTTGGCGCCTTCGGGGTCCTTCATCAGCAGCCACGCCTCGTCGACCACGACCAGTCGCGGGCGGCGGTTGAACGGGTCGGAGACGCGGCGCCAGACGGCATCCAGGGTGAGCAGCGTTCCGACGGCCTTGAGCTCGTCAGGAAGATCTCGGAGCGAAAAGACGATCAGGTGGGAGTCGGGGCGGGTGGTGGTGGGGCCGTCGAAGAGCTGGCGGTGGCTGCCCGTGACGTACGGCGCGAGCCCGGCGGCCAGGTCCTTGCCCTGGGGATCCTCGTTGAGGACTTTGGCGAGATCACGCAGGAGAGGCGGCCGGCGGTTCCAGGTGTGCGGGTCCTGGGTGATCCCATCCTTTCGGTACGTGGCCAGAATCGCGCGGTCGAGCGTGGCCTTTCCTGCGTTGCCGAGCGGCTCGCCGAGCATGACCGTGATCAGCGTGTGCAGAAACAGCGCCCGCCGGGTGAGCGGGTCATCCCCTCGCTGGTTCTTGGGCGGCAGGTCGAAGGGGTTCAGCCGAACCTTCGGAGCGCCCAGGTGAATGTAGGCGCCGCCGACGGCCGAGCAGAGACGGGCGTACTCATCCTCGGGGTCGATGACGGCGACCTCGATCCCCGCGTAGAGGGAGCGAAGAGCCTCAAGCTTGGCCAGGTAGCTCTTGCCGCTGCCGGAGCGGGCCAGGATGACCGAGTTGTGGTTGTCCTGGGCGAACCGATCCCACGCGACGAGGGAGGCGCTGGAGGTGTTGGCGCCATAGAGCACGGCGGTCGCACCCAGCTCAGTAGTCAGGTCAGGACTCGTGAACGGGAATGCCGAGGCGAGCGCGGGTGTGTCGAAGGTCCGGCGCATGGCCAGGTTGTCGTAGGCCAGGGGGAGACTCGACACCCAGCCCTGCAGCTGGCGGAACGCGACCTGACGTGCGTCCAGGAGCAGGGAGGCGGCCAGCGCCCTGACCTGCGCGCAGGCGTCATCGAGGTCCTCAACGGTAGACGCGTGGACGGTCAGGTAGATCGAGGCGCGGAACAGCTTGGCCTGGCCTCTTGCGAGCCTTGAGGCAAGCTCCTGCGCGTCCTCGGCCGCGGCTTCCCTACCTGGGTCCAAGAGCCGACCGTGCTCGTGATCGGAGCGCAGCCCGGACTCCAGCCGGGCCAGCTGCTTGCGCAACCGGTCGGTGGCCACCAACGAGGGAACCGGCTCGATGTGCAGGGAAACGTCCAGCCGTCCTGGATAGGTGAGCAGCGGCTCCAGCCAGCCGGGGGCGACTTCGCGTGGATAGCCGGTGATGGCCAGGGTGGCGCACACGCTGTCGCCCACATGCAGGCGACGGGCTTCCACGTGAACGACATCGGGGCCGAGGCCGGTTGATTGCGGGTTCGTACGGCGGGGCAGTCGGATCTTCACCACGGCTCTCCTCGCGTGATGACCTCACCGGGAAGGGCGATCTCCTCCTCGGGCAAGGCCGGGGCGGACGGGTCGAAACAGGAGGCCAGGAGCCCGCCCACCGCGCGAGCGTCCAAAAGCCGGGCGGTGAGCCCACAGGCACCGAGCACACGCGATGCCTCATCAAGGCGACGAAGAGCACGCGCCGCAGCGGCGTCACGGCCGTTGGTGCCGACGACGGGCTCACGGATGATCAGCAGGACCTGGCGGCGGAGTAGGTCATGGCACGCGGACAGATCAGCGAGGAAGGCAGAGTGCTCCAACGCCGCGCCGGCCAGGGCCGGGTGGGGGAGTCGGCGGGCGTTGTCCTCCAGGGCGCCGATGGTGTCCGAGAGGTCGACACGTTCGGCGCGGACCAGGATCTGGGCGGGTCCGGAGAGTGAGTTGAGCCATCGGCCGAAGACCGCGACCAGGGCGTCCTGCTCGTCCGGTGTGCGTAGAGCGAAGCTGACGGTGGATACCTCTGCGACGGCCGCGACACCATCAGGTCCGAGGTCGATCAGCCCATCGCCCGCGACGCCTCGCGCGGGGAGCTTGAGCGGGGCTGGCTGGGGTCCGGCTGTGGCGGCGATCCAGGTAGGTGGCATGGGGATGTCCTCAGGCATGGAGACCAGGTGTTTGGGGGACTGCTGGTGCCGGACGGCGGCGAGAAGGTAGCGATCCAGCGAGACGCCGTCGTGCTGGCCGATGGCCAGGAGGATCCCGACGACGGCAATCGGCAGGGCGACCACGGCGCAGACGATGAGCGACACCTGCTCGCCCACGGCCATGTAGGCGCTGTAGAGCAGGAGGCCGGTGCCGCCGAGGATGGCGAGCTGCCGGGCGGAGAACGAGCCGAGGATCTTGTCGGCCTGCTCGACATCGGCGGGGATACGGGCCACGGAGGTGTCCCAGGTCATTGGCTGCCACCCCCTCGCGGTTTGCGCGGGCGACGTCTCGGCGTCGGCGGGGGAGTACGGCGGGCGCCGGGGTTCTCGGGCCAGTCGACCTGGCCGGGGATGGGTGCGTTGGGTGGCACGATCGGCCGGACTGGGCGCTGACCGGTCGTCGGCGGCTCGATGGCCAGCCGGGGCTGCCTCCGGAGTGCCTGCATCTGGCCGAGGCCGGCCGGACCGTTGGCGTAGAAGCTTTCGCGGGGGTAGCCGTACACCGGCGTGGTCGGCTTGATCGGCTCCTGAGGCCGCGGCGTGGTCCGGTACTTGCCGGCGACCGGCGGGGCGGTCGGCGCATGCTTGACCGGTGCCGGCTCCCAGTCCTCAGCTCGGACGGGACGGCGGGCACCGACGGGCGCGTGCTTGATCGGTCCCGGCCCACCCCGTGCCGCCGATGCCGCGGTGGCAGCGGTGATTGCCGTGGATGTTGCCGCGCCTGCCGGTCCGCCGATTACCTTGCCGGCGATGGCAAGAGCTGCCGTGGCTTTGGAATGCCCTCCTCCGCCCCTTCCGAGGTGAAGGCCCTTGAGGACCGGCGCCGCGAGCTTGTACGCCACCGCGGTCTTGAAGATCCGGGTGATCATCGATCCACGTCCGCCCTGGACGAAGATCTGCCGGGAGATCCAGGACGGGATGCGGACCAAGATGATCAGCAGGCAGATGGCCAGAACGAGGTTGATCAATTGACCCGTGGGCTCGACGCCGAGGATGAAGCGGCCGTCCTGGTTGAAGAAGACGCGGACGGCCAGGACGAGCGTGAGCGACTGAGCGATCTGGATGACGAGGAGCCCGGAGAAAGCACGCCACCAGAAGCGGGCCACGGCCTCCGTGTGGGGGAGAGCATGGCAGGCCAGCCCGAGCGGCGCTGCGACGACCAGAAGCAGCACCAGGGCGCTGCGCATGATGAACGTGATGAGCAGCAGGATCAGCAGGACGACCGCGACGAGTGCCAGCAGAATGTAGAAGATCTGGCTGTTGCCGGGCGGCAGGATCATGAACTTGATGGATGTAGCCGCCTGCTTGGCGTCGAAGTCCTGCCCGAGCAGCGCCCCGGAGAGCGCGTTTGCGACTTCGATGATCTTGCCGCAGAGCAGGAAGCTGATGTTCGTGGCGAGGACGGCGATCCCCAGCCTGGGGATAACTTCCTTGACCGCGTAGCGGGTCTGGATCGTCTGATGCCCCATTGCCGCGATGGCACCGATCGTGGCAAGGACGAGGAAAGCGGAATTCGCGATCGCCGCCGTTGCCTTCCACAGGTCGAAAACCCTGCCGCTGGCAGATACGTCGGGCGTGGCCAGAAGCGTGTTGCCGAGCATGTCGAGCAGCGGCCTGATCGACATCGCGACCAGGTTGCCGAACCAGGCGTTGATCTGGCCTGTGATCCAGTCGCCGATTCCGATGCCGATCGATGGCTTGGCAGGTCCCCAGTCGAGTTCGGCCGCCGGGGCGGAAGGAAACGGGGACGGGGACGGTGTGGGTTCCGCCCAGGCCGGAAACGCGATGAGCAGCGGCAGGCAGGCGGCAACGAGCGCTACGCGAGCGATTGCCATGGTGTTCACCCGCCCACCACGCGCTTGAGCACGTTGACGAAAAGCGGGGCGAGGATGGCAAGGCCGTAGCCGAACGCTGCCGCCTTGAGTGCCGCCTTGGCCTTTTGCACCTCGCCCGGATCGCCGCCGGCAACCAGGTAGCGCAGGCCGCCGATGGTGAGCATCAGCGTTGCCAGGGCGGCAAGCAGGCCGATCAGCCAGTTCCGGAGGTTGTCGAAGACCTTGTTCAGGTCAGACGGGCACCCGCGCGGCCAGGGTGTGCGTCTCGGCCAGCACCGCGGTAGCCGTACCGGCAAGCAGTACGACCGCGACTGCCACGATCAGCGCGACCTTTGCCAGGCGGCGCCAGCGGCGCTTCGGGATGGAGAGTGCGGTCCGCGCGGAGCCGGTGAGGGTGCCCCAGCCTCCCTTCGATTCGGTAGTGACGGTGGTGGGCTGCGGATCTGAGGTGATCCGGCTCCGCGCGGAAGTCTCTTCCACCCTTCTAGGGGCAGCAGATGTGATCGTTAGGGACAGGGCGGCTTCGACTTCTCCGGCCCGGACCGCCTCGACGAGGATGGGCTCACTGCGCTGACGCCGCTTCTTGGCGGCCTCCACCGTCAGCCCGAGCCCGGCGGCGGCCTCGGCCAGGGTGAGTTTCTCCAGCCGGGTAAGGCCGATCAGCTCGGCGTCCAGCTCGCTGACGACTCCCTTGGCGACTGCGTCCGCCAGAACGAGATCCAGGTGCCCCCAGGGCACGGCCGGCGCCTTGGAGGCATTGTCGGAGATCTTCCTGGCCACGTTCGCTTCGGCGTTCTGCCGTGCTCGCTCACCGGCGCGGTAGGCGGTGTCGCACATCCGGGGCAGGACGTTGGGCCGGTCGACATCGATGGTGCGGACCGCTTCGATGAACGCGGTGAGCACCTCGGTGTCGATGTCGACCGGATCGCCCGCGACGAAGCCGCGGCACAGCCTCCCTGCGATCCCGCGCAGCGCCGGGACGGCCACGCCCACCGCGCCGACGAACCACTGCGGACCATCGTTGCGAGCGTGAAGGACAAGCCGGCGCCAGACGGTGTCGCGGGTGCTGTTGGTGATCGCGCGGGAGGTGAGCAGATCACGCAGTTCGGTCAGCAGGATTGGGCGCCGGGGGAGTTCGCCGCAGAGCGCCCGGCCGTCCACGGTCAGGCCGGCGGGGTCGCTGGCGACGAGTCGGAAGACATGCTCGGCTACGGCCAGCGGTGAGCTGTTCGCGAGAGGCGTCTCGTGAAGGTCGGTACTCATCGGGTTGCTCCACTACGAGAGGCATTTCGTTCTCGTAACCCGGTGTAGAAGCCACCTCTGGCGACCTTCTGGCGAGCGCTGAGCAGCGCAAACAGCACCTCTGGCGCCAAAGGTCAACTCTGTGCTCGCCAGAGCTGCGCCAGAGGGTTGCTCAAGATCGTTGTTCGACTGGTGGTGCGCCTGGTTCGGGATTGCGGCCCAGACGGGCGCTACGGATCTGAGGCCCGCCCCATCCGGCGATGACGAATTCCCTCAACGCCACCCACCACGCCGCCTGTACGGCAGGCATCTCCAGCAGGAGGTGCGCGCCGTGAGGCAGCCCTACTGGACCAACGGCCCAACCACCCTCTACCTCGGCGACGCCCGCGAGGTCATGGCCGAAATGCCCACCGCCTCGGTGGACTGCATCGTCACCAGCCCGCCCTATTACGGCCTACGCGACTACGGTGTCCCCGGCCAGTACGGCCAGGAGCCCACTCCGGCCGAGTACGTCGAGACCCTCCGCTCGACCTTCGCCGAAGCCCGCCGTGTCCTGGCCGACGACGGCACCCTCTGGCTCAACCTCGGCGACTGCTATGCCGCCAATTCCGACGGCTTCGCCCGCGGCGCTGACTACAACGACCGGCAACCGGCTATCCGGCCCCTATCTCGGCTCGCCGTCCCGCCCAAGAACCTGCTCGGCATGCCCTGGCGGGTCGCCTTCGCCCTCCAAGACGACAGCTGGATCCTGCGCAACGCGATCGTCTGGCACAAGCCGAATGCCATGCCGCAGTCTGTCCTGGATCGCGTCTCCGCCCGCTACGAACTGATCTTCCTTCTCGTCAAGCAGCGCCGGTACTGGTTCGACCTCGACGCCATCCGCGAGCCGTACACCGGCGACCGGCCGCTGTCGCGCCGCGCCCGCGCCGGCGGCAGCAAACCGAACAGCATCAAGAGCTCCTGGCCACCCGCAGGCAAGTACTCAACTGAGACGGAACCCTTCTGTGGAAAGAACCACGGCGCCGCCATGATGCCTACTGGCAGCGGGCACACCGCGGCACACGAGCACGGCAAAAATCCCGGCGACGTCTGGTCCATCTCCACTCGCCCGCTCAGGGCAGCTCATTTCGCCGCATTCCCCATCGACATCCCGCTCCGAGCCATCGCGGCTGGCTGTCGTCCCGGCGGTACCGTCCTCGACCCCTTTGCCGGAGCGGCAACCACAGCACTGGCCACGCGGCAACTCGACCGCCGCTTCATCGGCATCGAGTTGAACGAGAGCTTCTGCTCGCTTGCCAAAGCTCGCGTCCAAGCGGATCGAGCCACGAGTGGGGGCGACGGCGTATGGCCCCAATGACCATCGCAGAAGTCCAAGCTCTTCCAGCGGTTGTTCCCCTGCTCACTGCGGCCAGAGCTCTCGGGCTTAGCCGGAACACGGCATATCGACTCGTCGCGCGCGGCCAGTTCCCGTGCCGGGTGATCCAGACGGGGGACAGCTACCGAGTACCTACGGTTGAACTACTCGCGCTCCTCGGACTCGCCCCGAGCAAGGACGAGTAGCCACAGGAGAGCGACGGTCTCTAGCCTCTCATCGACAAGAGGCTAGAGACCTCTATGCAAGCACAGCGAAACCCAGCCGACTCTCGGGATTCGCAACAAAGCGCTCAGCCAGTGCGAACCAGAGGTTTTGCGCTGTCTCTTCCACCAACACTCCGCCCACCGCCTTGATCGCTGTGGCAGCTTTCACGCGTTCCTCGTGATCAGCCATGAACCCGTACGACCAGGCTCCATGATCGATCTTCTCGGTTAGCTCCTTGAGGAGATCCGTCGCCTGTGGATGAGCAGACAGGGCCAGCCCTGCTTGGCGACAGGCCCACTCGCTTGTTCGTACGTAGCCGTCCCGATCGAGGAAGAGCCCCTCAACCAATCCCGCGCGATACCCGCCAGGCCAGAGGGTCAGGTCGTTGCTCGACGCACAGGCTTCAACGCCGTCCGCCATGACCATGAAGGTTCCAGTCATGGCGCGTTGGGCTACAGCGACGCCCAGGAGGTGCTGGTCAGGCTCCTCGATGTCCGACAGGTTGGCAGCCTTTAGGCGAGTCGCAAGGGCGTTCCGGGTGAAGATGCCGCCGTCACGAAGATCTCGGACGAGAGCAGACGGCTGGCCGATGATGACATGGGCGAGACGCCGAAGTGCCCAGCGGACCCACAGCAGGCAGGCATCGATCCCAACAAGGACCAGTTCCTCCGCGATCTCCGGCTGGTGCGCCCGCCCGTGACCCGTGCCGAATTGATTCCTGATCTCCGCCAGTTGGCTAACGATGGTGAGAGCCCCCTGAGCGACGTTTCGGACCGGGGGCGCCGCCATCCGGCCGGGGGAGCGCGAGATCCATGACCTCACTCTGGTACGCCGAGGGCCCAACCACTGAAGGCTCTGAATGAACTTGCCTGCGTGAAACAACTTGAACACCCAGAGCATCGGTCTATGCCAACGCGCCACGGTCAAATGACGGTCAAACGATCAAAAGGCCGCTCCCCGATCTCCGGGAAACGGCCTCTGAACTGGGAAAACTCTGTGGGGCTAAGAGGACTTGAACCTCTGACCTCTTCCTTATCAGGGAAGCGCTCTAACCGTCTGAGCTATAGCCCCGCGCACCGAACGCTACCGCATCCGCAGATCAGAGGCGAACCGGTTGTTCGGACGAGGAAAAGCTTACCGCCTCCGGCATGCTGCTCGCGCCGCCCTCACCCCGAGCACAGCGCGAACAGCATGCCCCATGGCGCTTCTACTCGGCCTCGCTGAAGGTCACCTCAACGCCTCCGACCAGGTCAGAGGAGATGTTGTAGATGACCGCCCCCAGCGTGGAGAGAGCCGTGATCAGGACCACGTTCACGGCCCCGATCAGCGCGGTGTATCCGAGGATCCGCACCGGCTCGAACCAGGAGGCGATGTCGATCGGGATCGAGCTCTGCCCCTGCTCGCCCTGGCCCAGCTGGTTGACCAGGTCCACGATCGAGTCGAAAACCCCCAGCGCGGACAGCACGCCGTACAGGACGGCCACTGCCACGAACAGCACCACGAAGCACACCAGGGAGACCACGAAGCTGAACTTCATGGCCGACCACGGCTCAACGCGGCGCAGGACCAGGTGGGCCTTGCGGGGCAGCCGGCCCGCGCCGGCGTTCGAAGACTTCTTCTTCGGCAGCTCGAGCGCGGGCGGGGCCTCAGTGGCCAGCGAAGGCCGGATGCGTACGGTGTCGTTGCCCTCCGTCTGAGGCGCAGGAGGATGCGGCGCGGGCGCGGAGGCAGGAGCCTGCGACCGCTGCTGCGCGTCCTCCTTGGGCGGGACAGGCTTGCCCTGCGCGGGCGAGGTGATTTCCTGTCCTTCGTCGACCGGGTTGAAAATCTCGGTTTCTGCGGGCTTGTTTGGTTGCTGTCCGTTACCCGAAGCCGCCTTTGTCCTGGCGGCACCACCACCCTGGGCGCTCATGGACTACTCTCCTCCCCCGTCTTCCTCAGTTTCCACCGAAGTCTCCATCGACTCCGCGTTCCGGGCGAGGGCCACCACGCTGTCGCCTTCCGCGAGATTCATCAATCGCACTCCCATGGTCTGGCGGCCGGACTGCTTGATCTCGCCGGCACTCGTCCGGATCACCCCGCCGGCGGACGTGATCGCGAAGACCTCGTCCTCTGGGTTGACCATGACGGCTCCGACCAGCTTGCCACGGGAACTCACGATTTTCGCCGTCAGCACGCCTCTACCGCCACGGCCCTGAACTGGATACTGCTCCACTGGCGTCCGTTTTGCGTACCCACCCTCGGTGGCGATAAGCACATCTTGACCGTCGGCCATCCGATTCATGGAGAGAAGTTCGTCACCCTCGAGGAACCTCATGCCGATGACACCGCTGGTCGCCCGGCCCATGGGGCGAAGCGCCTCGTCGGAGGCGGTGAACCTGATCGACTGGGCTCCCCTGGAGACCAGCAGCAGGTCGTCTTGCTCGGAGACCAGGCGGGCTCCGATGACCTCGTCGTCCTCCCGCAGGTTGATCGCGATCAGACCGCCGGACCTGGGGGAGTCGTATTCGGACAGGCGGGTCTTCTTGACCAGGCCGCTGCGGGTGGCCAGGACGAGATAGGGGGCGACGTCGTAGTCGCGTAGGTCGAGAACCTCCATAACTGTTTCGTCGGGCTGCATGGCAAGAAGGTTCGCCAAATGCATGCCTCGGGCGTCACGCGCGCCCTCAGGAAGCTCGTACGCCTTGACGCGGTAAACCCGGCCCTTGTTGGTGAAGAAGAGCAACCAGTGGTGCGTCGTGGTGACGAAGAAGTGGTCGACGATGTCGTCCTGACGCAGCTGCGCACCGCGTACGCCCTTGCCGCCGCGCTTCTGGGCGCGGTAGAGGTCGGTCCTGGTGCGCTTGGCGTAGCCGCCCCTGGTGATCGTGACGACGATCTCGTCCTCGGCGATGAGGTCCTCGATCGACATGTCGCCGTCGTAGGCGATGATCTCGGTCTTGCGCTCGTCGCCGTAGCGGCCGACGACCTCGGCGAGCTCGTCGTTGATGATCTCCCGCTGGCGGGCCTCGCTGGCCAGGATCGCGTTGTACTCGGCGATCTGCGTCATCAACGCCTCAAACTCGTCCTGGATCGCCTGGCGCTCCAAGGCGGCGAGCTTGCGCAGCTGCATGTCGAGGATGGCCTGCGCCTGCACCTCGTCGATCTCCAGCAGCGCCATGAGGCCCTGCTGGGCGTGCGCGGCGGACTCCGAGGCCCGGATCAAGGCGATGACCTCGTCGAGCCGCTCCAGGGCCTTCAGCAGGCCGCGCAGGATGTGCGCCCGCTCCTCGGCCTTGCGCAGCAGGTAGCGGGTCCTGCGAACGATGACCTCGACCTGGTGCGCCACGTAGTGGCGGATGAACTGGTCGAGGCGCAGCGTCCGCGGCACACCGTCGACCAGCGCCAGCATGTTGGCGCCGAAGGTGTCCTGCAGCTGGGTGTGCTTGTAGAGGTTGTTGAGGACGACCTTGGCGACCGCGTCCCGCTTGAGGACGATGACGAGGCGCTGGCCGACCCGCGAGGAGCTCTCGTCGCGTACGTCCGCGATGCCGCTGAGCTTGCCCTCGCGCACCAGCTCGGCGATCTTCAGGGCGAGGTTGTCGGGGTTGACCTGGTAGGGCAGCTCGGTGACGACCAGGGCCTGCCGGCCCTTGTCCTCCTCGACCTCGACCACGGCGCGCATGGTGATCGAGCCGCGCCCGGTACGGTAGGCGTCCTCGATCCCGCGCCGGCCGACGATCAGAGCCTTCGTGGGGAAGTCCGGCCCCTTGACCAGCTTGATCGACGCTTCGAGCAGCTCTTCGTCATTGGCCTCGGGGTTTTCGAGATACCACTTGACCGCCGCGGCCACCTCGCGCAGGTTGTGCGGCGGGATGTTGGTCGCCATGCCGACGGCGATGCCGCCCGAGCCGTTGACCAGCAGTTGCGGGAAACGCGCCGGCAGGACGTCGGGCTCCTGCGACTTGCCGTCGTAGTTGGGGCGGAAGTCGACGGTCTCCTTGTCGATGTCCCGCAGCATCTCCATGGCGATGGGCGCGAGCTTGCACTCGGTGTATCGCATGGCGGCCGCCGGGTCGTTGCCCGGCGAGCCGAAGTTACCCTGCCCGTCGACCAGCGGGTAACGCAGCGACCACGGCTGCGCCAGGCGGACCAGCGCGTCGTAGATCGAGGTGTCGCCATGCGGGTGGTAGGTGCCCATCACGTCGCCGACGACGCGGGCGCACTTGAAGTAGCCGCGGTCGGGACGGTAGCCGCCGTCGTACATGGCGTAGAGCACCCGCCGGTGCACCGGCTTCAAGCCGTCGCGTACGTCCGGCAGCGCCCTGGACACGATGACGGACATCGCGTAGTCCATGTAACTGCGCTGCATCTCGGACTGGATGTCCACCGGCTCGATGCGGTCAGCCGGGGGAGTGGTGTTCACGTCCGTCACGGGTAATGGTCCTTCTTAAACGTCGAGGAAACGCACGTCGCGGGCGTTGCGGATGATGAAGTCGCGCCGGGCTTCCACGTCTTCGCCCATGAGCACGCTGAACAGGTCGTCGGCCTGCGCCGCGTCGTCGAGCGTGACCTGGCGCAGCAGCCGGGTCTCCGGGTTCATCGTGGTCTCCCAGAGCTGGCCGGCGTTCATCTCGCCCAGACCCTTGAAGCGTTGTACGTTGTCGCGCGGCCGCGGGTCCGGCTTGCCGTTGGCGATGCCGTCGGCGATGACCGCGTCGCGCTCGGGGTCGGAGTAGGCGTATGAGGCGTCCTCGCCCTTGCGGTCCCACTTGATCTTGTAGAGCGGCGGGCACGACAGGTAGACGTGACCGGCCTCGATCAGCGGCCTCATGAACCGGAACAGCAGCGTCAGCAGCAGCGTGTTGATGTGCTGGCCGTCGACGTCGGCGTCGGCCATGAGGATGACCTTGTGGTAGCGCAGCTTTGCGATGTCGAACTCGTCGTGCACGCCGGTGCCCAGGGCCGTGATCAGCGCTTGGACCTCGTTGTTCTTCAGGACCTTGTCGATCCGGGCCTTCTCGACGTTGAGGATCTTGCCGCGGATCGGGAGGATCGCCTGGAAACGCGAGTCGCGGCCGCCCTTGGCGGAGCCACCGGCCGAGTCGCCCTCGACGATGAACAGCTCGCACTTCTCCGGGTCGTTCCACTGGCAGTCGGCCAGCTTGCCCGGCAGGCCGCTGCCGGACTCCAGCAGCGACTTGCGCCTGGTCAGGTCGCGGGCCTGGCGGGCGGCGATGCGGGCGCGCGAGGCCTGCAGCGACTTGTTGATGATGTCCTTGGCCTCGCCGGGGTTGCGCTCGAACCAGTCGCGCAGGTGGTCGTTGCAGGCCTTCTGCACGAACGACTTGGCCTCGGTATTGCCCAGCTTGGTCTTGGTCTGGCCCTCGAACTGCGGGTCGGACAGCTTGACCGAGATGATCGCGGTCAGCCCCTCGCGGACGTCCTCACCGCTGAGGTTGTCGTCCTTGCCTTCCTTGAGGAACTTCTGCTCGCGCGCGTAGCGGTTGACGATCGTCGTCAGCGCCGCGCGGAAGCCCTCCTCGTGGGTGCCGCCCTCCGCGGTGTTGATCGTGTTGGCGAAGGTGTAGACCGACTCCGAGTAGGAGTTGTTCCACTGCATGGCGATCTCGACCGCGATGCCGTCGCCCTCCTCCTCGAAGGAGATGATCGACGCGTGCGCCGCCTCCTTCTTGGTGTTGAGGTGCTTGACGAAGTCGGCCAGACCGCCCTCGTAGTGGTATTCGACCGTGGTGGGCGCGCCGTTGACGTGGTCGGGACGCTCGTCGGTCAGCCTGATCTTCAGGCCCTTGTTGAGGAAGGCCGTCTCCTGGAAGCGCCGCGAGAGCGTCTCATAGTTCCACGTCGTGGTCTCGAAGACGTCCTCGTCCGGCCAGAACGTGATCGTGGTGCCGGTCTCGTCGGTCCCCTCGCCCTTGGCCAGCGGCGCGACGGGCTTGGAGTGCTCGTAGCGCTGGCGCCAGTAGTGGCCGTTCTGCTTGACCTCGACATCCATGGCGGTGGACAGCGCGTTGACGACGGCCGAGCCGACGCCGTGCAGGCCGCCGGAGACCGCGTAGGACTGGCTGTCGAACTTGCCGCCCGCGTGCAACGTGGTCAGCACCACCTCGACGGCGGAGCGTTTCTCCACCGGGTGGATGCCCGTGGGGATGCCGCGGCCGTCGTCGACCACGCGCACGCCGTTGTCGGCCCGCAACGTGATGTCGATGGTGGTGGCATAACCGGCCAGCGCCTCGTCCACCGCGTTGTCCACGATCTCGTAGACGAGGTGGTGCAGGCCGCGCTCCCCGGTGGAGCCGATATACATACCCGGTCGCTTGCGAACCGCCTCAAGTCCTTCGAGTACGGTGATTGAGCTAGCGTCGTAGGACAACTGCGAAATCCTCCTGCCGCGGACACGCGGCGGGGGAGGCCATCAAATCGCAAAGCTGCCCCTGCCGTGCCCGTCACCGTCGTGAGTGCCCCGATGCGCGGTCACCCGGGGGAGTCGGCTTGCTGCCGGGGTGACACGCAAGCGGACGTGTCCGGAATCCTTTTTCATTCTACCGCCTCCGGAGGCCTGAGGTGGCAATGAACGCGCCTGTGATGCCCGCTAGCTTGATTTGCCCCCGGGCCAGCATCCCCCCTCCGGAAAGGGGGCTTATCGCGTCTGTGGCTTTCTGATCGCCCCCGGCGCCCAACCGCAGCGGCTGGACGCCTCTATCCGTAGGTGTCCCTTGGGCCTCTGCTTCCGGTCACCCGCAATCCACCTGAAGGTCGGGGCGCGTTCTGCGGCGCCCTGACCTTGACTTTCGTCACCGTGCCGTCGCCCAGTTCCTCATTGAGCCTGCGTACGAGGGTGCGGGCGAGCAGCCGCACCTGCGTGGCCCAGGCGGTCGAGTCGGCCGCGATCAGCACCTCACCGTCCTCGAAGGACTCGGGCTTGGTGTGCGCGGCCAGGTCAGGACCCACGATGTCGGCCCAGCGGCCGAACACGCCGCCGACCGCCGCCGACCGCTCCCAGCCGCGAGCGGCCAGCAGATCCGCGATCGCCCGTCCGAAAAGTTGTGGATCACCGCTGTCCCTGCGCGGCCCCTTCCGCCTCGGCTCACGCCGGGGGAGCTGGCCGCGCTTGGCCGCGTCCGCCTTGGCCTGGGCGAGCTTCTCCCTGGCCATGGCCACGCCCTTGGCCGTGGGGTTTTCCTCATCGGACACGGGTCACGCTCCCCTCCGCGACGTCGAATCTGGCTCCGGTCAGCTCATGTGGCACGTCATCCGGTACGGCGGCCGTGATGAGCACCTGCTCGGCGGGCGCGACGATCTCGGCCAGCCGCCGCCTGCGCTGGCTGTCGAGCTCGGCGAACACATCGTCGAGTATCAGCACGGGATCGCCGCCGTCGGCCCGCAACAGGTCGTAGGCGGCCAGCCGCAGTGCCAGCGCGAACGACCAGGACTCGCCGTGGCTGGCGTAGCCCCGGGCCGGCAGGTCGCCCAGGCCGAGGATCAGGTCGTCGCGGTGTGGGCCGACGAGGGTGACGCCGCGTTCCAGCTCCGACTGGCGGACCTCTATTAGCCGCTCCCGCAGCCGTTCTTCAAGGGTTTTCCCCAAGTCTGTGGATAACGTCTGTGTATCGAAAGATCCGCGCTCACCGGCGATTTCACCCTCCGGACCCCCCTCATCGGCATCCCCACCTGTGGACAACGTGCTCCGGTACGCGAGCGTCGCCGGGGCGCTCGCCGGGGCCAGTGCCGCGTACGCGCCCGCCACCAGCGGCCGCAGTGCCTCGATGAGCTCCAGCCGCGCCCGCAGCAGCTCGGCGCCGTGCTTGGCGAGGTGGGCGTCCCACACCTCCAGCGTGCTCAGCACGTCGCCCGCTCCCGCGGCGGCGAACGCGGTGTCGCTCTCCTTGCGCCGGGCGCTCCTGCTGCCCCTGCGGGCCTGCGCGGCCGTACGCAGCAGGGCTCCGCGTTGCTTCAGCACCCGGTCGTAGTCGGCGCGGACACCGGCGAACCTGGGGGCCCTGGCCACCAGCAGGTCGTCGAGGAAGCGGCGGCGCTCGGAGGGGTCTCCCTTGGACAGTGCCAGGTCCTCCGGCGCGAACAGCACCGTGCGCAACAGCCCGACGACGTCGCGAGCCCTGGACACAGGGGAGCGGTTGAGCCGCGCGCGGTTGGCCCGGCCCGGGTTGATCTCCAGCTCGATGAGCGCCCGCCGGTTGTCCCTGTGGACGGCGCAGCGAATGATCGCCCGCTCGGCACCCCTGCGCACCAGGGGCGCGTCGCTCGCCACCCGGTGGCTGGAGTGCGTCGCGACATAGCCAAGGGCCTCGACCAAGTTGGTCTTGCCCTGGCCGTTGGGCCCCACGAAGGCTGTGGCGCCCGGCTCCAGGCCGAGCTCCACGGAGGCGTAGGACCGGAAGTCGGTCAGCGACAGGTGGGCGACGTGCACCCCAAGAAGGTTAGTGCGCCCCGCCCATCACCGGGGTCACGGCACGCTTGCTATCGGTCGGTCTCGCGGGGCGGCGTCACGTCCGCGCCCGGTGCGTCGGCGCCTTTGCCCGTGCTGCCCTCGGTCGAGGTGATGGCGTGGCCGCCGAACTGGTTGCGCAGCGCCGCGACCACCTTCATCGAGGGAGAGTCGTCCTGGCGCGAGGCGAACCTGGCGTAGAGCGCGGCGGTGATGACCGGCAGCGGGACCGCGTGGTCCACAGCCGCCTGCACCGTCCACCGGCCCTCGCCGGAGTCCTGTGCATAACCGCGCAACTGGTCGAGGTGCTCGTCGTCGTCCAGTGCCCGCACCAGCAGGTCGAGCAGCCACGAGCGGATCACGGTGCCGGTGCGCCAGCTCTTGAAGGAGCCCTTGACGTCCTTGACGACGTCGGAGGCCTCCAGCAGCTCCCAGCCCTCCGCGAAGGCCTGCATCATGCCGTATTCGATGCCGTTGTGGACCATCTTCGCGAAGTGCCCGGCACCGACCTCACCGGCGTGGACGAAGCCGTCCTCACCCTGGGGCTTGAGCGTCTCGAAGATCGGCATCAGCCGGTCGACGTTGGCCTGGTCGCCGCCGCACATGAGCGCGTAGCCGTTCGTCAGTCCCCAGACGCCGCCGCTGACGCCGCAGTCGACGAAGCCGATGCCCTTCTCGGCCAGCTCGGCGGCGTGCTTCTGGTCGTCCGCATAGTGGGAGTTTCCGCCGTCGACGACGATGTCGCCCTCATCGAGCGCCTCGCCGAGGTCGTCGATCGTGGACTGGGTGGGTTTGCCCGCGGGGACCATGACCCAGACCACGCGCGGCGCCTGCAGGCGCTCGACCAGGTCTTTCAGGCTGGTCACGTCGCTGATCGACGGATCGCGGTCATAGCCGACGACCTCGTGACCGCCGCGGCGCAGCCGTTCGGCCATATTGCCGCCCATCTTGCCCAGTCCGACCATGCCGATCTGCATGTTGTCCTACCCCCTCGTCAGGCTTCCATCATCCCCGATGACAGGTTCAGCCTGACAGGCGGATGGGCATGATCAGATATCGGTAGTCGGTGGCGGCGCCGTCCTCCACAGGCTTGCCACCGGTGAGGATAGCGGGCTTCGTCGATGTGGTCATCTGGAGCCTGGCCACGTCCGAGTCGATGGCGCCCAAGCCCTCCAGCAGAAACTGGTGGTTGAAGGCGATGTTCATCTCCTCGCCCTCGTAGTCCACAGGCAGGGCCTCGACAGCCTGCGCCTCGTCGCCGCTGCCCGCCTCGAGCACGACCTCCCCGCTCTTGAACGCCAGCCGTACCGGCGTGTTGCGCTCCGCGACCAGGGCCACACGCTTGACCGCCTCCACGAACGGGCCTGTGGACAAGTCGGCGCGCGCGGAGAACTCGGTGGGCAGCAGCGACCGGTATTTGGGGAACTCAGGGTCGAGCAGCCGCGTGGTGGTCCGCCGGCCCGCGCTGGAGAAACCGATCATGCCTTCGCCGGTACCGCCCGCGGAGCTGAGCGCGATCTCGACCTCCGCGCCGGTGCTGCCGAGGGCCTTGGCCGTGTCGGCGAGCGTCTTGCCGGGGATCATCGCGATGGCCGCGAAGTCGGGCTGACCCGGCTGCCACTTCAGCTCGCGTACGGCCAGCCGGTAGCGGTCGGTCGCGGCGAGGGTCACGGTGTCGCCCTCGATCTCCATGCGCACACCCGTGAGCATCGGCAGCGTGTCGTCCCGGCCGGCGGCGACGGCGACCTGGCCGACGGCGGAGGCGAACACGTCACTGCCGACCCGGCCCGCGGCCGGCGGCATGGCCGGGAGCGACGGGTAGTCCTCCACCGGCATGGTCAGCAAAGTGAATCGAGCGCTGCCGCAGGTGACGACCGCCTTGGCGCCGTCCACCACGAAGTCCACAGGCTGTGCGGGAAGGGCGCGGGTGATCTCGGCGAGCAGCTTGCCCGAGACCAGCACGACTCCCGGCTCCCCGGTGTGGAGTTCGAGCGTCACCTCAGCGGAGACCTCGTAGTCGAATCCGGACAGCTTCAATCGCTGCTCGTCGGTGACCTCCAGGCGCATGCCGGCGAGAACGGGCACCGACGGGCGCGCCGGGAGGCTGCGTGCCGTCCATGCCACCGCCTCAGCGAGGACGTCTCGCTCGATTCGGAACATCACGGTGATCAGCCTCCTGCTTCGTCGTTGATTCAAGGATCTCAAGGATCCACCCTCCCGCGCTCGCGCTCCGGGAGAAGCCCAACTATGGGTCTTTGAGTTCTTAGTTAGAGATAGAAGAGGTCATCACACTAGGGGCTGTGGGAACTGTGGACAACCAGCGTTGTGGCTGGTCAGCGGCACTTTATTCATCCACTGCGGTTGTGGGTGGAGCCTGGGGGAAACTTCCGCGCCTGGGGACGGCGAAATTTTGCCCACAGCTCTTCCCCAGATCATGGTCCGTTCATCCACGGGGGAAGCGGGGTTATCCACGAGGTTTCCACAGCTTATCCACGGGGTAATCGGGGGCCTTCTGGAGTCCCAGATCGGCTGTTCACAGGCCGTCCACAAGTTATCCACGAGTCGTCCCCAGATCTGGGGGAGATGTCCCCACCGTTGTCCCCAGCCCCTGTGGGCGGATTTTTCACGCCATCGTCGGGCGTACGGCCGCGTCCTTTCGGCGTTTTCGCTGCTCCACAGTGTTTTCCACAGGCTGTGCATGACTATCAAGATCCACGCTGTGTCTGCTTGATCCGCATTGTCAGCTCGTTGACCTGGTTGTACATCGACCGGCGCTCGGCGATGAGCGACCGGATCTTGCGCTCGGCGTGCATCACAGTGGTGTGGTCGCGGCCGCCGAACTGCTGACCGATCTTCGGCAGCGACAACTCGGTCAGCTCGCGCGCCAGGTACATCGCGATCTGCCGGGCGGTCACGAGCGCGCGGCTGCGCGAGGTGCCGCACAGGTCGTCGATGCTGATGCCGAAGTAGTCGGCGGTCTCGGCCATGATCGCCGCGATGGTGATCTCGGTGTCGGACTCCGAGGTGATCAGATCCTTCAGCACCACCTCGGCGAGCTGCAGGTCCACGCCCTGCCTGTTGAGGCTGGCGAACGCGGTCACCCTGATCAGCGCGCCCTCGAGCTCGCGGATGTTGGTGGAGATCCGGCTGGCGATGTACTCCAGCACCTCGGGCGGCGCGGCCAGGCCCTCCTGGATCGCCTTCTTCCTGAGGATGGCGATCCGGGTCTCCAGCTCGGGCGGCTGGACGTCGGTGATCAGGCCCCACTCGAACCGGTTGCGCAGCCGGTCCTCCAGCGTGATCAGCTGCTTGGGGGCGCGGTCGCTGGAGATGACGATCTGCTTGTTGGCGTTGTGCAGCGTGTTGAAGGTGTGGAAGAACTCCTCCTGCGTCTGCTCCTTGCCCTCCAGGAACTGGATGTCGTCCACGAGCAGGATGTCGATCGCCCGGTAGCGGCCGCGGAACCCGTCGGCCTTGTGGTCGCGGATGCTGTTGATGAAGTCGTTGGTGAACTCCTCGGAGCTCACGTATCTGACCCGTGCGCCGTCGTACAGGCTTTGGGCGTAATGCCCGATCGCGTGGAGCAGGTGCGTCTTCCCCAGGCCCGAGTCGCCATAAATGAAGAGCGGGTTGTACGCCTTCGCCGGCGATTCGGCGACGGCCACCGCCGCCGCGTGGGCGAACCTATTGCTGGCTCCGATGACGAATGTCTCGAATGTGTACTTTTGGTTGAGCCGGGCGGGTTCGCTGGGCTTATTGCTCTTGGCCTCCCACCGGTTCGGCGCCGGTTCCGGGGCTTTCTCCACAGGCGGTTGTGCCTGTTCAAAAGCGAACCCAGGCTGTGGATAGTCGGTGGATATCTGCGTCGGCTCCGGCTGTGGAGAATAGAACTGCGGGGGCTCAGAAGCCGGGTTGTGCTGGGGTTGCGCGGCCTGTGAATAACGCAGCTGACTCTCCACACCTTGGGGATAACTGTGAGTCACAGGCTGTTGATGGGGGTCGCCCGAAGACTGCTCCGGCGCCGTCGTGTCGATCATCACGGCCAGCCGCATGGTCCGGCCCAGCTCTTGGGACAGCGCGTGCGCCACGAGCGGGCGCAGCTTGCCCTCGATGAGGTCCTTGAGGAAGTCGTTGGGGACGCCGAGCACGATCGTGTCGTTGGCCAGAGCGATCGGCCGCACCATGGACAGCCAGGTGCGCTGCTGGATCGGCACGTTTTCGTTGAGGAAGTTGCGCAGGGCCCTCCCCCATACCGTGCCGAGGTCGACACCGTTCACAGTGTGATTCCCCTCCTCCCTCTCGCGGCCCCCCGCGATCGTTTATCCACATGGCGCGGGCCGCCCGGTCATTCGGCGGCCCTTCGTCCACAGCGTGGCGGCCGGGTTTCGTACCCAGCCCCTCCACAGGATCTCCACAGGATCTCCACAGCTGTGCACAGGGTTTCTGCGGGTCCGGAAGGGCCGACAGTAGCCCTGTGCACAGCTGTGTTCAAGACGTTGTCCACAGCGTAGTGGCACCCGGGTGCACATACTGTGGACGCCGCCGGGCGGTGGAAAACCGGGCTGTGGATCCGTGGATAACCGTTCCGGTTTGACCTGGGGCGGCCTTCGCCCGTAACGTACGACGGTCGGCTTGTCACGCGACGGCTATTTCGCGTGCCCTCGCATTCCTGACAGGCCATCCATGTGTGTTAAGCGTCCCTGGGGCGCACCATCAAGCCTGGAGCCCACCCGTGAGCAAGCGTACTTTCCAGCCGAACAACCGTCGCCGCGCGAAGACCCACGGCTTCCGGCTGCGGATGCGCACCCGGGCCGGTCGCGCCATCCTCGCCGCTCGCCGCCGCAAGGGCCGCGAGAAGCTGTCGGCCTGACCGTTCCGCGTCCGCCTGACGAGAGATCCGTCACATGGACTGCCGCCCGGGCCTTGATCGGGCACGACAGTAGGAAGGCAGTCCCACGAGCAGGTTTCTCGTCCGACCAGCTGGCCCGCCGGTGATTCTCGCCGGCGGGCGATAGGCGTATACGGTGCTGTCCCGGCAATCCCGCATGCGGCGCGGGGAGGATTTCGAGGCGGCGGTCCGGCGCGGCAAGCGCGCGGGTCGCCCGACTCTGGTGGTACATCTCGGCACGTCCGGGGAAGAGTCACCTCTGGTGGGTTTCGTGGTGAGCAAGGCCGTCGGCGGCGCCGTTACCCGAAACAAGGTGAAGCGACGGCTCCGACACCTGATGCGGGACCGTCTGCACCGGCTGCCGCGAGGTAGCCTGCTTGTGGTACGCGCCAATCCACCGGCCGCGTCCGCGCGATTCGAGCAACTGGCCGCCGAGCTCGATTCCGCGCTGGATCGTTTGCTCAGGCGGCGCGAGTCCTCGACGGGTGGACAGAGATGACGGAGCAGGCGCAAGAGGCGCCGAGCGAGGCGCCGAGCCTCGCCGCACGGGTGCTGATCATCCCGATCCGGTTCTATCGGGCGTTCATCAGCCCGATGCTCGGTCCGCGCTGCCGGTTCTACCCGTCATGCAGTGCATACGGACTCGAGGCGATTGCCGTGCACGGAGCGGTGCGCGGCATTTGGCTGACTGTCCGGCGCATCGGGCGGTGCCATCCATTCCATCCCGGAGGTATTGACCCGGTGCCCCCACGCCCGGTCCGGTCTCACGAAACGCAAGGGAGATAGCTCGGTGGAGCTGTCCTGGCTGAGCTGGCTGTATGAAGCCGTAGCCCAAGTCATCATCTGGATCCATACTGGTTACAGCACGGTCCTCAACCCGGACAGCGGGCTGACCTGGTCGTTGACGATCATCACGCTGACCGTGTTCATGCGGGTCCTGATCTTCCCGCTCTTCCTGAAGCAGATGCGCTCGTCGCGGAAGATGCAGGAACTCGCCCCCAAGGTGCAGGAGATCCGCAAGCGCTACAAGAACGACAAGCAGCGCATGAACCAAGAGGTCATGGCGCTCTACCAGGGCGCCGGTGCCAACCCGCTCGGCGGCTGCCTGCCCATCGTCGCGCAGTTCCCCATCTTCATCTCCATGTTCACCGTGCTGCAGGCGATGGCCAACGGCCGCCCGGTGTACGGCATGAGCCAGGAACTGGTGGACAGCGCACGGTCGGCGCACATCTTCGGCGCGCCGTTGCCGGCCAACTTCTTCATGTCCTCGACGGACATCGCGGGCTTCGATGCGGGCGTCGTACAGACCAAGGTTGTCCTGGGGATCTTCGTCGCGATCAGCTCGCTGACGACGTTCCTCACCGTCCGGCAGAGCGTCACCCGCTCCATGGCGCAGATGCCGGACAACCCCATGGCGCAGCAGCAGAAGATCCTGATGTACATCTCTCCGCTGTTCGCCTTCTTCAGCCTGAACTTCCCGCTCGGTCTGATCATGTACTGGGTCACCACCAACGTCTGGACGCTTGGCCAGCAGCACTGGTTCTACAGCCGGCACCCGATGCCCGAGTTCGACGCCAAGGGCAACGTGGTCCCCGTCCCGCCGAAGCAGGGGCTGATCGCCAAGCTGCGCAAGACCCCGCCGCCGGAAGAGCAGGCGCCTCCGCCCCCGCCGGAGCCTAAGATCATCAGGCAGCAGCCGAGCCGCCAGCCCCGCAGCAAGCGCACCGGCAGCAAGAAGTCTTGAACACGAAGGAGAGGCCGGCCATGACCGAGGCCGAGGAGAAGAAGGCTCCTGATCTTGCCGCACTCGAGCAAGAGGGCGAGATCGCTGCCGACTACGTCGAGGGGCTTCTCGACATCGCCGACATCGACGGCGACATTGACATGGACGTCGAGGGCGACCGCGCCCTGGTCTCCGTGGTCGGGCTCAAGAGCTCGGAGCTGGTGGGACCCGGGGGGGAGGTCCTGGAGGCTCTGCAGGAGCTGACCCGCCTGGCCGTGCACCGGCAGACGGGGGAGCGCTCGCGGCTGATGCTCGACGTCGCCGGCTATCGCGAGCGGCGGCGTGCGGAGCTCACCAAGCTCGGCACCGAGGTCGCCGGGCAGGTCAGGGAGAGTGGCGAGCCGAAGGCGTTGCAGCCGATGACGCCCTTCGAGCGCAAGATCGTCCATGACGCGGTCGCGGACGCCGGGCTCCGCAGCGAGTCCGAGGGTGAGGAGCCCCACCGGTACGTGGTGGTCCTGCCTGCCTGAGTGTCATCCGATGCGGCCGTCTGCCCCGCCTTCGTGCGCGGTGGGCGGCCGTTTCCTTTTATCCTTGTACGTGGTGCGTACGGCTGATATCAGCCGGTATTTGCGCCTATATACCTATAAAGCACTGCCGGGTATTCCGGGGGCTCGACGCGGTGGCGGCGTGCTCGAGGGTCACCTTTGGGCCAGCCCGCTAGTCTTCCTTTGTGATCGCCCCTCTAGCCTTGGGTAGGGACCGACTTCGAACCTTGGGGCATGCCCCTGGCTCCAGCTTCGGGCCTATCCTCGCCCCTCCTCGTCAGTGCGTTCACTCCCGGCTACGACCTAGCACCAAGAAAGGGCCATCAACCAGTGAGCGATGAGCTTCCGGCGCCGCCGGACATAGCGCGGGACGTCTTCGCCGGGGAGGCTTGGGACCGCGCGAACGCGTTCGCCGAGCTGCTGGCGGGTCCTGGCGTGGTCCGCGGGTTGCTGGGCCCGCGGGAGGTGCCGCGGATCTGGGATCGCCACCTGCTCAACTGCGCGGTGGTCGCTGAGGTCGTTCGGCCGGATGTGCACCTGGTGGACATCGGGTCGGGCGCGGGGTTGCCCGGGCTCGTCCTGGCGATCGTCCGGCCGGATATCACGGTCACGCTGCTGGAGCCGCTGCTACGCCGTACCGTGTTCCTGGAGGAATGCGTCGATGCCCTGAAGCTCGGCAACGTCGAGGTGGTGCGGGGGCGGGCGGAGGAGCTGGTGGGCAAGCGCGTGTTCGACGTCGCGAGCGCACGGGCCGTGGCGCCGCTCGACCGGCTCCTGAAGTGGGCGATGCCGCTGCTCCGCGAGGGCGGCGAGCTGATCGCCATGAAGGGGGAGCGGGCCGCCGGTGAGCTGGCCGAGGCGGAGGAGCAATTGCGGGCCAGCGGGGCCCGAACGGCTGAGCTTGTGACCGTCGGGCGCGGTAAGGTCGAGCCGCCTGCAACATTGGTTCGGGTGGTAGCGGGTCGCCCGCCGGAGCAAGCAAGGCGGCGACGAAGGAGGTGACGGTTATGCCAGTCGCGTCATGCGGTCTTGGATGGCCGGGCAACCGTTCTTCGGAGAGTGCAACCGGGGTTGGCTGGCCCGAAATGGGCGTGTCGCGACAGCAAATTCCCGGCACCGGCATACCACTGGTTGAAAGGATGGCGATCGTGACCCAGACCCCCCTGAACCCCGGTGATTCGCCGTTGGTACGAGAGGCGCTCAGCTCAGTGGTTTCACGTGAAACATCCGCAACCCCGATGGCCGCTGCCCAGGCAGGCGAGACCCCAGGCGATGGCGACGGCACCTGGCCCCGCCCTCACAAGTGCCGCGTGATCGCGGTCGCCAACCAGAAGGGTGGCGTAGGCAAGACCACGACGTCGGTGAACATCGCCGCCGCCCTGTCCATGCATGGCCAGCGGGTCCTCGTGGTGGACCTGGACCCGCAGGGCAACGCCTCCACGGCACTGGCCACCGAGCATCGGGGTGACGTGCCGGACGTCTACCAGGTCCTGGTCGACGACCTGCCCATGGCGGACATCGTCAAGCAGGTCCCCGACATGCCGAACCTCTACTGCGCTCCGGCCACCATTGACCTGGCGGGAGCGGAGATCGAGCTGGTGTCCCTGGTCGCGCGTGAGGCCCGCCTCCGCCGGGCGCTGGGGGCCTACGACGCGATCGACCTGGACTACATCGTCATCGACTGCCCGCCATCGCTCGGCCTGCTGACGGTCAACGCGCTGGTGGCCGCGGACGAGGTCATGATCCCTATCCAGTGCGAGTACTACGCGCTGGAGGGCCTCGGTCAGCTCCTCAGGAACGTGGATCTCATCAAGGCTCACCTGAACCCGACTCTTCGGTTGTCGACCATCGTCCTGACGATGTACGACGGGCGTACCCGACTGGCGTCGCAGGTGGCGGACGAAGTGCGAGCCCACTTCGGTGACACGGTGCTCAACGCGGTCATCCCACGGAGCGTCCGCCTGTCGGAGGCACCCAGCTATGGGCAGTCGGTCATGACGTACGATCCGGGGTCGAGCGGTGCGATGGCGTACATGGACGCCGCCCGGGAGATCGCGCACCGCGCCACCGTAGCCTGACGATCACCTCAGGATCGTTTCCTCTCATCCCAATGTCGTTCGGAGGCGCGGGCCGTATGGTCCTGCCCCGGGTCCCTTCGGTTGCGCTTTATCGGGGGAGCAGCGTCTTCTACGCCGAACCGCGTCTGAGAGCACCGCGTGCGGGGACCGTTGTCGGTGAGGGCGCAAAGCCCGGTGCGCCTCGCCAGCGTCGGACTGCGCGTGCCCCAACTCCGGCTCCAGCTCCTGCCTCCGGCTCCCTGCGCGGGCCAAGGGTGGCGGTGGGCCCTGGGGACAGTCACTCGTTGGGCAGGTATGTGACCGTGTCGGTGCAAATCCAATAGGACGGAGTGTGGCGAGGGGGCGCTCCGTCGGGCGCGCACCGGTAACCTCTCCTGGAGTGACCGGAATCGGCCGGGTGGTGAGGAGACGCAGTGAGTCAGCAGCGGCGGGGATTGGGCAAGGGACTCGGGGCGCTCATCCCGACCGGACCTATCGTTGACAGCACGGGGTCGGCGCCGGCGTCGGGCAACGGATCGCCGGCGGAGACCGGCCCCAAGCCGATTGCCGGAGCGTACTTCAAGGAGGTCGCCCTCAAGGCGATCGTTCCCAACCCTCGCCAGCCACGTGAGATCTTCGACGAGGAGCGACTCGAGGAACTGGCCGCGTCCATCCGCGAAGTCGGTCTGCTACAGCCGATCGTGGTCCGGTCGGTTGGCGGTGGTCAGTATGAGCTGATCATGGGGGAGCGGCGCTGGCGTGCGTGCCAGCAGGCCGGTCTGGACCCGATTCCGGCCATTGTCCGCAACACACAGGACACTGATCTCCTGCGGGACGCTCTTATCGAGAACCTTCAGCGCGAGCAGCTGAACGCACTCGAAGAGGCGGCCGCGTACCAGCAACTCCTCGACGACTTTCAGGCGACGCACGAGCAGTTGGCGCAGAGGGTAGGGCGCTCTCGTTCTCACATCACCAACACCTTGCGCCTGCTGAACCTGCCGCCTGAAGTCCAGCGCACGGTGGCCGCCGGCGTCATCAGCGCCGGCCACGCCCGGGCTCTCCTTGGCCTCGACTCGGCCGAAGAGCAGATTCAGTTGGCCAAGCGAATCGTGGCAGAGCTGCTTTCGGTGCGGGCCGTGGAGGAGATCGTCTCCATGGGTAGCGCCAAGGCCGCCCAGAAGGCGCCTCGCGAGCGGCAGTCGGCCAAGCCCACGGCGCCCGGCCTGACCCATCTGGCCGACCGCCTCTCGGACCACTTCGAAACCAAGGTCAAGGTGGACCTGGGACGTCGGAAGGGCCGGATCGTCGTGGAGTTCGCGACGATCGATGACCTGGAGCGCATCATCGGCGCCATGGCGCCAGAGGCGGTCCGCGCTATGCGGGAGGGCTAACGCCCTATGGGTTAGGGGGAGCGCCGACTTTGTCTCACGGTTTCACGTGAAACAACGAGGGTCTTTTCCCGCGCTGCGCCCATCCAACGCGAAGTCGGCCGACCTATGTTGGAACCGGCTCGGTGGAGTTACTCGCTGGGCCAGACGGACGTACCCTGCTTCAGTCGACGCTCCGGCCCGCTGGCTTGGCGGCTATTCGGCTGGGTCGATGTTTCACGTGAAACGCGCCGGTGTTGGGTGCGAGCAGGCTGCGATCAAAGCCTGTATCCACGCCTCCACCGTGCGCCTCTCTCCGCTTCACGCACTGCGCGCCAGCGCCACTGGCCACTTGGCAAGCGGTGCGCGCCCGCCACGCGCCGCGCGCCCGCCACGCGCCGCGCGCCCGCCACGCGCCGCGCGCCCGCCACGCGCCGCGCGCCCGCCACGCGCCGCGCGCCGACGTCCGCCCTCGCACGCGTCTCGCCCGGCGCCCATACGCTCCCGCCCGGGCATTCCACCGGGCGATCAAGCCTGCGCCATGCGCCATGCGCCATGCGTCGGCGTCCACCCTCGCATGCGTCTTGCCCCGCGCCCATACCTCCCGCCTGCGCACTCCACCGCGCGATCAAGTCTGCGCCCGCGCCACGCTCGAGGCGCCACGCTCCACGCGTCCGTTCCACGCGTCCGCTCCACGCTCCACGCTTCACGCGTCCGCTCCACGCTCCACGTTTCACGCGTCCGCTCCACGCTTCACGCGTCCGCTCCACGCTCCACGCTCCACGCTTCATGTGTCCGCTCCACGCGTCCGCTTCGTGCGTCCGCTCCACGCGTCCGCTTCGTGCGTCCGCTCCACGCGTCCGCTTCGTGCGTCCGCTTCGTGCGTCCGCTTCGTGCGTCCGCGCCGCGCGCCACGCGCCCACGTCACGAGGCATGCGCCGCGCGTCGGCATCCGCCCTCGCTCGCGTCTTGCCCACGCCCCAGCCGCACGCGCCTACGCGTTTCGCCGCGCGCTCAAGCGTGCGCCGCCGCCTGCGTCACGCGCGACGCGCCCCATGCCACGCGCCGTCCGCCCTCGCTCGCGTCTTGCCCGCGCCCATACGCGCGCGGCTGCGCGTTCCGCCGCGTGGTCAAGCGTGCGCCGCCGCCTGCGCCAGGTGTCGCTCGCGCCCACGCCCACGGCCATGCCATGCGGCCGCGCGTCCGGCTCCCCGCGTCTGGCCCTCGGGCCATGCGCTTGCGGCTGCGCGTTCCGCCGCGTGGTCAAGCGTGCGCCGCCGCCCACGCCAGGCGTCGCGCGCCCACGCCCCATGCCATGCGCCCCACACCCACGCCACGCGCCGCGCGTCCCCCTCTCCGCGTCTGGCCCCGGCCATACGCCCCGCGCCTGCGCGTTCCGCCGTGCGCTCAGCCTGCGCCCATGCCAGGCATGCGTTTGGGTGGTGCGATGTGAATGTCTCGCTTGTGCCGCGCCGTGCCGCCGCTGCGGCGCATGCCCGCGCCATGCCTGCGCCACCCATGCCCGTGCCTGACTCGGCGCCGCGTCAGTGCCCACCCCACCCCCGCCCGTCCTGACCCTGCGCCGCGGGTGCGCCATGCCGGCGGCCCGCGCTTGAGCGGGCACTCGTGCGTGCCGTGTGCTCGTGCTCGCGGCGTGCGGCCGGGACGGCGGCATCTTCGGGCGCTCGCTGTTTCACGTGAAACAGAGGAGAGGTCGGCGGGGAGCCTGGGAAGGGCAGGGGAGTGCGGCGTGGGTGCGATGGGGATTAGGGAGACCGCCGTGGGAGTACGACGTGTTTCACGTGAAACGGAGGTCCGAGGAAACGTGTGGTCTACAGAGAGGCGGCGGCCTTGCGGATGTCGTCCAGGAAGTCGTCTACGTGTTCAGGCGCCGTGTCGAAGGCGGTCATCCAGCGGACGACTCCCGTCGCTTCGTCCCAAGGATGGAAGAGATAGCGGCGGCGGAGAGTCGTCCTGATGGCGGGTGGGAGGGTGGCGAAGACGGCATTGGACTGGACCGGCTGAGCCAGGGACAGCCCGGGGATGTCCGCGATGCCGTCAGCCAAACGCATGGCCATCTGATTGGCGTGTGCGGCGTTCCGGCGCCACAAGTCGTCCGTCAGGAGGGCGGAAAGTTGTGCTGAGATGAAGCGCATCTTCGAGGCCAGCTGAAGCGATTGCCGTCGCAGGAAGGGGACGGCGTCGGTCAGTGATGGATCGAGGACCACGACGGCCTCCGCGGCGAGGGCGCCGTTCTTGGTGCCGCCGAAGCTGAACACATCCACCCCAGCGTCGGTCGTGATGGTTTTCAAGTCGCAGCCGAAGTAGGCCGCGGCATTGGCGAGCCTGGCGCCGTCCACATGAAGCCGTAGGCCTACCGCGTGCGTGGCCTCGGCGAGGTCGGCGATCTCTTCGGGGGAGTAGCACGTGCCGAGTTCTGTGGCTTGAGAGATGGAGACGACCGCTGGCTGTGATTCGTGGGGGTTGCCGATCCCGGACAGCCGGGATCTGATGTCGGCGGGTTGAAGCTTGCCGTGCTCGGTGGGGACCGTCATCAGCTTCACGCCGAGCAGGCGCTCTGCCGCCCCGGCTTCATGGGTGGCGATGTGGGCGCTGTTGGGACAGATGATCGCGTCGTAGCGGCCGAGCATGAGCGCCAACCCGACCATGTTGGCGCCTGCTCCGTTGAGAACCGCAAAGCCTTCCGCGCCTGGGCCGAACGACTCTTTGATCCTTTCCTCGAAATCCGAGGTCCATTGGTCGTCTCCGTAGGCGGGTGCGTCGCCGTGGTTCGCCGCAGCCATGGCTTCGAGGATGTCGGGGTGCACGCCTGCGTGGTTGTCGCTGGCGAAACTCTTTGGGTACGTCGAATCGATCAGCACATCGTAAGGCTACGACCCGTGGCTCGCTGGCCGGCGATCCGCAGGCTCACGGTCTCGGTGTCTCGGCCAGGACGGTACGCGTGGCTGACCAGCTTCTGTGGCTGCTCGTGGTGTGCTGGGTGATGTCAGGTACGGGAGCGGGCGGCAGCGTTCTGGAGGAGGGTGCGGCACAGGTCCCCCAGATCCTGGCCGGCGGCCTCAGCGGACATCGGCAGGAGTGAGGTCTCCGTCATTCCGGGAGCCACGTTGACCTCAAGGAAATGGGGAACGCCCGCGGCGTCCACGATCAGGTCCGTGCGGGAGATGTCACGTAGGCCCAGTGCGGTGTGGGCGGTTACGGCGGTTTCCGCGCACGCCGCAGCCGCGGCGGCAGGGAGCCGGGCCGGGGCGAAGAACTCGGTGTGCCCAGCCGTGTAGCGGGCCGCGTAGTCGTACACGCCCTCGTCCGGGACGATCTCCACGGCCGGCAGCGCCACGGGGCCGTTGCCGAGGTCCACCACCGAGACCGCCACTTCCACACCTTCCACGTAACGCTCGATCAGAGCAGTGTCGCCGTAGGCGAAACAGCCGACCATGGCGGCGGGGAGCTCTTCTGCTGTGCGTACGATCGACGCGCCCAGTGCCGAGCCGCCCCGGGCCGGCTTGACGAACAAGGGCAGGCCGAGGCGCTCGACGATGCGGCCCAACACCACCGTGGCACCCAGGTCGTGGAACGTCTCTTTGGGGAGGGTGACGGACTCCGGGGTACGAAGGCCGACGGAGCGGACGACGGCCTTGGCGGTGGGCTTGTCGAAGGCGACCCGGCAGGCGTCCGGATCGGCGCCGACGTACGGCACATTAAGCAGCTCCAGGACGGAACGGATTGCGCCGTCCTCGCCCGCGCCCCCGTGCAGGGTCACGAACACCGCGTCCGGAGGGTCGGCGAGGATCGACGGCACGAGGGATGCGTCGGTGTCCCGGGTCTCCACGTCGATGCCTGCCGCGCGCAGCACCTCACTGACTCGGCGACCCGAGCGCAGAGACACCTCCCGCTCATAGGAGAGGCCTCCGGCCAGCACGAGCACGTGGCCCAGATCGCTCATCACATCTCCTCTGCTGATCGAACGCTGTCCAACCGTACCGGCGTCGGGGGCGAATGGCGTACGTGAGGTGCTTCTCCCCGCGAGTCTGCCCATGGTCGTGGGATTTCCGTGCACACGGGAACTCACGTAGTCGCCGTTCTCGTCGGTCCCTTCTCATCCGTCCTATCTGGTAGTTGATGATGCCGGGTGATGAGCAAGGCGACCGCGCCGAGAGGGGCGGCTGCCTCCTTGCGACGCCGTGCGTGTGATCGGGCAGGCCTCATTGCGGCATGCATGAACTTGTCCCCACGGGGTGCCAGATGCGCGGCTGCAGCGGCAGAAGGGGGTTGGTGACGAGCGGGCCGGTGCCGGACTGAGGACTGGTGTTGGGATGAGCGTCACCGCGACGCGCGGCCCATGTGTCCTCGGGCTATACGGCCTGGGCGAAGCCGTCTCCACCGAGACGGCTTCGCCCAGGATGCGAGGCGAGCTCAAGTAGGCTGAGTGACCGAGCTCGCCCGCGACGCGCCGACACCGACTCGACGACACCGGCGAGGCGTCGTCTCAGCCCAACCCGCTGTCAGCACGGTCCAGCGGCACTGTGCCGGCGAGCGGGCGGTTACTAGGCCAGGTCCGGGCCGGGAGTGTCCACGCCGGGGTGTTCGCGCACCGAGCCGGTCCCGAACGTGTCCCGCAGTTGCATCTCCTGCTCGATCACCCCAGCGAGCCGCCGCACCCCTTCCCGGATGCGGTCCGGCTCGGGGAAGCAGTAGGACAGGCGCATGTGCCGAGCCCCGCTGCCGTCCGAGAAGAACCCGGTCCCGGGAACGAACGCCACGCGCTCGGCCACCGCCCGCGGCAGGATGGCCTTCGAGTCGAGCCCTTCCGGCAGGGTGGCCCAGACGAAGAAGCCGCCGGCGGGGCGGGTCCAGGTGACCTCGGGTGGCATCAAGGCGTCGAGGGCGTCCACGAGCGCATCACGGCGCTCGCGGTAGAGCTCCTTGAACGACTTGATCTGCTCCCGCCATGGCTGCGTGGCCAAGTATTGGCCCACGGCCAGCTGCGTGAAGGAGGAGTGCGACAGCACGGCCGACTCCATGGCGAGCACGAGCTTGTCGCGGATGGCATGCGGGGCCAGCGCCCAGCCGACCCGGAAGCCGGGGGCGAGCGTCTTGGAGAACGACCCCAAATAGACCACGCCGTCGGGATTGTCGGCCCGCAGGGCGCGCATGGGCTCTCCGTCGAAGCCGAGCAGCCCGTATGGATTGTCCTCGATGATCAGCACCCCGGCCCGCTGGCAGATGTCGAGCACCTGCTGCCGGCGGGCGAGGTTGAGCGTGACGCCGGCGGGGTTCTGGAAGGTCGGGATCGTGTAGAGGAACTTGATGGGCGCGCCTGCGGTCTCCAGCGCGTAGATCGTCTGGGCCAGCGACTCGGGCACGATGCCCTGATCGTCCATGGCGACGTGGACCACTTTGGCCTGGTAGGCGGCGAATGTGCCCAACGCTCCGACGTACGACGGGCCCTCGGCGAGCACCACGTCGCCCGGGTCGATGAAGATGCGGGTCATCAGATCAAGCGCTTGCTGCGACCCCACGGTGACGACCACGTCGTTCGCCCCGGCCTGAATCCCCTCCAGCCGCATGACCTCGCAGATCTGCTCGCGCAGGTGCGGGTCGCCCTGGCCGGAGCCATATTGTAGCGCGACCGGGCCACGCCTGGTCACGAGGTCGGAGACCAGCTCACCGACCATGTCGAGGGGGAGGGCCGTGACGTACGGCATGCCGCCCGCGAGCGAGACCACCTCGGGCCTCGACGCGACGGCGAAAAGAGCTCGGATCTCGGAGGCGACCATCCCGGTAGCTCGCGCGGCGTACCGATCGACGTAGGCGTCGATGCGCGACCCTTGGGTCGCGGGTGTCTGACCGTGATCCAGCTCTTCTGTCACGGCCCACCTCCTAGGTGTCATACGGGGCGGAAATACCAGATTACGCCAGACGGACATGTCGCACGTGACCGGGCTCAACCGTCGTGGTGTCCGCTGGCGGCATCTTCACTCGGCTACGATGCCAGGTGTGGACGCGGTTTTCGCGCGCTTTTCCGGGTCAACGATAGGGGCGGTAGTTGTCGCGCCGACTGGTCAACATAACCCTGGACAATCTTGAAGATTTGCCGCGGCGCTGCCGACGGTGCGTGTTCTGGGAGCTCGATCCCGTCAGCGGGGAGCGAGCGGTGGACTCGGGCGACCCAGGGCTGGAGAAGGAAGCCTGGCTCTCCGCCACGCTGCTGGAGTGGGGGAGCTGCGGGAAAATCGCCTATGTCGATGGCGTGCCCGCGGGGTTCGTGCTGTACAGCCCGCCGCTCTACAGCCCGCGTTCGGTGGCCTTTCCCACCTCGCCTGTCAGCGCCGACGCCGTGTTGCTGATGACGGCTCACATCATTCCCGAGTTTTCGGGCGGCGGGCTCGGGCGGATGCTGATCCAGGGAGTGGCCAAAGACCTGACGCGGCGCGGGGTCAAAGCCATAGAAGCTTTCGGGGACCTCAAGTGGGAAGAGCCTAGTTGTGTAGTTCCTGCGGATTACTTGCTTTCTGTGGGGTTTAAGACGGTTCGTCCGCATTTGCGATTCCCGCGACTCCGCCTGGAGCTCAAGACCGCTGTCTCGTGGCGTGAGGACGTCGAGGTGGCTCTGGAGCGGCTCCTGGGCTCCATGAGCCCGGAACGCGCGCTGCGCCCCGTCTGAGCGCCGCTCAGCCCCACACGCTGCCGCTCAGCCCCACACGCCCCCGTTCAGCCCCGTGCGCCGCCGCCCAGGTCGTACCCGAGCCGTACGCGAGAGCCCCCCGCGGATACGACCGCGGGGGGCTCTGCCTGGCGAAGCGCGCCGTAACAGGCGAACTAGATGATGCCGTCGAGCTCGCGAAGCAGCATGGCCTTCGGCTTGGCGCCGATGATCTGCTTCACGACCTCCCCACCCTTGTAGACGTTCAGCGTGGGGATCTGGAGCACGCCGTATTGGCGCGGAACCTCAGGGTTCTCGTCGATGTTGAGCTTGACGATCTCCAGCTTGTCGCCGTGCTCGTTGGCGATCTCCTGCAAGATGGGCGCGACCTGACGGCACGGGCCGCACCACTCGGCCCAGAAGTCGACCAGCACAGGCTTGTCGCTCTTGAGGACCTCTGCTTCGAAAGTGGCGTCGGTGACAGCCTTCACGGTGCGCTCCTTACTTCTCGTTGTCGGCTAGCCAGCGCTCGGAGTCGAGCGAGGCCGCACAGCCGGTGCCGGCCGCGGTGATGGCCTGGCGGTAGGTGTGGTCGACGACGTCACCCGCGGCGAAGACGCCGGGGATGTTGGTCGCGGTGGTCGGGGCGGCCACCTTGATGTAGCCGTCTTCGTCGAGGTCGATCTGGCCCTTGACGAGGTCGGTGCGTGGGTCGTGGCCGATGGCGAGGAACAGCGCGTCGGTGGCGAGCTCGCACTCCTCGCCGTTCTTGACGTTACGCAGCTTCACCGCCTCGACCTTGGTGTCACCGAGCACGTCGACGACCTCGGAGTCCCAGATGAAGCGGATCTTCTCGTTGGCGAGCGCCCGGTCCTGCATGATCTTGCTGGCCCGCAGCGTGTCGCGGCGGTGCACCACGGTCACCATGCGCCCGAACCGGGTCAGGAACGTGGCCTCCTCCATCGCCGTGTCGCCGCCACCGACGACCACGATGTCCTTGTTACGGAAGAAGAAGCCGTCACAGGTGGCACACCAGGACACACCATGCCCGGACAGGCGCTTCTCGTTCGTCAGGCCCAGCTCGCGGTAACCGGAGCCCATGGCCAGGATGACGGACTTGGCGTAGTAGGTCTCGGTGTGGGTCTTGACGACCTTGGGGTTGGCCTCCAGGTCCACTTCGACGACGTCGTCGGCGACCAGTTCGGCGCCGAACCGCTCGGCCTGCTTACGCAGGTTGTCCATCAGGTCGGGGCCCATGATGCCGTCGGGGAACCCAGGAAAGTTCTCCACGTCGGTGGTGTTCATGAGCGCGCCGCCCGCGGTGACGGAGCCCTCGAAGATCAGCGGCTTGAGCTCGGCGCGCGCGGAGTAGACGGCCGCGGTGTAGCCAGCTGGGCCGGACCCAATGATGATCACGTTACGAACGTCGCTCAACGCTCCACGCCTTCCTCGTCTGCTGTTGCACCGGCGTCAACAGATCCTAGGCCGCCGTGATTCCCTGCCCTACCCACGACGCCCTGGCGAAACGGAAGTCCTTCGCCGGCGTGGCCCTCGTAGGGCCACCTGACCTGCGGCAACAGCGTGGGGCGGTACTCTACCGCAAACGAAAGAGCCCGCCGAAGCGGGCTCTTTCGCGGATGTCTCCTACCAGCGGCCCATGGTGGGCTTACGCAGGTTCTTGCAGTAGAACGGGTCGACGATGTCGATGCGGATCTTCTTGGCCGGCTTGTTCTTCCATGAGGCGAAGATGAGGGCCTCTTGCCCGTTGTACTGCCCCTGGTCGACCGCGAAGACGTCGAGCTTGCTCCGGCTGCTGACCTTGCTCGCGCACTTGGCGACCTGGTCGGCGCTGGCGCCGTCGCCGCCCAGCACGGTGGCGAAGCCGAAGAGGCTCTCCAGCGGCTGCCGCAACACGTTGTCGCTGTAGTTGTAGCCGCTGTCGGTCACGGTGTACGCCCTGGCCTTCGGCGGGCTCTTGGTCTCCTCCTTGCTCTGCGCGAGGGGCGGGGGCGTGCCGCCGCCGCCGCCTCCGCCGGAGGCGAGCAGACCTGCCGAGACCGCGGCCGTGCCCACCACGGCGGCGGCCGCCGCGGCCGCGACCGCGGGCAAGGCCCACCGGCGCCGCCTGACGGGTCTTGGCTTGGCCGGGACGATGGTGCCGTCGTCGGAGACCACTCCCAAGCGCACAGGCTCGGGCTCGGGGGCCTCGACCGGCCGCTCCCACGGGGCGTCCCGCATGAGCTCGTCCCAGTCAGGTGTTTCCACGAGGCCGACGCCTCCGCGCCGAGACTCGGACTCGGCCGCCAGGGCCTTGTCGATGCGCAGTGCGACACCCATCGGCATGGCCGGCGTGGGGGTCGCCGCGAGCACCTCGCGAACCGCCGCCAGATCGGCCAGTAGCTCCCCACAGGGGTCGCAGACCGCGAGATGCTCGCGGACCTGGTGCGCCGTGGCGACGTCCAGGAGACCCTCGGCCAAATCGGCCAGGGTGTCCAGATCGTAGTGCGTATCACCCGTCACGAAGTTCTGCTCCCTTCGCGGATGAGACGCGATTGAGGTCCGATCGGTTCCGCAGATGCGAAAGAATTGGGGCAAGTTTCGCGCGCCCTCGGGCGCACCGGCTCTTCACCGTGCCGCTGGGCACCTCGAGCACCTGAGCTGCGTCTTCGACCGAATAGCCCATCATGTCGACGAGCACCAGTGCCGCACGCTGGTCGGCGGGCAGGAGTTTCAGCGCGGCCGAAACCTCCATCGAGACCTCGCGCTCGACGGTCTGGTCGGGCAGGGGCGACTCGCGCTCGGCGGCCTCGATGAGCTCGTCGTCGGCCACCGGCCGGACGGACTTGCGGCGCATCCTGTCGAGACAGGCGTTGACCACGATGCGGTGCAGCCAGGTGGTGACGGCTGCCTCGCCGCGAAACGTGGCGGCTTTGCGATAGGCGGAGACGAAGGCGTCCTGCACGGCGTCGGCGGCCTCGTCAGGGTCACCGAGCGTCCGCAGGGCGACCGCCCACATGCGGTCGCGGTGCCTTTTGACGATTTCGCTGAAGGCGTGAGGATCCCCGTTGATGTGCGCGGTCAGCAGCTCGGCGTCAGTGACCGCCGGCCGATCCGCTGCTGAGGGTGTCTCGGGTGGGGAGTTCACAAGAGAGATTCCTGATTATGCCGATCCGGGAGAGTGCACCACTACTTCATAGATGGTGCCATGAAACTTGCCTGCATCCGCCGGAACACGCGTAAACCAGATCAAAACGTACTGCCCGCTTGCCGCCTGATCAGGGGTCAGTGTGGTCTTGCCTGCCGCGTCCTTCTCGGTCGCCACCGTCTTCAGAGCGCCGAGATCGGGCGAGTCGCCGACCTTGAGCTCGACGGTCGCGCCGGGCGTATCGGCCAGCGTAGCCACCACGTCGCTGATCTGAACGGACTTGCCCATGTCCAGCAGCAGGCCTACACCCTTCTTGAGGTTGCCCAGCTCGGCGCTGGTGTAGCCCTCGGTCTCCCAGAAGGTGCTGGGCTTGCCGTCGATGGCCAGCCCGGCCTTGTCCGACTTCTCGTCGTTGTCGCCGAGCGGGTCGAAGCCCTGGGCCTTCCCCGGCTCGACGGCCTGGACAGGGGTCGAAGCCGTGGCCGTGGCGGTCGGGGTGGCGCTCTTGGCCTCGGGGCCGGTCGGGCTGCCCAGGCTGCGGCCGATCGTCCAGGCGCCGACGCCGACCGCGGCGATGACGAGCAGCACCACCAGCGTCATCAACACCCTGTTGAGGGTGCTACCGCCGCCGGACGGCCGCCGCGGCCGAGGGCCGGTGGGCCGCGACTGGGGGACGTGGAGGTGCTGGCGGTGGGCGATGTCCAGGCCCTCGGTGTGCGAGGCGGAGGCCACCGCCGGCGTCGAGGGGTAGGCGATCGGGATCGGCATGGGCCTGGCCACGTCGGCCAGTGCCTCGGCGACCTCGGCCGGGCTGGACAGCGCGCCCTGGCCCTTGCGGGACTCGGGCAGGCACGCCCGCACCGTCACCGCGTCGAGGTAGCCGGGCACCCCGGCGGTGACCTGGCGGGGCGTGCAGAAGTGGCCGTCGGTCATGGGAGCGGCAGGCAGCCCGCCCTCTTCCTCGTCGCCCGGCCAGTGGCCGGTCAGGCCGGCGTAAAGCAGCCGGCCCAGCCCTTCGGCGTCGTCGAGCGCCGGCTGGTCGGTGGTCAGCCCGTACATGGCCGCGTCGACGGCGACGCCGAGCACCTTGACCGTGTTTCCGGTCGTCCACACCAGGTGCGAGGGACGCAGGCACAGGTGGTAGAGCTTGGCCTTGTGGGCGTGCGCGAGCGCCTCGGCGGCCTCGGCGACCAGCCCGGCAGCGCGCTCGGGCTCCATCGGGCCGGAGGCCAGCAGGTCAGTGAGGGTCTCGCCGGTGACCCACTCGCTCACGACATAGGCGTGCTTGTCGTCTTCGGCCGCGTCGAAGACCTGGGTCAGGCGCGGGTCGGTGAGCCGGCTCGCGGCGCGGGCGGCCGTGACGACCTCGTGCACGCGGGGGAAGTCCGGCGAGAAAGTATGCACGGCCACCGGACGGGCCAGGATCTCGTCAATGGCCTTCCACAACGTGGCTCCGTCGGACTCGCTGACGCGGTCCTCGAGCCGGAAGCGCTCGGCGAGGCGGGTGCCGGGTTCGACGGCCGACGTGCTCACAGGCTCACTCCACTTGGCCGATCGGGCGTGCTCATGGTTCGACTCACCTGCGTGGTCGTGTCCCACGAAGGCACGCTATGCCGGGTGGATCCGCCCACGCCCCTCCTGCTTCCATTCGCGCGTGTCGGCCTCCATCGTAGTGCCGAGTTTCTTTACCGACCTACCCGTCTCGCGACCATCCCAACGATCGAGTTGACCTCTGGTATGCGCATTCTGTGCGCCACGCCGAGGTACAGCACCAGCCCGAGGCCTCCGCCGACGGCCAGAACGATCAGCGAATTGACGAAACCGAGACCGCCCAACACCTGCGTGACCACCCAGACCGCGGCCAGCGCCAGCACGGCCGTGGGCAGCGAGGCGAGATACATCCTGGTCAGCGCCATGCCGACGGCCCACCCACCGAGCCCCTGCACCCGGCGGCCGGCCAGCCACCAGGCCAGGACCGCGCCCAGCCCGTACGCGATCGCGTACGCCAGAGCCAGCCCCATCACCGCGTACTCGGCCGGCAGCAGCACGTAGAAGACCACCATCAGCCCCGCGTTGACCGCCGTCGTGCCCGCCCCGACGAAGACCGGCGTCCGGGTGTCGCCGAAACTGTAGAAGACCCGCAGCAGCAGCTGGAACACCGAGAACGGCACCAGCGCGAGGCCGTAGACCTGCAGCACGTTGCCGATGTAGACCGCGTCGGCCACGGTGTTGGCCCCATGGCCGTAAATCGGCACGGTGATCGCCGGGCCGAGCACCATGAGCAGCAGCGACACCGGCACCATCATCGCGCAGACGAGCCGCACACTCGCCCCGAACTCGCTGCGCACGTCGTCGAAGCGGCCCTCCCCGACGGCCCGGCTCATCCGGGGCAGCATGGCCGTGATCACCGAGACGCCGATGACGCCGTACGGCAGCTGGAACAGCTGGAACGCCAGCGTGTAGGGGCTGATGCCGTGACCCGGCACCTCCACGCCGGCCTGGCTCGACAGGTTGACGGTCAGCAGGAAGCCGAGCTGGGTCACGATCACATAACCGATCGTCCAGACCCCGGCCTTGGCCATCTCGCCGAGCCGGGCGTTCCACACGTCGAAGCGCGGCACGAACGAGAAGCCGGCCCGCCGCAACGCGACGATCAGCACGGCCGCCTGCGCCACGATGCCGGCCGTGGTGCCCAGGCCGAGCAGCGCCAGATCCCCGTCGCTCACCCGATCGATGTCGCCCTTGGCCGAGCTCACCACGGCGTAGGCCAGGAACACGCAGATGACGACGAGGTTGTTGACCACCGGCGCCCACATGGGAGCGCCGTAGCGGTCGCGGGTGTTGAGTATGGCGCCCGCCACCGCGCCCACCCCGAAGAAGGCCAGCTGCGGCAGGATGAAACGGGCCAGCGTGGCCGCGACCTCGAACCTCGCGCTGCCCGGCGCCCAGTCGGTGTAGAGGTCGATGAGCAGCGGCGCGGCGAACACCGCGAGCACCGCGACGCCCACAAGCGTGACCGTGGCCACGGTCAGCAGCCGCTGCTCGTAGGCCTGGCCGCCGTCGGGGTCGTGCTGCTGCGCCCGGATGATCATCGGCACGATGACGCTGCTCAGCACCCCCAGAAGCAGCAGGTCGAGGATGCTGTACGGGATCGCGTACGCCGCGTTGTAGGAGTCGCCCAGAGCCGCCGTGCCGATGGCGTACGCGAGCACCATGGTCCGTACGAACCCGGTGACCCTGGACACCATCGTGCCCGCCGCCATGATGGCGCTGGCACGCAACATGCGGCTCATACGGTCTCACTCTCCCGGTTCCTGGAGGCCCGCGCGCTCTTGCGCTCCGACCTGCGCCGCACCACGCGCGTGACCACGGCGGCGAGCATCACGGTGAGCGCCGCCCCCACGATGACCGAGGCGACGCCGGTGTAGCCGGTGGTGCGGATGGTCAGCCGCTGCGGTTCGCCATAAGCCTGGCCGTCGGCGGTCTTGAGCTGGACCGTGACGGTCGTGTCGCCGCTGGTGCCACTGGTGGCGGTCATCGGCACCTGAACCGTGCCGCTCTGCCCGACGCCGATGGACAAGGGCTCCTCTTGCTTGAAGTTGACCTGCAGCAGCTTCTCGTTGTTGGACTTGACGTCGATGTACAGGGCGATGGGGGCGCCCAGGGAGTTGCGCACGCTGATGGGGACGACGCCGTTGCTGCCGGCCAGCGTCTTAGGCCGGTCGGGCCGCGCCTCGACGATCTCGACCTTGTCCATCCGCTCAGTGACGGCCGTGTTCACCCGGTTGGTCACCGAGCGGCCCATGCGCGTGCTGTTGCGCCAGGCCGACGAGGTCAGCCTGAGCACCGCCGCGTCGAAGCTCGACTGCGTCCTGGTCGTCGTGATCAGAGCCGTGAGCTGCGCCTTCGACGCGACTTCCTTGACCGGCCCCAGGTATTTGCCGCTCAGCTCTTCCTTGCGCGCCTCATCGGTGTAGGTCAGGCCGGCACGCGGGACCGACGCCTTGCCCCGCTTGATGGACTCCAGCGAGGTCAGCTCCAGCCACGGCAGCCGGTTGGCGGCCTTGATCAGGCTGGTGACGAGCGTCGGGTTGGGATCCCAGCGTCGCGACGGGGCGACGACCAGCGACCTCGGCTGGGTCTGGCCGGCCTCTGCGGAGATCATCGCGGTCTCGGCGATGAAGCGCTGGGTGCTGAGCAGCACGGACGTAGGGGCCGTCGGCTCGAACAGGCGGCTCAGCTCGGCGTCCGCGACCAGCGCGGTGACCTGGCCGTTCACCGAGTCGAGCGTCGTGGCGGCGTCGGGTGTGAACGTGACCGGCGGCTGCGGCGGCAGGTTGGTCGAGTTGAGCAGGACCGTGTTCACCTTGTCATCGCTGACAGAGAGCAGGTCGAGCGCGTCGGGGTCGAGCAGTCCGGCGGCCGGCCAGTTGACGGTGGTCTTCACGTCGTCGCGGTTGAGCAACGCCTTCGCCTTCTGCCCGCCCAGCTGGATCGCCCTGTTGGGCAGGTCGTCCAGCCCCTGGTGCGCGAGCGAGGCCACGTCGGGATCGGCGTAGGGGACCGCGACCACGGGGGAGGCGGCCAGCGAGGTGCGCATGGACGTCAGCCACTGCCCGGCTTCGGCGTTGGCCGGCTTGCGCTCCGCGCCGTCCTTGGTCCTGACCCGGTAGTTTCTCGTCATCATGTCGAGGTCGTCGAGCAGCGCAGGGTCGACGAACCATGTGACGCTGGTGGGCGCGGACTGGGCGATGGTCGCCACGTCGGCCAGCCGCCCCTTGCCGGTGATCGACTGGCTCAGCTTGTCGTCGACGAACAGGGCCTCGCCGTTCGCCCCCGCCGCCGGGTCGACGTCGGTCGCCCGGTGCGGCTGGTCGATGACGGGCAGCGCGATGGCCAGCTTGTTGCGCGGCGGCTTCGGCATCGTGGGCGGCGCGTAGGTGAGGAAGGTCCGCTGGGCCGCCAGCGGCACCAGGTTCTGTGACACGTCCACCGCGATCGGGTAGACGCCGAACGTCCGCATCCCCATCTGGATGGGCGTCGCCGTGAACTCCCAGCGCTCCTGCTGGCCGGGCGCGAGCGGCGGGATGTCCATGGCCGAGGAACTGGACGCCGCCATGCTCGCCAGGGTCGCGGTCGTCTGATCGGCCTGGTAGGCCGTCATCGAGACACGGTTGGTGAATTTCTGCGCCGAGTAGCGCAGCCGCACACGCAATGCCGACTGCGGCGCGCCGGTGTCGTTGCGCACCGTGCCGGTGAACTTGATCACATCGGTCATGTTCTTCGGAACGTCCGGAGAGATCGACGTGATCGTCACAGCGAACGGAAGCCTGCTCACGATCGCGGCAGCCGTGCTCGGCGCCGCGGCCACCATAGGGGCGAGCAACGCAGCGGACAGCACGGCGAGCAGCGTGGTCTTACGGATCACGCGGATGCCCGAGCTGGAGGACGACGACGCACGCCCGCAATGCTACGGGTTCAGTGCCGCCGCGCGACCGCCTCACGTGATCCTCTGGGGCGTGTGCTGCACAGGTCCACCATCTTGCCTGGCAGAAGGGTCAGCAGGTCGAGCGCGCGAATGGCGAGGGCGGTGTGGCGTTCGCCGGTGGCGGAGAAGACGGGCTCGGTGTCGGCGCGTAGCCGGTCGTCGATGAGCATCGGCAGCGACTCCGGCAGCAGCAGCGGGCAGACCAGCCCGTCGGCGTAGTCGGTGGCCGCGTTGACGACGTGGGCCGGGGCCGGCCGCACCTGGCGCATGCCCAGCAGTCCGCCTACGGCTCCTGGACGTGGGAGAGTCGCGACCGAGGAGGCGACCGCGACGACGGCCTCGTTGCCGACCCTGGTGGCGACCTCGAAAACCGTGACCATCAGGCACCTCTCGGGCGCGGCGGAGAGCGTCTCGGGTAGTTCGTCCGCGCAAGTCATAGGGCGCGGAAGGCGTACGATCTCATGATGGACCTGGTGTGCGAGGAGCCAGCGGTGGATCGCGAGGGCGTCCTTCATATAGACCTCCTAGCCTCAGCCTCGTTGCCATGGCCCCCGACGGTCCCTTGACCGACGGTAACCCGGACCCGGTGTGGCTCGGGGGATATGTTCCGGAAGTTCAGACAGACAAAGGACCCGACCCGGTTTGTCCGACTCAACTTTGACCGAAAGCCAGCAGCGGGCCATGACCGACCTGTTCCGCAAGATCGCCCCGGTGGCCGACGAGCTCGGCCGCCTTTTCGCTGCGAAGGGCCACGAGCTGGCCCTCGTGGGCGGTCCCGTGCGCGACCTCCTGCTCGGCCGCAGTGGCAACGATCTCGACCTGACCACTGACGCCCGCCCCGAGCAGGTGCTGGAGATCATCAGGGCCTGGGCCGACGCGGTGTGGACGATCGGCATCGACTTCGGCACGGTCGGCCTGCGCAAGGGCAACTGGCTGCTCGAGATCACCACCTACCGCAGCGAGGCCTACGACCCGAAGTCGCGCAAGCCTGAGGTCATGTACGGCGAGACGCTGGAGACCGATCTGGAGCGGCGCGACTTCGCGGTCAACGCCATGGCGGTGCGCCTGCCGGGACACGAGTTCGTCGACCCGTACGGCGGGCTCGGCGACCTGGCGGCCAAATTGCTGCGCACCCCCGGCACCCCCGAGCAGTCGTTCGGTGACGACCCGCTGCGCATGCTGCGTGCCGCCAGGTTCGCCTCGCAGCTCGGGTTCGCCGTCGACGCGCAGGCGGTGGCCGCCATGACCGCGATGGCCGAGCGTATCGAGATCGTCTCCGCCGAGCGCATCCGCGACGAGCTCGACAAGCTCGTCTGCGGCGCCAACCCGCGGGAGGGCCTGCGACTGCTGGTGGAGACCGGACTGGCCGCGCACGTGCTGCCCGAGCTGCCCAAGCTGCGCCTGGAGATCGACGAGCACCACCGGCACAAGGACGTCTACGAGCACTCGCTGACCGTGCTCGACCAGGCCATCGCGCAGGAGGAGGACGGCAAGCCGGACCGGATCCTGCGCTGGGCGGCGCTCCTGCACGACATCGGCAAGCCGAAGACCCGCCGTCACGAGCCGGGCGGGCGGGTGTCGTTCCATCACCACGAGGTGGTCGGCGCCCAGCTGACCAAGAAGCGCATGAGCGAGCTGAAGTTCCCCAAGGACGTGGTGTCCGACGTCGCCCAGCTGGTCGAGCTGCACCTGCGTTTTCACGGCTACGGGACGGGCGAGTGGACCGACAGCGCCGTGCGCCGCTACGTACGCGACGCCGGGCACCTGCTGGACCGGCTGCACAAGCTGACCAGGGCCGACTGCACCACGCGCAACAAGCGCAAGGCCGCCGCGCTGTCGCGGGCCTACGACCACCTCGAGGAGCGCATCGCCCGGCTCGCCGAGGAAGAAGAGCTGGCCAAGATCAGGCCCGAGCTCGACGGCAACGAGATCCAGCGCATCCTGGGCATCGGGCCCGGGCCGGTGGTGGGGCAGGCATACAAGTTCCTGCTCGAGCTCAGGCTCGACAAGGGCATGATCGGCAAGGAGGCGGCTACCGAGGCCTTGCAGGAGTGGGCGCGGGCGAACGCCGCGGGCGAGTGATCATCCGGTAGGCCATCGCCGCGATCTGATAGCCGATCGCGGCGATCGCGACGGCCAGGTAGGACTTGCCGTTCGCGGGCAGGATCATCGCCGACAGGCCCGCGGCGAGGACGTACATGCCGTTGAACAGCATGTCGTAGATCGAGAACGCGCGGCCCAGGTAGATGTCCTCGACATCGCGCTGGACCGTGGTGTCGGCGCAGATCTTGACGCTCTGCCCGGCCACGCCCAGCACGAACCCCGCGATCGGCAGCCCCCACTCCTGGAACGGCAGCACCAGCGCCGCCGTCAGCACGCCGGCCGCCGACAGCGCGATCGGCACCCAGCGCTCGATCGTGAACCGCTCGGTCGCGTACGGGGTGACGATCACGGCCAGGAAGTAGCCGACGGCGGAGGTGGCCACGACCAGGGTGACTCCCCCCAGCGCGGCGTCGGGGTCGCCGTCGTAGAAGTAGTAGCGGTAGAGGATGATGCCCAGCGCGGTGGCCATGCCGTAGAAGAAGCGGTGCGCGGCCATCGCGCCTATGGTGGCGGCCGCGACGCGATGATGGACCAGGTGCTTCGCGCCGTCCACGAGGCCGGCGACCACATGGCGCACCGCCTCGCGCGCCTGCGGCCTGCTGGGGTCGGACTCCGGCCCGAGCAGGCGGCGGTCCATCGTCCGCGCGACCAGCGCGCTCAGCCCGAACACCACGCCCGAGATGATCAGGAGCAGCGCCACGCCCTGGTCGTCGCCCCCGAAGACCTTCCGCAGCAGAAAGCCGACGCCCGCGCCCACGAACGTCACCACGGTGCCCGACGTGGGCACGACCGCGTTGGCCGCCATGAGCCGGTCGGCGGGCACCACGTGCGGCAGCGAGGCGCCGAGGGAGGCCAGGAAGAACCGGTTGACGCCGAGCACCGCCAGCGCCGCCCCGTAGAACGCGGCGTCGGGTACGTCGGCCGCCACGAGCCCGGCGGCGACCAGCAGCAGCGCGCCGCGCACGAACGGCGCCACCACCAGGATCTGCCGCCGCGACCAGCGGTCGATGAACACGCCGACGAACGGGCCGAGGATGCTGTACGGCAACAGCAGCACCGCCAGGCCCGCGGCCACCTGGAGCGCGGTCGTCTGGCTCTCAGGGCTGAAGAAGGCGAAGCCGGTCACGCCGAACTGGAAGATCCCGTCCGAGAACTGGGAGACCAGTCGCGTGCCGAACAACCTTCTGAAATCCCTGCCGCGGAGCACCACGCGGAGGTCGGCGACGAATGACACGCCGCCAGCCTAGCCAAGCGGCCCTCCTAGGATGAGGCTGCGTGGGTTCCAAGTGGTCGTCATGATCTCGTACGCTTCATAGCGTGACGATCGAGGAACACGTCGTGCTGGTCGACCGTGACGGCCGCGCGCTCGGCACCGCGCCCAAGACGTCGGTGCACGGCCGCGAGACGCCGCTCCATCTGGCGTTCTCCAGCTACGTCTTCGATCATGAAGGTCGCGTGCTGCTCACCAGGCGTGCCGATCACAAACTCACGTGGCCCGGGGTCTGGACCAACAGCTGCTGCGGTCACCCGCTGCCCGGGGAGGCGCTGGAGTGGGCCGTCGTGCGCCGGCTCTCCTACGAGCTCGGGCTCGCGGCCGAGCAGGTGGATCTGCTGCTGCCCGCCTTCGCCTACCGGGCCGTCATGGCCAACGGCATCGTCGAGCACGAGCTCTGCCCGGTCTATCGCGTCATGGTCGACGGTCCCGTCGCGCCGAACCCGGAGGAGGTGGGGGAGGCGCGGTGGATGCCGTGGAAGGAGTTCGCCGAGGGGGTCCAGAACGGGCTGCTGGCGATCTCGCCTTGGTGCCGGGAGCAGGTGCCGCTGCTGATGAAGCTCGGATCCGACCCGCTGACCTGGCAACCCGCCTCGCCGGCCGATCTTCCCTTGGCGGCCCGCCTCTAGCCGGGTCCGACGCCCCTGGCCTGCCCGCCGAGTTCCCCGAATCTCCCCTCAGGACCCGCGCCACTCGACAGCGCGCGCTTGTTCACAGGCCCGCCGGGGCAGATGGGCTGGCGGGGAGGCAGATTCGCGACGCCGGCCCATGGGCGGCCGAGTGGCGATGCCGTTGCCTATGCGCGGCGGCCCTATGCGTGTGAGGCGTCTCCGTGTGCAGGAATGCGCCCGGGCGAAGGTGCGCCAGGAACAGGCGTGGGCCGGGAAACGCAAGGCGCCGCCCCCGAGCGTGGGCGCGGCGCCGTGGACAGGGTGGTCAGCGGATCAGCGCTCGACCTCACCCCGGATGAACTTCTCGACGTAGTCCCGAGCCTCATCGTCGGAGAACTGCTGGGGCGGCGACTTCATGAAGTACGACGACGCCGACAGGATCGGCCCGCCGATGCCCCGGTCCAGCGCGATCTTGGCGGCCCGGACGGCGTCGATGATGATGCCGGCCGAATTGGGCGAGTCCCAAACCTCGAGCTTGTACTCGAGATTGAGCGGAGTGTCGCCGAACGACCGCCCCTCGAGCCGCACGTACGCCCACTTGCGGTCGTCCAGCCACGGCACGTGGTCCGACGGCCCGATGTGCACGTCGGCCTTGCCCATCTCGTGCGGGATCTGCGAGGTGACCGACTGCGTCTTAGAGATCTTCTTGGACTGGAGCCGCTTGCGCTCCAGCATGTTCATGAAGTCCATGTTGCCGCCGAAGTTGAGCTGGTAGGTGCGCAGCAGCTCAACGCCACGGTCCTCAAACAGCTTGGCCAGCACACGGTGCGTGATCGTGGCGCCGACCTGCGACTTGATGTCGTCGCCGACGATCGGCACCCCGGCCTCGGTGAACTTCTCCGCCCACTCCGGGTCGGAGGCGATGAAGACCGGCAGCGCGTTCACGAACGCCACACCCGCGTCGATGGCGCACTGCGCGTAGAAACGGTCCGCCTCCTCCGAGCCCACGGGAAGATAGGAGACCAGGACGTCGACCTGGGCCTCCCGGAGCACCTGGACCACATCGACGGGCGCCTCGTCGGACTCCTCGATGATCTCCTGGTAGAACTCACCCAGGCCGTCGAAGGTATGACCGCGCTGGACGGTCACCCCCAGCGGCGGCACATCCGTGATCTTGATGGTGTTGTTCTCGCTGGCGACGATCGCCTCGGACAGATCCCGTCCGACCTTCTTGGCGTCAACGTCGAACGCCGCGACGAACTCGACGTCGCCGACGTGGTAGTCGCCGAACTTCACGTGCATCAGGCCCGGGACCCGTACGTCCGGGTCGGCGTCCCTGTAGTAGTGAACGCCCTGGACCAGCGACGACGCGCAGTTGCCGACACCGACAATGGCCACGCGAACCGAACCCATCGCACTCGCTCCCTTACTCATCAGTTGACGTGGTATCTCTTTCGGGCCTCTCCTCAGAGGAGGCCCGACGCTCCGTTGCGATCAGCTCGTTCAGCCAGCGCACCTCGCGCTCGACCGACTCGAGCCCATGACGCTGCAGCTCGAGTGTGTAACTGTCGAGGCGCTCCCTGGTGCGCGCCAGCGCCGTCCGCACGGCGTCGAGCCGCTCCTCAAGCCGGCTACGGCGGCCTTCGAGTATGCGCAGACGCACCTCTGCCTCGGTGTGCCGGAAGAACGCGAAGTGCACACCGAAGCTCTCGTCCTCCCACGCGGAAGGCCCGGCCTGCGTCAGCATCTCCTGCAGCCGCTCCTTGCCCTCCGCGGTCAGCTTGTAAACGATCTTTGATCTGCCCCCGACGATCGTGGCGGGAGCAGGTTGCTCCTCCGCGATGAGCCCCTGGGCCAGAAGCGATCGAAGACAGGGGTAGAGCGAGCCGTAGGAGAACGCGCGGAACATCCCCAGTAGGGCGTTGAGCCGTTTGCGCAGCTCATAGCCGTGGAGGGGAGTCTCGTGCAGCGACCCGAGCACGGCCAGTTCCAAGACCCTGCCCTGTCCGCCGGCCATGGGGAACCCCCCTCCTCTCGCGTCGATGTATCGAGCCGATACATCTCCAGGATACGTCTCCTCGCTATATCGCTGCAATCTGCTGATTTGCCAAGTCGTTGGGACGATCCGCAGAAACGCCGTAGTCTGACGCTCATGTGGTCACAGCGAAGGGTGGTGGATTACGGCCTCGCAAAAAGGGCGGTGGTCCGCTCCTTCCGCGCCGGGCGTACCTCGCGCGGCGACCTCTGTGACGCACAGCCCTACCTCCTTCGCGCGGCGCGCCATTTCGGCGAGCCAACCGAACGCCTCTGCCCGGTCTGCGAGAGGGAGAACGTCACCAACGTGACCTATGTCTACGGGGATGCGCTCGGACGGCATGCCGGACAGGCAAAGGTCGCATCGGAACTCGTCGCCATGGCTCATGATTACGATGAGTTCCGGGTGTACGTCGTCGAGGTCTGCCAAGGTTGTTCCTGGAACCACCTGACGGTTTCGTACGTCCTCGGCAACGGACCGCCTGACCTCATCGGCCAAGCGTGAAGATCGAGGGCGGCGAGGAACCTCACGCCCAACCGCCGTTTTTGTTCCGACGACAGTGCGAGGACGTGTGAGTAACAGCATGAATGAGGGGACGGCTCGCCCAGGAAGGCGCCGTCGGTCCAGCTCATCCCGTTCTGTGCCCCAGGGTTCTCCACCGCAAACCGGCGAATCCCCCGGGGGTCCCGGCCAGGCGCAGCGTCGTCCGGAAGCCGCCTTCGAGCAGACGGGCGCCATGGCCGCGCAGCCGTACGACGGCCCGCCACCCCGGCGTGAGGACCCCGCGTCCCAGCGCGGCGAGCAGCCGCCGCCCCGCTCGCGTTCGCGTGCCCGTCAGGACACGCACACGGCGAGTAACCAGGACACCATGGTCGCCGAGGGTCCCCGGCGCTCGCGCAGGAGGGCGGCGCAGAGCGGGCCACCGGAGCCGCCCGGCCCACCGGGGCCGCCGAAGAAGACCCGCGGTGGCGGGGGCTGGCGCAGGTTCGTGCCCAGCTGGAAGATCATCGTGGCCGGCGTTGTGGTGATCATGGCCGGCCTCTTCGGCATGATCATGGTGGCGTACGCCAACACCGAGGTGCCCACCGGCACCCAGGACGCGGCGACCGCGCAGCAGAGCACGATCTATTACAACGACGGCAAAAGAGAGATCGCCCGGCTCGGCATGAAGCGTGAGAGCGTCAAGCTCCACCAGATGTCGCCGGCCGTCAGGGACGCGACGATCGCCATCGAGAACCAGACCTTCTATGAAGACTCCGGCATCTCGATCCCCGGCATGGTCCGTTCCCTGTGGATGACCGCGACCGGCCAGCAGCTCCAGGGCGCCTCGACCATCACCCAGCAGATGGCCCGCAACTACTTCGACGGCCTCAGCCAGGAAGTGTCGATCAAGCGTAAGGTCAACGAGATCTTCGTGGCCGTCAAGCTCGACGACACCATGTCGAAGGACGAGATCCTTCAGACCTATCTGAACACGGTCAACTTCGGCCGGGCCTACGGCGTCCAGGCCGCCGCGAGGGCGTACTTCGGCAAGCACGTCACCGCTGCGAAGCTGACCCCCGAGCAGAGCGCCTACCTGGCCGCGCGCATCCAGCAGCCGAACTGGCAGGCCGACGAGCCCGCGCTCAGGGCCCGCTTCAAGAACGTCATCGACAACATGGCCGAGCTCTGGCCCGACAAGTACGGCCAGCTCAAGCAGACCGCTCAGTTCCCGAAGACGACGAAGTACAAGGACAGCAACGTGCTGGGCGGCCTCAAGGGCTACATGGTGGAGGAGGTCCTGAGGGAGCTGGAGCCCCGCGGCCTCACCTCCGACGAGATCGAGAGCGGCGGCTACAAGATCGTCACCACCTTCGACTGGAAGCTCATGCAGGCGGCGAAGGAGGCCGTCACGACCACGATGCGGGGGATGAACAAGGAGTTCCACGCCGGACTGGCCGCGGTGGACCCGAGGAACGGCCGCGTGGTGGCGTTCTACGGCGGCTCCGACTACGTCACCGACCCGTGGAACGAGCCCTTCGAGTCCAAGAAGCAGGCGGCCTCCGCGTTCAAGCCGTACGTGCTGGCCGCCTGGCTGCAGGCCGGCTTCTCGCTCAAGAGCTACGTGCCGGGCAGCGAGACGGTGCCGGAGAAGATCCCCGGCTTCGAGCGCGGCATCAGGAACAGCCACAACGTGGGCCGCGCCGTCGACGTGGTCAAGGCCACCGCCGACTCGGTCAACACCGCGTTCGTCTCCATGGCCTACGCCCTGCCCAACAAGATCGACGACCTGAAGAACCTCGTCGAGGCGGCCGGGTTCAACCAGAAGGACATGGAAAAGGACATCGCGGACCACCAGTATCAGTTCGCCATCGGTAGTGCCCCGGTGACCCCGGTCGAGCAGGCCGCCGGCTACGCGATCTTCGCGAACGGCGGCAAGTACACCCGCTATCACGTGGTCAAGGAAGTCAGGGACCCCACCGGCAGGGTCGGCTGGCCCGAGAAGGCGGTCAGCAAGCGGGTCATCGACCCCGGTGTCGCGGCCGACGCCACGGTGGCCATGCAGGCGGTCCTCCAGAGAGGCACCGCGGCGGGCAAGGGCCTGGGCAGCCGCCCGGCGGCCGGCAAGACCGGGACGAACAACGACGAGAACGGCGCCTGGTTCGTCGGTTACACGCCTCAATACTCCACTGCGGTCGGCTTCTACCGCGAGGAGTGCAGGACCAAGACCGGCAAGGTGGTCGAGCCCCAGCACAACAACTGCCCGTGGTACCGGGGCAAGGATCCGGCCAAGGAGAAGAAGTACACGCCGGCCAATCCGTACACCACGCCCTACGAGGTGTCCCTGGAGTTCGAGGGCGCCGGTCCGCCCACCGCCGCGTGGCAGAAGTTCATGCTGCTCGCGCACGAGGGCAAGCCGATCGAGCAGTTCCCGCAGAAGGCCGAGATCGGCACACCCCAGAACATCGTGCCGAGCCCGACGCCCACGCCGACGCCCAGCGCCGACGACGATCCGTTCACCGATGAGGACCCGTTCGCCGACGACCCGGGCAACAGCGACAACGGTTGCCTCTTCCCTCCGTGCGGCAACACCGACAACGGAGGCGGGCCCCCGGTCGACGACGGCACCACTGACGACGGGTTCCCGCAGGGCGGCGACGACGGAGGCGGATTGGGCGGCGGCGTGGCGCCGGCCCCGCGGCCCTCTGGCCGGATAGAGGGTCAGTGACGAGCACTGAGGCACGCGTCCCGCTGCTGGCGCGTGCCGTGCCGTACCTTCCCCTGGGCGTGATCGCGGCCCTGGGGGCGACGCTGGCGTACGTGGTGCGGCTGCCGTGCCGCACCGGGGGCTGGAACGACCAGGTCACGACATACACGAACTTCTGCTACACCGACATCTACCCTCTCTACTTCGACCGGCAACTGGCCACCGAAAACCCGTATTTCGCCCACGTCACCTTCGACAAGCAGGTCGAGTACCCGGTGGTGCTGGGCGAGGTCATGCAGGTGATCAGCTGGATCGCCCGGGCTCTGGAGGTCGACAGGGTCGCCCAGGCGGTCAGGTTCTACGACCTGACGGTGATCCTGCTCGGCATGTGCCTCGTGGCCGGCGTGCTGCTGATGGCGGCGGTGGCGGGGCCGACGCGGCGGTGGGACGCGCTCTGGTACGCGATCTCGCCGGCCGTGGTGCTGGCCGCGTACATCAACTGGGACCTCGTCGCGGGCGCGCTGTCGATGGGCATGCTGCTGGCCTGGGCGCGGCGCCGGCAGGTGCTGGCCGGAGTGCTGCTGGGGCTGGCGATCGCGACGAAGTTCTACCCGCTCATGTTCGTGGGCGCGTTGTTCCTGCTCACGTGGCGTACCGGGCGATGGCGGCCGTTCCTCGTCACGATGGCCTCAGCGGCGGGCGCGTGGATCGTGGTCAACGCCCCGTTCATGATCTTCGCTTGGGAGGGGTGGCGCCGGTTCTACGTCTTCTCCCAGGAGCGCGGGATCGACTGGGGCTCGCCGTGGTTGTTCTTCCAGAACAAGGGCTGGCCCATCCTCGGTGAGTGGGACGTCAGTACGCTCGGCATGTTGTCGCTGGCCCTCCTGTGCCTGGGCATCGCCGTGCTGACGCTGGCCGCGCCGCGCCGGCCGCGGCTGGCGCAGATCTGCTTCCTGGCGCTGGCCGCCTTCATGATGACGAACAAGGTGTGGTCGCCGCAGTTCGTGCTCTGGCTGGTGCCGTTCGCCGTGCTGGCCAGGCCCAACTGGAAGCCGCTCGCGCTCTGGCAGCTGGCCGAGGTCTGGTACTTCGCCGCCATCTGGCTCTACCTGCTGTCCCAGCCGCCGCTGGACCGGGACGACCTGGGCATCGGTGACGACACGTACTTCACGGCCGTCTGGGGTCGCATCATTACCATCGGGATCATGATGGCGTTCGTGGTGCGGGACATCCTGCGGCCGGACAAGGACGTGGTGAGGCAGGCCGACATCGACGACCAAGGGGGCGGTGTCTTCGACGACGCGCCTGATCGGTTCACGCTGGTGTCCGCCGTACGATGATCACCCGCTCGGCCCGCCTGGACGCGTTGCTGCTCTGGTTCGGCTCGCGGGCGGGGCTGCTGATCGCGACGTTGTTCGGCGTGACGCTGGGCGAATACCTGGATAAGTGGCGCAAGTGGGATGCCGGGCTGTTCATCACGATCGCCCAGTACGGCTACGACGGCGAGCCCGGCAGACCGCCGGACGAAGGGTTGCCCGCGTTCTTCCCCGGCCTGCCCGCGGTGCTGCGGCTGGTGCACTTCGTGGTGCCGGACTGGGCGGCGGCCGGGCTGCTGGTCTCGCTGGTCGCGGGCGCGGTGGCCATGGTGGCGCTGGCCAGGCTGGCCGAGTTCGAGGGCGCGAACGGGTGGATGGCGGTGCTGGCGCTGCTGGCCTTCCCCATGGCGGTGTTCCTGGTCGCGGGCTACAGCGAGGCGCTTTTCCTGGCCTTCGCCATTCCCGCGTGGCTGGCCGCCAGGCAGGGACACTGGGCACAGGCCGTGCTGCTCGCGGCGGGGGCTTCGTGCGTGCGGATCACGGGATTGTTCCTGGCGCTCGCGCTCGTCGTGGAGTTCGTCGTGAGCCGTGAGTCGCCGCGGCAGGCCGGCTGGCTGGTCGTGCCGTTTCTGCCGCTGATGGCGTACTCGTATTACCACTACAGCAGGTCAGGTGACTGGCTGGCGTGGAAGCACGCGCAGGAGTCCGGCTGGGGACGCGAGTTCGAGTGGCCGTGGGAGGCGTGGCAGACGACATGGCGTTCGGCGATGGGGACCGACGACTTCGCGGTGGCCTTCCGCATGGAGATCGCCGGAGCCGTGGTGGCCGTGGCGGTGCTGGTGTGGCTCCTCGTGCTGCGTCGGTGGAGCGAGCTGGCCTATACGGGGGCGCAGGCCGCGGCGCTGATGACCTCGGCTTACTACCTGTCGATCCCGCGTTCGCTGGTGTTGTGGTTCCCGCTGTGGGTGCTGGTCGCCAAGGTCGGGACGAGGAAGGCGTGGGTGCTCGCGCTCTACGGGCTGATCTCGGGGCCGCTCATGATCGTGAACACCGCCCGGTTCCTCAGTGGGGCGTGGGCCGGCTGATGTGTATACCCGCTTCTTCGTCTCGGTAATCCAGGGAAGTTATCCACAGGCTGTGTGTATTGCCTAGAGGTTTTTCCTCAGGAACGCGATGTCGTCAGCCTGGCCGACGGCGGGCGTCTCGACCACGATCGGCGCCCCGGCCGCCCGGCAGACCGCCAGGATCAGTTCGGAGTCGATTTTCCCCTGGCCCAGGTTGGCATGGCGGTCGGCGCCTGAGTCGAAGTCGTCGCGCGAGTCGTTGCAGTGGACCAGATCGATGCGGCCGGTGATGGCCTTGACCTGGTCGACGAGGTCGACCAGCTCCTCGCCGCCCGCGTGTGCATGGCAGGTGTCGAGGCAGAAGCCGACGTCGAAGCCGTCGAGCGCGTCCCAGAGCCGGGCGATGCGCTCCAGCTTGCGCGCCATCGCGTTGCCGCCGCCCGCGGTGTTCTCGATCAGGACGGGGATCGGGCACTCCATGCGCTCGAACACCTTGCGCCAGTTGTCGAACCCCTTCTGCGGGTCGTCGTTCTTGTTGACGTGGCCGCCGTGCACGATCAGCGCCTTGGCACCGAGTCCCGCGGCCGCCTGCAGGTGCTGCTCCAGCAGCTTGCGGCTGGGGATCCTGATGCGGTTGTTGGCGGTCGCCACGTTGATCAGATAAGGCGCGTGGATGTAGATGTCCACGCCCTCGACCGGCTTGGCGGGCAGCACGGGCTTGTCGTACCCCTGGGGGTCGCCGAGGAAGAACTGCACCACCTCGGCCCCGACCGCCTCGGCGTGAGCGGCGGGGTCGTCCTGATCGACATGAGCTCCGATGCGCACCATGCCCCCGAGCTTAACCGGAGCGGCGAGCCTGGGGCGGAGAGCGGCAGCTTGCGTGACCAGCGGAGCCCCGTGCGAGCGCGACCATAGGCACAGTGCGGCGAGCCTGGGGCGGAGAGCGGCAGCTTGCTTGACAAGCGGAGCCCCGTGCGAGCGCGACCATGGGCGCGTTTGCTCTGACAGCGTCAGGGCAGTCGCAAGGCGCCCCCTACCCGAGGAGAAACGATATGGCAGGCTGGCGCTGGCGGGCGCTGATCTTATTCATTTACGTGGCGATCGGGATCTACGTGGCCTGGGTCTACGACTACATCACGGTCGGGCTGCTGAGGGACCTCGCGGAGGCGTTGCTCGCGGTGTTCCTCTGGTTCCTGGTCCTGCTCGGTATAGATCTGCACATTGGATGAACGACAGAGGAGAACGGCCCCGGAATTCCCAAGGAACCGGGGCCGTCCCTCGTCAGTGGGGGAGGAATCCGCCGTGGGCGATGCCGAGCGCGGCCCCCACGAACGATCCCACGAGCCCGACGATGTTGAGCGAACGTTGCGGCGTGGTCGCGGAGAGGTATTGAGAGTAGAGACCCACGCCGAAGCCGAATGTGCCGAACCAGGCCGAGATGGCGTGCGCGGAGGTCCAGAACGTCGAGACGAACGCTACGACGCCGCACACGAATGTGACGACGGCCAGGACGTTCTCGACGGGGTGTGAACGTCCGTCCGTGTTGAGCGTGAGCCTGAACCGCTCCCTCTCGGAGGGTTGAAGCACATGTGGCACAGCCACCACCCCCTTAGGTTTCCTAAAGGCCTTCCCACGTACTCGCGGCTGGTAACCTGGGCAAGCTGCGTTGTGATGGGTGACCCGTCGCCCCGAGGCACCGAAGTGGGTGCCCCGGTCCAAACGTCAGCGTCCTCCTGTCACGGCAGAGCGTCGTGACCGCAAGAGTCCAGAGGAGGTTGGAGTCCGCATGCGTCGTTACGAAGTAATGGTCATCCTGGACCCTTCGCTCGATGAGCGCACCGTCGCGCCGTCCCTCGACCAGTTCCTCACCGTGGTCCGCAATGACGGCGGCACCGTGGAGAAGGTCGACGTCTGGGGCCGTCGCCGGCTCGCCTACGACATCAACAAGAAGTCCGAGGGCATCTACGCCGTCATCGACCTGTCGGCGGAGCCCGCGACGGTCAAGGAGCTCGACCGCCAGATGAACCTCAACGAGGGCATCCTGCGCACCAAGGTCCTGCGTCCGGACGTGCACTAACCCCGGCTTTTTGTCGGGGAACACCCGTAGTCTGAGCCGTAACCCAAGCGAAGGCGTGCAGGAAGGCGAGCGCTAGCCATGGCAGCAGGCGACACCGTAATCACCATCGTCGGCAACCTCGTCGACGACCCGGAGCTGCGCTTTACCCCGACGGGGCAAGCGGTGGCTCGATTCCGCATCGCATCCACTCCGCGGTTCATGGATCGCCAGACCAACGAGTGGAAGGATGGCGAGAGCCTCTTTCTGACCTGCAACGTGTGGCGGCAGGCGGCGGAGAACGCCGCCGAGAGCCTCCAGCGCGGCATGCGGGTCATCGTGCAGGGGCGGCTCAAGCAGCGGTCTTACGAGACCAAGGAAGGCGAGAAGCGCACGGTCTACGAGGTCGAAGTCGACGAGGTCGGCCCGTCCCTGCGCAACGCCACCGCCAAGGTCAACCGCACCTCCCGTCAGGGCGGTGGCGGCGGCTTCGGCGGCGGCCCGGCCGACGACCCGTGGGCCTCCGCGACCCCCGCTCCGCCCCAGGGGGGCGGCGGCTACCAGGGTGGTGGCGGCGGCAACTACGGCGGCGGTGGCCAGCAGGCCAGCGGCGGCGGCGGCTTCGGCGGCGGCGGCGGCAACGACTTCAGCGACGAGCCTCCCTTCTAGTCCACATCCACAAGTCCGAGTCCATTCCCGCCCCCAAGGCGGGGCTCTGAAAGGAGCACCACGATGGCTAAGCCGGCACTGCGCAAGCCCAAGAAGAAGGTTTGCCTGTTCTGCCACGACAAGATCTCCTACGTCGACTACAAGGACACGGCGCTGCTGCGGAAGTTCATTTCCGACCGCGGCAAGATCCGTGCGCGCCGGGTGACGGGCAACTGCACCCAGCACCAGCGCGACGTGGCGACCGCGATCAAGAACGCCCGTGAGGTGGCTCTGCTGCCCTACACGAGCACCGCGCGCTAAGGAGGACTTGTCGATATGAAGCTCATCCTCACCAACGAGGTCTCCGGCCTCGGCGCCCCTGGCGACGTCGTCGAGGTCAAGGACGGCTACGGCCGTAACTACCTCATTCCGCGTGGCTTCGCCATGCGCTGGACCCGCGGGGCCGAGAAGCAGATCGAGACCCTCAAGAAGGCTCGTGACGCCCGCGAGATCCGCGACCGGGGCACCGCCAAGGAGGTCGCCGGCCAGCTCGGCGCCCTGCGGGTGCGCCTGACCACCCGCGCGGGTGAGTCCGGCCGCCTGTTCGGCTCGATCACGACGGGCGACATCGCCGACGCGGTCAAGGCCGCCGGCGGGCCCCAGCTCGACCGCCGCCGCATCGAGATCCCCAACCCGATCAAGAGCGTCGGCGCCCACCGCGTCACCGTCAAACTCCACCCCGAGGTTTCCGCCTCTGTGGATGTTGAGGTCGTCGCGGGCTGACCCGCTGAGTGATCAGGGCCCCCTCCGTCAGGAGCGGGGCCCTTTTCATGTGCGGCCGTGACCTGTTGCGCCCCCGTGGTGCCCGCCCTTTCTTTTGTTACGCGGTGCCGTGGTCCGCCACTCGCCGGACTTCGGCTGCCGGAGCGGCGAGCCTGGGGCGGAGAGCGGCAGCTTGCGTGACCAGCGGAGCCCCGTGCGAGCGCGACCATGAGCATGGCCCTCCAGGGAACGGCCTCTGACCCTTCACCGGCTGAGCGCCGTTACGCGAGCCCAGCCTGGCCGATTGCCGTGGCAGATGCAGCATAGAATGCCTTAGTTCTTAGCACGTTTCCCCCTGGAGGCAAGGCCATGGCCCGTTCCTTCATGCTGCTTGCGTTGGCCGTGGCGGTCGTCGGTTGTGCACCTGTGGACAACACGGCGAGCACGACGTCAGCCAGTCCGGCGACGTCCACTGCCTGTACAAAGGAGCAGCTTGCGCTCATCAATCCCGGAAAGCTGACGATCGGGACAGACAAACCGGCGTTCGAGCCGTGGTTCAAGGACGACGACCCGAGCAACGGGCAGGGCTTCGAGGGTGCTGTGGCCTTTGCCGTGGCGGGGGAGCTCGGCTTCGATCGGAGCGAGGTGCAGTGGAGCACCGTCAAGTTCGATTCCGCGTTCGCGCCCGGTGAGAAGCAGTTCGACTTCGACATCAACCAGGTGTCGATCACTCCTGAGCGGGCTCAGGCGGTCGACTTCAGCAAGGGCTACTACACGGTCAAGCAGGCTGTCGTGGCCTTGGATGGCGGTAAGCACGCCGGGGCCAAGAGCCTGGCCGAGCTGAAGGACGCGAAGATCGGTGTGCAGGTGGGCACGACCTCGCTGGCCGCCGTCAAGGAGATCATCCAGCCGGCGGACGACCCCAACGTGTACAACGAGCAGATCGACGCCGTGAACGCGCTGAAGAACAAGCAAGTGGACGCGCTGGTCGTGGACCTGCCGACGGCGTTCTACGTGACGGCCGCGCAGGTGGAAAACTCCAAGATCGTGGGCCAGTTCAGCTCGACGGGCGGCACGCCCGAGGAGTTCGGGCTGGTCATGGAGAAGGGCAGCGCGCTCAAGCCGTGCGTGGACAAGGCCGTGGACGCGCTGAAGTCCAAGGGTGAGCTGGCCAAGATCGAACAGCAGTGGCTCGGCTCGGCCGTGGGCGCTCCCGAGCTGAAATGAGCGACTTGGTCAAATCCGAGCGGCAACTCCAGCGTGAGCAGGTACGCAGGTCGTACGCCCGCCGCTCGGCCTCCATCGCGACGGCCTCGACGCTCCTGTTCATCGTCCTGGTCGTGTGGGCGGTGACGAGCTCGCCGGGCTGGCCGCGGGTGCGGGAGACGTTCTTCAACGCCGAGCGGTTCGTTTCGGCGTGGCCGGACGTGCTGAGCGGGTTCCTGCTCAACGTCAAGATCTTCCTGATCGCCGAGGTGCTGATCCTGGTGGTCGGGCTGCTGGTGGCGCTGGCCAGGGGGATCAAGACGCCCGCGTTCTTCCCCGTCAGAGCGCTGGCCACGCTCTACACCGACGTCTTCCGCGGCGTGCCGACCATCCTGGTGATCTACCTGATCGGGTTCGGGCTGCCGGCGCTCAGGCTGCAGGGCATTCCGTCCGATTTGGCGACGCTGGGCATCATCGCGCTGACGTTGTCGTACGGCGCGTACGTGGCTGAGGTGTTCCGCTCCGGCATCGAGTCCATCCACCCGAGCCAGGTTGCGGCGGCCCGCTCGCTCGGGCTGAGCCAGGCGAAGACCATGCGGTTCGTGGTGTTGCCGCAGGCCACCCGCAGGGTCGTGCCGCCGCTGCTCAACGACTTCGTCTCACTGCAGAAGGACACGGCGCTGGTGGCCACCATCGGCCCGCTGGAGGCGCTCAGGCAGGCGCAGATCCACGCCGCCAGCACGTTCAACTACACGCCCTATCTGGCGGCGGCGCTGCTGTTCATCCTGCTCACCATCCCCATGGCCAGGCTCACCGACCACCTGGCCGCCCGCACCCGCAGGAGGCGGGGCGCATGAGTCTTCTGACGATCGACGGGGTGTGGAAGAACTTCCACGGCCACCACGTGCTGCGTGGCATCGACCTGGAGGTGCAGCCGCACGAGGTCGTGAGCCTGATCGGGGCCTCCGGCTCGGGCAAGTCCACATTGCTGCGCTGCGTCAACCTGCTGGAGACGGTGGACGACGGCATGATCTTCCTGGATGGTGAGGAGATCACCGACCCCCGGGTGAGAGTCGACGACGTGCGTAAGCGGCTGGGTATCGTGTTCCAGGCGTTCAACCTGTTCCCGCACATGACCGTGCTGGACAACATCACGCTCGCGCCCCGCCAGGTGCACCGCGTGGCCAAGGAGCAGGCCGAGGAGCAGGCGCACGAGCTGCTGGCCAGGTTCGGGCTGGCGGACAAGGCGCGGGCGTACCCCGACCGGCTGTCGGGCGGGCAGCAGCAGCGGGTGGCCATCATCCGGGCGCTGGCCACGCAGCCCAAGCTGATGTTGCTCGATGAGGTGACCTCGGCACTCGACCCGGAGCTGGTGGTCGAGGTGCTGGGGATCATCAGGGAGCTCAAGGAGTCGGGCATGACGATGATCCTGACGACGCACGAGATGGGCTTCTGTCGCGAGATCTCGGACACGGTGTGCTTTCTCGACGGCGGCGTGCTGCTGGAGAAGGGGCCCGCGGACAAGATCTTTACGGACCCCGAGAACGCCAGGACCAGGGAGTTCCTGCGAAGTGTGCTGGAGACGAGGAGGTTCTAGCGCCGGTGACGGCCGCGTGGGGTCTCGGCCGGGCGGCCCAGGAGGCTGTGGCGGCGGCCGTACACGAGGTAGACCAGCAGGCCGAAGGCCATCCACAGGACGAAGTACGCCCAGGTCAGCACCCGCAGGTTCACCATGAGCCAGAGCGTGGCCGCCAGGGACAGCGCCGGCACCAGCGGCGAGAGCGGCACTCGGAATCCACGCTCCAGATTTGGCATGCGACGCCGCATCACGATCACCCCGGCGGCCACGAACGCGAACGCGAACAGGGTCCCGATCACCACGAGCTCCTGCAGCGTGAGCACCGGCACGAACTCGGCCAGCACGATCGCGACCAGCCCGATCACCAGCGTCACCCGCGACGGCGTGTGGTAGCGGCGGCTGACCATGGCCAGGCCCCGGGGGATCAGCCCGTCGCGGGCCATGGAGAACAAGACCCGCGTCTGCCCCACGATCAGTACGATGATCACCGTCGTCAGCCCGAGCACCGCGCCCACGTCGATGACGTGCGCCATCCAGCCCACGCCGGCCGCGCGGAACGCGCTGGCCAGCGGCGCCTCCACCGAGATCTTCGTGTACGAGACCATGCCCATCATGACCAGCGCCACCGCGATGTAGATGACGGTGGCGATCACCAGACTGCGGATCATGCCTCTGGGCACCGCGCGCGGCGCGTTGACGGTCTCCTCGGCCGCGGTGGCCACGACGTCGAAGCCGATGTACGCGAACGCGATGGCCGAGGCCGCCGAGAAGATCCCGAACCAGCCGAAGGCGCTGCTCTCGCCGACAAGGACCTCCAGTACGGTGGCCGGCGCGGTCGTCAACGTCTTGGGCGGCACGTAGAACTCGCCGAAGTTGGCGGCGTCGAGGTGCGGCAGGCCCACGACGATGACCGCGCCGATGGCCAGGAGCTTGGCCGACACCATGACCCACAGCGCGCGCAACCCGACCCGGGCGCTCAGCGCCACGATGCCGGTGAGCAGCACCAGGATCACGAGCACCAGGATGTCGGCGACGAGGTCGGGATCCGGCACGCGGACGCCGAGGTTGGCGATCGCGCCGACCGCGATCAGGCCCCATGCCCTGGCCACGACGGCGACGGCGAACTGCAGCTCCAGGATCAGCGCCCACCCGATGATCCACGCCCAGACCTCGCCGAAGATGACATAGGTGAAGGTGTAGGCGCTGCCCGAGGTCGGCATCGTGGACGACAGCTCGGCATAGCACAGGCAGGCCAGCAGGCAGGCGATCCCCGCGATCATGAAGGAGAGGATCACGCCGGGGCCGGCCGTGGTGGCCGCCTGCTGACCGGCGATGGAGAAGATGCCCGCGCCGATCATCACACCGAGCCCGAGCACCACCAGGTCCGCCGGGCGGTAGAGCTCGGCCAGGCTGTGCCGGGCGCCGGTGCGTAAGCCGGTCGCTTCGGAAGGCGGCAGTCGTCGCAGAATCGTGGACAAGGAACACCCCGCTCAGGGACATCGCCCACAATGTCTCACCACTTGGACAACAGCAAGCACGAGACGATTACGCCCCGGTTACTTGCAGGCCGTACGGCGCCTACGCCCCGGTTACCAGCCAGGCGTCATCGGCGGCGCGGCGTACGAGGGTGATCAGCCGCGCGATCATCCACACCCCCAGCGCGCACCACAGGACGACGACGCCCAGGCCGGAGGCGAGGAAGGCGGCCGGCAGGTACGCCAGCGTCGTCCACACCCCCGCCCAGGCCAGGTAACGCTGGTCGCCGGCGCCGATCAGCACGCCGTCGAGCACGAACACGACCCCGCATACCGGCTGGAACAGCGCCACCGGCCACAACAGGGCCAGCAGCAGCTCGGCGACCCGCGGCTCGGCGTCGAACAACCCCGGCAACACCGGCCCGGCGGCGAGCACCAGCAGGCCGAACACGATCCCCGACCAGACGCCCCACTGCACCATGCGCTTGGTCGCGGCCCTGGTGGCGGCGACGTCTCCCGCCCCGAGCGCACGTCCCGTGATGGCCTGGCCGGCGATGGCGATGGCGTCCAGCGCGAAGGCGAGCAACGTCCACACCTGGGTGGCGAGGGCGTACGCGGCCAGTTCGGCCTCGCCCATCCTCGTGGCGATCATCGTGCCGACGGTCACCACCATCCGCAGGCAGAGGGTGCGGACGAACAGTGCGAACCCCGCCGTACCTGCCTGCTTGAGCCCGGCCAGCCCGGGCGTGAGGGGCGTGCCGAGCCGCAGCGCACCCTTGACCACCACGACCAGGTAGACGGCCCCACCGAGCGTCTGCGCGAGCACGGTGCCCCACGCCGACCCGGCGATACCCCACCCCAGCCCCAGCACGAACCAGGCGTTGAGCGCCGCGTTGAGCGCGAACGAGCCGATGGCCACGACCAGCGGCGTGACCGTGTCCTGCAGTCCGCGCAGCACGCCCGTGCCCGCCAGCACGACCAGCATGCCGGGCGCGCCCAGCAAACTGATGCGCAGGTACGTCACGGCCTGCGCGCTCTGCCCCGCGCTCGCCCCGAACAACTCCACGACCGCGGGGGCGAGCGGCCAGAACACCGCGATCAGCGCGACCCCGATGCCCAGCGCCAGCCAGATGCCGTCCACACCGCTGCGCATCGCCCGCGTATGCTCTCCCGCGCCGGTCTGCCGGGCCACGGCAGCCGTCGTGCCGTAGGCGAGGAAGACGCACAGGTTCATCAGCGCCGCCAGGACCGTGCCCGCCACACCCAGAGCGCCTACCGCCGTGGTGCCGAGCGCGTGCCCGACGATGGCGTAGTCGGCGAGAAGGAAGAGCGGCTCGGCCACCAGTGCGCCGAACGCCGGTACGGCCAGCCGCAGAATCTCCCGGTCTCTGGGTGTAATGAGCATTTGTCTATTATGGCCCTTACGTGTCGTGTCGGCGAAACTTTCTTTTCTCCACAGCCGGTGGACACTGTTCGCCCAGCTCAACGGCACTTTGGTGAATATCGGAAAGAGTTATCCCCAGCCCCGTCCACAGGCCGTTCACACCCTGGGGCCGGTAGTGCACAGCTTGACCACAGGGTTGTCCACAGGCCACGTTGCCGACGGACCCCGACTCCGCGAAACTGTCACACCGGTCGACTACAAGTGGGGGTGGTGCGACCGCCTGCAAGGTTGTTCGAGGGGGCGCGGTGAGCATTGACGAAGAGACCGACGCGGGTCCGGGTTTCGAGCGCACGCCGCCGCACAACATCGACGCGGAGCAGTCGGTGCTGGGCGGCATGCTGCTGTCGAAGGACGCGATCGCCGACGTCGTGGAGATCATCCGGGCCGACGACTTCTACCGTCCCGCCCACCAGATGATCTATGACGTCGTCACCGACCTCTACGGCAGGGGCGAGCCCGCCGACGCCGTCACCGTCTTCGACGAGCTGCAAAAGCGCGGCGAGATGGCCCGAGTGGGCGGCGCCGCCTACCTCCACACGCTCACGGCCGTCGTCCCCACCGCCGCCAACGCCGGCTACTACGCGAAGATCGTCCGCGAGCAGGCCATCCTCCGCCGCCTCATCGAGGCCGGCACCCGCATCGTCTCCTACGGCTACGGCGGCCAGAACGAAGAGGTCGACGACCTCGTGGACCGCGCCCAGGCGGAGATCTACAAGGTCACCGAGCGCCGCACCTCCGAGGACTACGCGCCCCTGGCCGACATCATGCCCGGCGCCCTGGACGAGCTGGAGGCCATCGGCAGCCGGGGCGGCCAGATGGTCGGCGTGCCGACCGGCTTCCAGGACCTCGACCAGCTCACCAACGGCCTCCACCCAGGCCAGATGATCGTCGTGGCCGCCCGGCCGGCCATCGGAAAGGCGCTCGCGCTCGACACGCCTCTGCCCACGCCGACAGGTTGGACGACGATGGGAGAGGTGGAAGTCGGCGATCAGCTCATTGGGGCGGATGGCAGGCCGACCCGGGTGGTCGCGGCGACTGAGGTGATGTACGGCAGGCCGTGCTATGAGGTGGAGTTCAGCGACGGCACGTCGATCGTCGCCGACGCCGATCACCAATGGGTGACTTGGGACAATAAGCTGCGCAAGGCATACGACTATCACCGCAAGCTGGGTGATCCGGCCTATCCCGCCAACTGGGCCGCATGGGCGTCATCTTCCGCGTCTCGGACGAAGTACGGTTCCGGTGAGCGAGCGCGGATGCGAGCGTTGCGCGCGCAAGGTATGACGGCCGGCCAAATCGGCGTACTGATGGGACGCACCGCCGTCGCGGTTCAGCAGCAGTGGAATCGGCCCGAGCCGTGCGATCGGCGCGAATCGGTGGTGAAGCCGCGCACCACTCGGGAGATCAGCGAGACGTTGAAAGTCCGAGGACAGCACAATCACGCTGTCCCGGCGGCGCGTGCCCTGGACGCCATTGTCCGCGACCTGCCCCTCGACCCATATGTGCTCGGCTACCTGCTTGGCGACGGGGACACCGTGGGAAGTGGACGCGTCGCGTGCGATCCGCAGGATCGGGAATGGCTGGTCAACGAGTTCCGATCGGCCGGCTACGACGCGGTGGCGTACACAGATCCGGGACACTTCGGCGTGCGTGGCCTGCGGGAGAAGTGGCGTTCTCTGGGGCTGGACAAGGGAAAGCACGTTCCGAAGGCGTACCTACGCGCATCTCAGCCGCAACGACTCGCTCTCGTCCAAGGGTTGATCGACTCGGACGGATATGTCGATGGGCATGGTGCTTACCGTTTCACCAATGCCAACGAGCGCCTGGTGGACGATTTTCTGGAACTCGTCCGGAGCCTTGGATGCGTACCTCAGGTTCACCGCCGAGTCGGCCGGGTCCGTGCAGGCCGCACATCACGTGATTCCTGGGAGGTCATCGTGCCTGCTCCAATGGCGCTGGCCAGGCTGCCTCGGAAGGTGCATCACGCGAGGCACGAGTGGGGTCGAGAGCAGGTTTCCCGCTACATCACCGCGGTACGGCCGGTAGAGAGCGTTCCCGTCCGCTGCGTGGAGGTGGACAACTCGGCACACCTGTATTTGGCCGGGCGAGCCTGGGTTCCGACGCACAACAGCACGTTGGGGCTGGACTTCGCGCGCTCTGCTGCGATCAAGCATGGGATGACCACGGTCATCTTCTCGCTGGAGATGTCCCGCAATGAGATCACCATGCGCTTGTTGTCCGCCGAGGCCCGGGTCGCGCTGCATGCCATGCGGTCGGGGATGATGGGCGACGACGACTGGACGCGCCTGGCCCGGCGGATGAGCGAGGTGGCCGAGGCGCCGCTGTTCATCGACGACTCGCCCAACATGTCGATGATGGAGATCAGGGCCAAGTGCCGGCGGCTCAAGCAGCGCAACGACCTCAAATTTGTCGTCATCGACTATCTCCAGCTGATGAGCTCGCCGAAGAAGACCGAGAGCCGCCAGAACGAGGTCTCCGAGATCTCCCGTGCGATCAAGCTGCTGGCCAAGGAGCTCGAGGTCCCCGTCATCGCGATCTCCCAGCTCAACCGTGGCCCCGAGCAGCGAACGGACAAACGCCCCCAAGTTAGCGATCTTCGCGAATCTGGATCTATTGAGCAGGACGCCGACATGGTCATCCTGCTGCACCGGGAGGACGCGTACGAGCGGGAGTCGCCGCGGGCCGGCGAGGCGGACCTGATCGTTGCCAAGCACCGTAACGGACCCACGGCCACGGTGACGGTGGCCTTCCAGGGCCACTACAGCCGTTTCGTGGACATGGCCCAGCACTGAGGGAGCGCATTGTAGGGTCCGCGCTTTGATGTCCCTTTCCGCGTCGCCGTGTCCCATAGATGGCCCTTAGGACACCATTCGCGGACTCGCAGGTCTACAGGGTCGCACGATCTAGTGATGTTTGTCCTTGCTCAGTGAAGGTGATGCGGCTCAGTCAAGCTGACGTCGTGACTCAGTAGGTCTGATGTCGGCTCAGTGAAACTGATGCGGGCGCGCCTATAACCGGTTGCGCGCCGGTCTGGGCATGCCGCCAGAATTGGCGCGTGAGCGCGCCCGCCGATCTCGAGTTCCTGCCACGGCTGCTTGCAGCGTGGGGTTTACCCTCGGGCACGACGATCATCCGAGCCGAGCAGGGAACCAACAACCAGACGTTCATGCTCCGCCAGGCGGACCTCCGATTCGTGCTCCAGGTCAGCCAGTCCCTGTCCGCCGCGCAGGTGGACGCCGAGCACCAGATCTTGCGGTGGCTACGGCAGGCCGGACTTCCCTTCCAGGTGCCTGAGCCAGTCGCCGCGCTCAGCGGGGACACGGTGATCGAGACCGCGGCCGGGCCCGCGACCGTCTGCCGGTGGATCCCCGGCGTGCGGCCCGACCTCACGGGCCAGACGGCACTCGAGCGCTTCGGCCGGGCGGCCGGGCTGCTCGGCGAGGCGATGCTGGGCGTGCCGCCAGAAGACGGGTTGGGGGACTGGCGCGTTAATCCTCTGACGCACCCCGCCGTGCCGCACGTTGGCGCCCTTTGCCGTCAGCTGCGCGCCGCCGGGATCAGCGCGGAGCGGGTCGCCCGTCTCGACGCCGTGGCGCGCCGTGTCGAGCAGGAGTGGCTTGCGGGCGGTGGCGCGCTGCCGACCCAGGTCATCCACGGTGACCTGGCGGCCGGGAACGTGCTGGTCGACGAGGACACCGGAGAGGTGAGCGGGCTGCTTGACTTCGAGTTTGCCGGGGTCGGCTTCCTGGTCCAGGACGTGACGGCGGCGCTGTTCTACAGCGGGGCCTTGGAGACGCGCGACTGGCAACTCCGCACGGCGGCCTTTCTCCGGGGGCACGCCTCGGTCCGCCCGCTGGACGCCGCCGAGGCCGACGCGCTGCCCCGGTTGCTCCTCGCCCGGGCCGTCGGTAGCGCTCTGTCGCGAGGGGGCCGCTGGCTGAACGGGAAGGCAGAGCTCGGCGAGGTCGCCGACCGGATCCGTAAGCTGGAGGACACGACCCGCTGGCTCGACGCCAACGGCGGGAAGCTCCGGTCACTCGCGACCGCCGGCGGGCACGGGTGACTCTGACGGGCGGCTGGCGCGAGCCCACGACGGGGCTCGGTACCTCGATATTTGCGCAGGTCAGAGAGTTCAAGATCCGCTCAAGGCCGGAATTCCTGTTATCTCGGCTGACCCCGATCTTCTGCGTGCATCAGGTTCGCTGAGCCGCATGGCTTGTCCGTGGATCAGCACAACTGATGCCTCCAGGTCGGCGCCATGCATCAGATTCGGTGAGTCGAGACAATGTTCTTGGCGTTTTTGGTGACGGTGGGGTCATTGGAGCCCATGATGAGGGCACCTGCCAGGTCTCCCTGAGGGGTCGAGGTGCTCTTGTCGGATGCTGATGTCGTAGGTTCGGCCGAGGTCCGCGCAAAGTCGCCGAACGGGACCGCGGCGGTGTCGTGTGACGGCGGTCATGAGAAGCTCCCCATAGGCGGCCAGATACCGCCCCAGTGATGGCCACGGGATTCCCCACGTGCGGCCAGATACCTCCCCGCTTGATCGCGATCATTCCCGGTCGGCGAGAGTCGAGCGGGTGAAGAGCAGCAGGGAGATCATGGAGATTCTTGAGGCGTATGACCTCACGGGGAGTTATCGCGCCGCAGCTGAGTTGGCCGGGTGCGACCATCACACGGTGGCTCGGTATGTGAAGATGCGCGCGGCTGGGCAGTCGCCCGAGCAGCGCAAGCACCCGCGCCGACTTGATCATCGTCGATGACATCGGCCTGCTGCCGGTCTCCCCGGACGCCGCCGAGGGCTTCTACCGCCTGGTCGACGCCGCCTACGAGCGACGCAGCCTCGCGGTCAGCTCCAACCTGCACCCCTCGGGCTTCGACGAGATCATGCCCAAGACATTGGCCACCGCCACGGTTGACCGGCTTCTCCACCACGCCCACGTCGTCGTCACTCAGGGTGACAGCTTCCGGCTCACCCAAGCCACGACCGGACAGGGGGTCAAGCCCTTCAGCTAACCAGACCGGCACCAACGGTGGGGAGATAAATGGCCGCCGTTGGGGAGACCTTCGTGGCCGCCAGCGGGGAGAACTCCAGGCCGCCTACGGGGAGAACTCAGTGACCGTTGACAGTCGTGCCGGTTCATGGATGCGCCGGTGCAGGAGATGCTTGCGGCCGGGCCGTGGCGGACGTTCCGCTGGCACCATGGTCAGAAGCACTATTCGGGTGCATTCTGGTCTGCTACCGAGGGCTCACATGTGATCTATGAGTCCCGGCTTGAGCTGGCGCGGCTTCTATTTGCCGACTTCGACCGGTCGGTCTCTCGGATCGTGGCTCAGCCGTTTCTGATGACGGCCCAGGTGGAGGGCGCTGAGCGTCGGCACATCCCCGATTTCCTGCTGATGAGCGAGTCTGGTCCGCTGGTGGTAGATGTGAAGCCGGCACGGCGGTTGGCGCGTCCAGAGGTCGCGTTCACCTTCGCCTGGAGCAGGCGGGTAATCGAGTCGCGCGGCTGGGGTTTTGAAGTGTGGAGCGAGCCGGATCCGGTCGAGACCGAGAACATCCGGTTTCTCGCCGGGTATCGCAGGCCTTGGTTGTTCTCACCCGGTCTCGTGGCCGCGTTGGAGGCAAGCGTGACGGACGGGGTGACGTTGCGGGAGGCCTTCGCAACGGTGTCGAGCTTCGACCCGAGGCTGGTACGGGCGGCTGTCCTCCACCTGCTCTGGACCGGACGGTTCCGGGCTGATCTAAGCATCCGGCTATGCCCAGGCACCGTTCTGAGGAGATCGTCATGAGCCATGGCACAGTGCGGCTTGGCATTGGGGCGCGGCTCGTCTACGACGGGGAGGCCGTCGAAGTCGTCGAATTCGCAGCGACCGGTGCGGGCAACGAGGTGGTGCTCAAGGACGGCAGAGGGCGGATGCTGCGGGTCTCGGTCAAAGAGCTGCTGTTCTCCGACCGGGCCACGATCGTTCCCGAGGAGCCCGGAGCCTGCTCGGGTGATGTCGACGATGTCGCCTCGGTGGTGCTCTCGCGGCTCGACCGTGCTGAACAGGAACGTGTAGCAGGCCTGGTGGGACATGTTCGAGAGGTGCGCTGCGGCTACCGGTCGGGCAGTTCCGAGCTGGCGGCGCCCGGTGAGCCGAGACCTGAGTACGACCCCGGTTTGCCGAAGATGACCAGATATGCGGCCAAGGCGCGGGAGTTGGACGTCTCAGTACGCACCATCAAGCGGTGGGTGGCCGCGGTTGAGGAACGAGGAGCGGCCGGGCTCGCGCCCCGCGCCCGTGGAACGACGATCCTCGACCGTCTCGACCCGAGGTGGGTTGAGACGGCGCTGGAGGTGATGGTCGAGTACACCGACCAGTCCAAACCGCAGCGCATCGAGGTGATCGAACGCACGCGGGCACGCCTGGTCGCACGATTCGGTGAGGGCGCGGTGGACATGCCCGGCCGGTCCAAGGCATACGAGGCGTTGGAAGCGCTGGAGCGGCAGCACCCGACGTTCCGGTTGAGTACGAAGCGGAACCGGGACATCGCCGGACGGCCCCGGGAGGTGTTCGGGCGTCTGCGTCCGACCCGGCCGGGTGAGTACCTGCTGATGGACACCACCCGGCTGGACGTGTTCGCGCTGGATCCGGTGACTCTGCGGTGGATCAACTGCGAGCTGACCGTCGTGATGGATTGGTACACCCGCTGCATCGTGGGGATCCGGCTGACGCCGGTCTCCACCAAGGCGGTGGACGCGGCCGCGGCCCTCTTCCAGGCCTACCGGCCGTTACCGGTCGCGGCGCACTGGCCACGCGAGGCGGTCTGGCCCGAGCACGGCATCCCCCGTTCGGTGCTGATCGACCCGACGGCGATCGATGGGCCGATGGCGAAGGCGGCAGGACCCGGGTTAGTGCCCGAGACCGTGGTGATCGACCACGGGAAGATCTACGTCTCAGAGCATCTGCGCAGCGTCTGCGCCCGGATGGGCATCTCCATCCAGCCGGTCCGGCTCCGGACGGGCCGGGACAAGGGACCCGTCGAACGGTTCTTCAAGACGTTGAGGGAAGGGCTGCTGCACACCCTGCCCGGCTACAAGGGCCCGGATCTCTTCTCCCGGGGCGAAGGGCCTGAACGGCAGGCGTTCTACTACATCGACGAATTGTTCGACCGGATCCGGCAATGGATCGCGGCGACCTATCACCTCACACCCCACTCGAGTCTGATCGACCCGGCGGTCCCGGGGCTGCGCATGTCGCCAGCGCAGATGTTCGAGCACGGGATGGCCAGGGCCGGCTACATCGAGGTTCCCCGGGACAGATTCCTGGCGCTGGAGTTCCTGGAGACCAAGTGGCGCACCATCCAGCCCTACGGGGTCGAGATCGACGGTCGGCGCTACAACGGCCCTGGTCTCTACCTCGACGGGCGCCCGAGCCCGTATCTGGGCGGCAAGTGGCCGATCCAGGTCAACCCGGACGACATCGACCACGCCTACTTCCGTGACCTGGACCGGACCTGGCACCAGCTGGATTGGGAGCACGCGGCCAGCCGCAGTTTCCCGCTGAGCGAGGACGCTCTGGAGTACGGTCGCAAGCTCGCCGCGACGAAGCACCCGTACTCCAACGACCGCCTGGCGGTGTCCGAACTGCTCGAGCGCTGGCAGTTGGGGCTGGGCATGACGCTGGCCGAGCGGCGGATCGCGCTGCGTGCGGCCAGGGAACAGATCGCGTTCGCCGTTGAGTGGGACAAGCAGCCCCCGCGCGAGCTCGTGCGAGAGCCCGCCGACATCGGCGGGGACGATGACGCCGCGGACGCCGAAGACTTCGAGGGCGGGGTGCTTGGCGAGGATGTCGAACTCGACGAGGAGTCCTTCTACGCCGATGCCCTGGAGGACCTGTGATCCTGTCTGAGGTCCAGGTGCCACGGGAGGATCCAGCGTGGAGGACCCTTGCACTCGACGATTTGACCCTGACCAGGAAGGAAGGCTTTGCGACGTTCGCCGAGGCGCCGGATTTCCCCCGCCCTCCAGACATGACCAGGTCCGGCCTCAAGGCTTTGAGCCCAGAGGCGAAGGCCGAGCACGATCTGTGGCGCCGCAGGTTCCTCGCCAACCTGCGTCCGATCAAGACCGCACAGGCAAGCCAGCTCGTCGCGGATTTGACCGACATCCTCCAGGCCGGCTTGGACCAGCCGAACTGGGAGGCCAAGGGGATGGCCGCCGTCGACGCGTTCCCCGGCCTGGGCAAGACCACGGTCGGACTGTCGTTCGCCAAGCGCGTCCACAACGACCTGATCCGCGAGCACGGCCGGTTCACCGCAGCCGGGCACGAGCGGTGGCCGGTGATCCGGGTCGGGATGATGGGCGACACCACGGTCAAGGACTTCAACTGGGCGATGCTGGAGTTCTTCGCCCACTCCGGGCGCAACAGCGGGACCGCGAACTCGTTCCTATCCCGCGCCCTAGACTGTGCCCTGTCCTGCGAGTCACGGCTCCTGCTGGTCGACGACCTGCAGTTCCTCCGATTCCGGTCGATTCGCGGGACCGAACTGGCCAACCAGTTCAAGACGATCGCCAACGAGTTCCCGCTGATGATCCTTTTCATCGGGCACGGCCTGAAGGACAAGGGCCTTTACGACGATCCGCAGCTCGAACGCCGCGTCACCCCGCTTGATCTGGATCCGTTCACGATCGATGACGAGGCCGGGCGCACGCAGTGGCGCAGCTTCCTGCTCTCCCTGGAACAGCGCTTGGTGCTGGCCGACAAGCATCCCGGCATGCTCGCCGACGACCTGTCCGATCACCTCTACGCCCGCTGCAACGGGCACATCGGCTCCCTGATGACCCTGATCAAACGAGCGTGCCTGCGGGCGATCCGAACCGGGGAGGAGCGCTTGACCTTCGAGCTGATGACCACGGTCAAACTCGACCGGGCCGCGCAAGATCAGCAGGCGCGGTGGGAGGCTCTGCTGGCCGGCGGCAAGAACACCAGCAGGCCGAGACGATCTGCGAGGCGGCGAGGGTGACCACCTTGCGGACGCTGCCGATCCGGATGGCACCGCTTCCCGGAGAGTCCCTGGACTCCTGGCTGGAGGCACTCGCGCACCGGACGCAAACAGGCTACGGCGATGTGCTCTCCAGCCTCGGCCTGTTAACCAGGGCCGGGGACGAGGCGCCCGGCTGGACCCGTCCCCGCGACTGGACCATCGCCCTGAGCGAGCGCGAAGCCGCCGGCATCGCCTTCGCCACCGGCCTGGACGACCAGCGTGTGCATGCCATGACTCTGGCGCACTTCGACGGTCGAGCACTGTTGATCGATCGCGCGAAGCGGCAGGTCAACCGGCACCGGCAATGGGGACGGGGCACCGGGTCGCGATACTGCCCCCACTGCCTGGCCGAGAGCGCCGGACGATGGAAGCTGGAGTGGCGCCTGGGCTGGTCGTTCGCCTGCACCCACCACTCCCTCCTACTCGTGGACACCTGCCAAGGATGTGGACGCCTGACACGAAGACGCCCCTTCTCTCGCCGCAGCCTGCCGATCCCGGGACACTGCGGCACCCGCCCGCCCCGAACCGCTGACCCCGACGCCCCGCGCGAATGCGACCAGGACCTCACCCAGGCTGAGGCTCTCCGCCTGCCCACGGGCCATCCCGCGATTGAGGCCCAACGCCTGATCACGAACATGATCGAGACCGACCATGCAGAATTCGGCCAGTATTCCCAGCATCCTCAGCCCTCCGCCGTGGCGCTTTCCGAACTGCGCGCAGTCGCTAGTCGGATGCTGACCCACCTGGGCGCTGACGACTTGGCGGCAAGAGTTCCCGCCGACATCCTCAACGCCCACATCACCTCCCAGCCGAGCAACGAGCCAGAGCGACGGGAGGCGAGCCGCCCAGGGTTCATGGCACCGCCGACATCGGCGATGACGGCAGCCGCGGTCATCGCCGCGATGCAGGTGCTCGGCGTGGCGCAGCTGAGCTCAGCCGCCCACGCCCTACGCACGGTGATCGGTAAATCCCGCAACGGATCTGAGAAGACCACGACCACCACCATCCGAGGCTGGGGCCGAGGCACCAGCATGGTTCTACGGACGATACAACTGGCCGCGCTCGGACCATTGCTTCGCCCGAGTGACCAACTGCGGTACCAAACCGTCGCGCTTCCCTCCCCTCCATCTCCCGCTGCCCGCCAGGTCAGCCGGCGCTCAAACAAACTCCCCGCCGCGCTGTGGCCGTCATGGGCCGTGCGGCTGAGCCCCTCCAGCGGCGCTTACCAGCGCATCCTGGCACCCGTGCTGGCTGCGGCGGTGCTTCTGGTCGGAACCAAACTCGAACTCGACGCAGCTGCATCAATGCTCGGATCGGCCAGCGACGGCAAGGCCCTATCGCGCGTACTGCAGATGCTGCACGATCGGCAGTGTTGGGAACCCCTCGCCACAGCTCTGATTCGCCTCGCACATTACTTGGACGAGAACGACATTCCCATCGACTACCAGCGCCGCCGCACCCTGGACTACTCGAACCTGCTACCCGCCAAGCAATGGGTAGAGATCTGCCGCCAAACCGGCCATCCCCCAGGAGGCGGGCGACGGGCCCGCATCGCGCGATGCGTTCTGTTCAACCAGATCAGCGGCATGCCTGTCGACCACGCACCCGACTTTCCCACCGCCGACGTGTACTCCTTCCGCTCAGAAGCAGAGCGCTTCACTGAGGTGTGGTCTCCGCAGCTCGCGGACGCCCTCAAACAAGTCGCACGCGACTTCGTCAGCGGATGCGGACTGCGGAGCGGCCGCGCCCATGGAGGTGGTGTTTGAGAAGGTCACCCGTAATCGGTGACTATTAGGAAGCAATCGCCTCAATAGTCACTTTAGCATCGTTTGTCTTGTTTTTGGAATCGGATGAATCGGTGTTCT